>NZ_JBFALK010000005.1:0-406049 GCF_040656155.1 Microtetraspora glauca
GTGAGGCGTTCGTTCGCGCGGGCGGCACGTGATCCGGTGGCGCGGGCCAGCCACGCCCCGATCGAGCGCCGCCCGAACAGGTGGTGGCCTTTCCCTGCCTCGGCCACCCGAACCCGGGCGGCCAGCGCGGCTTCGGCCAGATCGATCGCGCGTGCCAGCGCCACGATCTCCGCCATCGCCGCCTCGGTGTCCTGTGGTATCCGCTGGAGGTCGGCGGCGATCTCCTCAGCGCGGCGCAGCAGGTCCGCCACCGCCGCCCCGGCAAGTCCGGGATCGGGCCGGTCCCCCCACCCAGGGGGGTGACGGTCATCCCCGCCAGCCGGGGGCGCGTCGGCCGGGCCCGGCGTGTCTCGGCGGTCCTGCCACATCCCGTCCCAGGCTGACGCGTCCCCGCTCGCCTCCCTCGCCTCCTTCGCCTCCCTTACCGGCCGCGACCGCTCAAACCAGCGGCCTGCCCCTGCCATCACCTGTCCGGCAGGACCGGACTCCGCAGCAGCGATGAGGTCAGGCCGGCCGGCGGCGGGCGGGGGCGAAACCGGCCGGCGAAGACGAGAACGGTCGAGCAACAGCACGGCGCCGTACGCGTCACCGGCGAAACGACCGGCCCCGGCCGGCGGCCTGTGCCGCCGGTGCGCACGCCGCCCCAAGGAGGACGGCGGCAGCCCACATGACTCCTCTGAGCCCTCCGCGTGACGTGACAGCAGCACGCCACCCGAAACAATCATCCGATTACGCCTCCCTTCCCTCTCTCACCGCTTAGCCCACCGCAAATATATCGCTCACACGTTCTATAAACAACTCTCGGTAGTCACACATGTACTCTTTGTGCGCAAGCTGTTGAATGTCACTTTCGAGCGAGCGAGAGTTCCGTCGGGCACGGGCGCTTCATACGCGCAACATCGCCGGAGATCCGCGGCTGACGTCCAGATCACATCCAGACCAGGCATCCAAACCAGGCATCCACACCGGCATCCAGACCTGTGCCTCTTACCCAGCCCCGCCCGAGGGCCCGTGTTTTGCCGGGGAGCCATGCGAAACCCGGCGGCCCCTCAGAGACGAGCCCGCCGCGGACACGCCCGAGCACCCTCTCCGGTGCCCCAGAACGCCCCACGCCGAACCACACGCAACCTTCGAGCCAAAGCCCCGCAGCACGCGAGAGTCGCGTGAAACCAGGGGCCCCTTACGGGCGAACCTGTCGCGGGCACCGCCCGAGCGGCCTCGACAGCACCCCAGAACGCCCATACCGACCGCCCTCCTGGCCGGACCGCGTTCTTGTCGAACCAAACTGGTCGGACCGCACTTCCGCCCGAACCGGACCTGGCCGAACCGGACCTGGCCGAACCGAACCCCTTGCCTGTACCAATCCGCCTGGCCGAACCGAACGCCTTGGCCATACCGAACGCCTTGGCCGTACCGAACGCCGGACCGTACCGAAACCCGTGGTCGGAGTGGACACGTCGTGCGGGAAGCGCGTTCGCCGCGCGGCGGGGTCCGTGCGCGACAATCACCAAATACTGCGATATATGCGTTTTGGCGGTATTCGATGCCGCAGCGGCGAGCGAACCTGACCGTACGGGTTATCTCTCTGAAATAACCGTGAAGTCCGGCATTTCATAGATGCCGCAACCTAAAATAACAAGGTCGTTCCCGGGGCGTGAGCAGGGAGGGCCCGCGTGTGCCTGACGCGATTTTGATGGTTCTGGCATTATTAACGATTCTGTTCTTGTGTACGGTGATTGTTCTTCTCCATCGCATAGAGCAGCTGAACGCCAGAGCCGCGGAGATCGCGCGCCAGGCTGTCATCAAGGCGCGGGAGCTGTTCGCTGACGACGTCCACGACCTCATCGGAAGCCGGCTGTGGCTGGCCGCGCTGCGGGGTGAGATGGCGCGGCGCCTGGCGGATGAGGGTTCCTCGCTGCGGGCCGAGCTGGCGGAACTCGTCACCTCGATCCACCAGGCCGCCAGCGAGATCCGCGACATCGCCAGGACATATCGCGAGATCTCCCTGAAAACGGAGCTCTCGCACGCCCGCGCCGTACTGAGGGTCTTCGGGATCGACTGCCGGATCGTGGGAGCCGAGCTCGCGCCCGCCACGGCGGCCGACAAGGTGCTGGCCGTCATCGTCCGCGAGGCGATCGCGAACGTGCTGCGGCACAGCAAGGCCCGGATCTGCGTGATCGAGGTGTCCCGCCACGGCGACCGGGTCCGTCTCACGATCGAGAACGACGGGGTGGAGCCGGCCCAGGGCTCGGAGAACGACTGGGAACTGGCCGGCCTGCGCCGCCGGGCCACGATGGTGGGTGGCACGGTCGAGGTCATCGCGGACTCGGCCGACCGGTTCCGGCTCTCGGTCGAAATCCCTGAGCAGCTCAGATGACGCCGTACCGGTCGCGTTGATGAGAAACGCACATGCCATCGATGAACCGTGTAACTAGACCGGACGCGTGACCATTCGCCATTCTCTCTTTAGCGATAAACGGGGAGATGGCGGCATATGGATGATTACGAGCTTTACTGTCTGGCTGATTCGTTGTTCTATGACACACTTGATCAGAAGACTGCTGATTCTTCGGGTTTTTCCGTCTTGTCACTGGAAGTCCCTGACAGTTGGTTTCATCAGGCGACGGACACGTGGATGTACTACGCGCCGGTCGATGTCGACCGGCTGCCCTCCCAGGGGTGGAAGATCCATGTGTCCGCGTGCCTGGCCGACGCGGAACGCGCGGTCCGGACAGTGTGGGACTACTGCCTGCCCAGGAACGTGGCGTTCAAGTTCCTGCGCAGCGAGTCCGTCTTGGTCATGCACAACTCCAAGGCCGCGTCGCGGGCGTCGAGCGGAAAGCTGGTCACGATCTACCCGCAGGACGAGGCCCAGCTGGAGCTGGTGCTGAGCGAGCTCGACGAGCTGCTGCGCGGAGTCGAAGGTCCGTACATCCTCAGCGACCTGCGCTACGGCGACGGCCCGCTCTTCGTCCGGTACGGCGGATTCGCCGAGCGGCGCTGCCTGAACGCGGGCGGCGAGATGGTGCTCGCCATCGAGGACGGCGAGGGCCGGCTCGTCCCCGACGTCCGCGGATCCACCTTCTCCGTTCCTTCCTGGATCGAGCTCCCCGCCTTTCTCGAACCCCACCTGGCCGCCCGCAACGCCGTCACCACCGCGGGCCTGCCGTACGAGATCGAGAGCGTGATGCACTTCTCCAACGGCGGAGGCGTGTACCTCGGCAAGGACCTGTCCACGGGTCGGCGCGTGGTGCTGAAGGAGGCGCGGCCGCATGCCGGGCTCGACGCGGCCGGACGTGACGCGGTCGCCCGCCTGGAACATGAGCGGGACATCCTGCGGCGGCTCGCCGGACTTGAGTCGGTGCCGGCGCTCCTGGACCACTTCACCATCGGAGAACACCACTTCCTGGTCGAGGAGTTCGTCGACGGCAACCCCCTGCAGCGGCTCCTCGTCCACCGCTATCCGCTCACCCGTACCGATCTCGCCCCCGACGCGCTGGCCGGCTACACCGAATGGGCGCTGGACATGGTGGCCAAGGTGGAGCGGGCGGTCAGCTCCCTGCACGAACGCGGAGTCGTGTTCGGTGACCTCCATCCGAACAACATCCTGGTGACCGACGAAGGCCGGCTGGTGCTGATCGACTTCGAGGTGGCCACGCTCGCCGAGGACCGGGCGCGCCCGGCGCTGGGCCATCCCGCCTACGCCGCGCCGTCCGACCGGCTCGGCACGGCGAGCGACCAGTACGCGCTGGCCTGCCTGAGGCTGGGCATGTTCGCTCCTCAGACCACCATCATGGTGCCGATGCACCGGGGGAAGGCTCGTCATCTGGCCCGCCTGGTCACCGAGACGTTCCCCGTCCCCCCGGCAGTCGTCGAAGAGGCCGCGCACACGATCGCGGACGACCGTGACATGGCGGAGCCGCCCGATCCCGGCGACTGGCCGGAGATCCGCGACGCCCTGCGCCGTGCCGTACTGGCCTCCGCCACCCCCGACCGCGACGACCGGCTCTTCCCCGGAGACGTGGCGCAGTTCCGGCCCGGTGGCGGGCTCAACCTCGCCCACGGCGCCGCGGGAGTGCTCCACGCTCTGGCCGAGACCGGGGCCGGCCGCTTCCCCGAGCACGAGGACTGGCTGCGCAAGCGGGCCGTCACCCCGCGATCGGGCACCGCGATCGGCTTCTACGACGGGCTGCACGGTGTCGCCCACGTCCTGGAACGGCTCGGACACCGGCAGGACGCCCTCGACGTCATGGACATCTGCCTGCGGGAGCGATGGGAAGGGCTCGGGCTCGGCCTGTACTCCGGACTGGCGGGAATCGGGCTGAACCTGCTGCACCTGGGCGAGACGACCGGCGAGGGGAAGCTCCTCGACAAGGCGTACGAGATCGTCCACGCGTGCGCCGGCCGGCTCGGCGGCGCGGACGACGTGCCGGACGTCAGCGGCGGCTCGAATCCCCGCGCCGGGTTGATGTTCGGCTCGTCGGGGCCCGCGCTGCTCTTCCTCCACGCGTACGAGAGGACCGGCGACGCCGCGCTGCTGGAGCTGGCCCGCGTCGCGCTGCGCCAGGATCTGCGGCGCTGCGTGCGTGCCGCGGACGGATCCCTCCAGGTCGACCAGGGCTGGCGTCACCTGCCCTATCTCGACGAGGGCTCGGTCGGCATCGGCCTGGTCCTGGCCCGATATCTGACCCATCATCCCGATGAGGGCCTCAGCCGCGATCTGGACGACCTGCTCGCGGTCACCCGGTCCGCGTACTTCGTGCAGCCTGGCCTGTTCACCGGCCGGGCCGGCGTGATCGCGTCACTGGCCATGGTCCGGCGCTCGGATCCCGGGCTCGGCGCGCAGATCCGCGGGCTGCGCTGGCACACGCTCCCGTACGGCGAAGGCCTGGCCTTCCCCGGGGACCAGCTGTTGCGGCTCTCGATGGACTTCTCCACAGGAACGGCGGGCGTCCTCTTCGCCCTGGGCGCCGCCCTGCACGAGGAACAGGTGTTCCTCCCCTTCAGCCAGCCGCCTGGCCAGCGGCTCCCGTCCGAACGATCTTGGAAGGAGGTGTAGACAAATGGTTCTCCTCGATCTTCAGGGTATGGAGACCCCCGGTGGGGGCGGTCACGGCGGCGGCAGCACGCTGACCGTGCTGACCTGCCAGTCCGGCAGGCCGAGCAACCTCAGCCTCGTCCTCTGCCACTAGAGGCAGGTCATATGACGGTCGCCGTCATGGCGACCACTCGGGCCCTGGGCACTGCGCCCAGGGCCCGACCCAGGATCAGGCGGGTGAGAATCCGCGCCCGAAGAGTTTTGATCGCTCGGGAAGTCCCCGCCCGGCGAGCCACGCGCTCGGCGCGCTTCCCGCTCGCACGGGACGCTGTACGGAAAGTCGTACGGAACGTCGTACGGACTGGCACCCGAGACGGCGGGCGTAACGGCGGGCGAGATGTGACGAACCGGCGGACGGGATATCGGACGCTGCCGCAAGCACTTCCCCACCCGCTCCCCACGCACTCCCCCACGCACTCCCCCACGCACTCCCCCACGCACTCCCCCACGAACTTTCCCGCGCTGGGACGAACTGGAACGCACTGGCGAACGGACTTCACGCACGACGACGACGAGGAGGACGGATGGAGGCGGCAGATCGGCTCGTGGTCCGGACCATCCGGCACGGCGGCCCGTGGCTGTTCGTCCTGGCCGTCGCGTCTGTCGGCGGATCGATCCTCGAGCTGGCTCTCCCGTACGTCATCGGCAGGACCGTCGACGGCCTGGCCACGGGCGGGGCCGCCGGATCACCCAGCGGTTCCTTCACGGGCTCCCTCACGGCACCGCTCACGACGTCCCTCACCGGCTGCGTCCTCGTCCTCGCCGGGGTCGTCGCCTGCGACAGCCTGCGCGTATGGGCGGCCGGCGCGACGAGCGCCCACGCGTCGGCGTGGTTGCGCCGCCGGATCACCCGGCACGTACTCGGCGCCGGTCCCGCGATGACCCGCCGCTTCCCCGAAGGCGACCTCACGACCCGGCTGGGCATGAACGCCGAGGAGACCGGACGCGCCCCGGAGGCGGTGATCACCGGCGCGTCTCTGCTGGTCCCGACGGCCGGCGGCCTCGTTGCCCTCACGCTCATCGACCCGGTGTTGACGCTCACGCTCGTCGCCGGGCTCGTCGTGATCCTGCTCGTCCTGCGCGCCTTCCTGCGGGACACCACCGCGGTCGTCGCCGCGTACCAGGAGGTCCAGGGCGGCATCGCCGCCCGCCTGGTCACCGCACTGTCCGGCGCGCGCACGATCGCGGCCGCCGGCACGACGGACGGGGAGATCGCGCGGGTGCTCGCGCCGCTCCCCCGCCTGCGCGCGTACGGCATGGACCTGTGGCGGGCGAACGCGCGGGCCGGGGTCCAGACCGGCGTGGTGGTGCCGCTGCTGGAGGTGGCCGTGCTCGTCGTCGGCGGGCTGCGCCTGGCCGGAGGCGATCTCACAGTCGGCGAGCTGTACGCGGCGGCGAGGTACGTGGTGCTCGGCGCGGGGCTCGGCTCGGCGCTGGGATACATCGGGCGGCTGGCCAGGGCACGATCGGCAGCCGGACGGGTCGGGGAGCTCTCGGAGGAGCCTCCCCTGCCCTACGGAACACGCGAGCTGCCGCCCGGCCCCGGCACGCTCGAGTTTCGCAGTGTGGCGGCGAACGGGTTGCGCGACCTCGACGTCGTCATACCGGGCGGGTCGGCGATCGCGGTTGTCGGCAGGTCCGGCTCCGGGAAGTCGGCGCTCGCGGCACTCGCGGGCCGGCTGGCCGATCCGTCCGAGGGGGCCGTGCTGCTCGACGGGGTGCCGGTGCGGGAACTCTCCCGCACAGCGCTCCGCCGGGCGGTCGGCTACGCCTTCGAGCGGCCGGTCCTGGTGGGCGACACCATCGGCGACGCGATCGCCCTCGGCCTCGGGATCCGGCCCGCCCGCGCCTCCACTCCCACCTCCGCTCCCACCTCTGCTCCCTCCACTCCCGTCTCCGCCTCCGCCTCTGCCTCCGTCTTGGCCGCGACGCGGGCGGCGTGCGCCGACGAGTTCGTCCGGCGGCTGCCCCAGGGATACGGGACCCCGCTGAGGGACGCGCCGATGTCGGGCGGGGAGAGGCAGCGGATCGGGCTGGCACGCGCGTTCGCCCAGGGCACCCGTCTGCTGGTGCTGGACGACGCGACCTCCAGCCTGGACACCCTGACCGAGCGTCAGGTCAGCGCCGCGCTGACCGGGGAACTGGGCGGGCGGACCCGGCTGGTCGTGGCGCACCGGGTCGCGACGGCGGCTCGGGCCGACGCGGTGCTCTGGCTGGAGGACGGACGGCTGCGCGGTTTCGACCGCCATGAGGTGTTGTGGTCCGCGCATCCCGGCTATCGCGCCGTCTTCCAGGCACACGTCTCCGAACCGGCCCCGCATTCCGTCACAGACCACACCCGATCCCGGGCACGCGCCTCCCAACCGGCCCCGCATTCGGCCCCCGCCACGAGCCCGACACCGAATTCACCCCAGGTACGCGTTCCGGACACGGCCACGGAGTGGGCGGAGCGCTCAGGGGCGGATCACTCAGGGGCGGAGCACTCATGATCTGGCGGGCGTTGACGCGGGAGCCGTACCGGCTGGTGCGCCTCGCCGGATGGTCACTGGCGGAGGCGCTGCCCGCGTTCCTGATCGGGCACGCCATCGCCCGCGCGATCGAGGACGGCTTCGCGAAGGGAAAGCCGCTGACGGGCCTGGCCTGGCTGGCGTTGCTCGGCGGCGCGTGGCTGGTTGCGGCGGTCGGGGCGCGGCAGGTCGTGCTGGCGGTCGCCGCGATCGCGGAGCCGTTCCGCGACGAGCTGCTGACCCACGTGGTCGGCGGCACGCTGCGCCGTGCCGCCGCCCCTCCCTGGCGGCCGGGCGCGGCGTCGGTCGCGCGCTCCACTCTCCAGGTCGAGCTGGCCAGGGACGCCTTCGCCGCTGTGATCACGGTGGTCCGGTCGTTCGCCTTCACCGTGGTGAGCGTCGTCCTGGGCATGCTCACGCTGCTTCCGGAGATGGTGCCGCTGGTGCTGCCGCCGTTCGCCGCGGGGCTGGCGGTCTTCCTGATGTCGCTGCCCGCCATGGCCCGGCGGCAGCGCGCCTTCCTCATCGCCGACGAGCGCCTGGCGGAATCGGTGAGCGACATGGCGGGCGGGTTGCGCGACATCGCCTCATGCGGCGCCGAGGCCCGGGTCGCCGCGGACGTCGGCCGCCGGATCGCGGCGCAGGCCGATGCCGCGCGCTCGGTCGCCCGCGTGATGGCCGTACGCACGGTGTCGCTCGGAGTCGCGGGCTGGCTGCCCGTCCTTCTCGTACTCGCCTTCGCGCCGGGGCTCGGCGCGAGCGCGGGCGCCGTCATCGGAACGCTCGCCTACGTCGTCCAGTCGCTCACCCCGGCGCTCGGCGGCCTCGTCGAGGGGCTCGGCGTCAGCGGTGTGCAGCTGATGGCGTCCGTCTCCCGGATCCGGGAGACGGCGGAGGTCCCGACTCCCGCGCGGGGACACGCGCGGCCGAGCGGCACGCGGGTCGAACTGCGCGGCGTGACGTTCGCGTACGGGCCGGGCGCGGAACCGGTGATCTCCGGCCTGGACCTGTCCCTGCCGGAGGACGGCCATCTCGCCGTGGTCGGGCCGAGCGGTCTCGGCAAGTCCACCCTGGCGGCGCTCATCACGGGATCGCTCGCGCCGTGCTCGGGAGAGATCCGGGTCGGCGGCGTTCCCGCCCGCGACCTCGATCCGGCCACCCGCGTCCTGATCCCCCAGGAGGCGTACGTCTTCCACGGCACCCTCATGGAGAACCTCACCTATCTCACCGACGCCTCACCACACGCCGTACAGCGAGCGGTCGACGAGGTGGGGATGACGGATCTGGCCCGCAGGCTCGGGGGCCTCTCCGCCGAGATCAATCCCGCGACCCTGTCGGCGGGGGAACGCCAGCTCGTCGCGCTGGCCAGGGCCTACCTGTCTCCGGCCCGTCTCGTGATCCTGGACGAGGCGACCTGTCATCTGGACCCGGCCGCCGAGGCACGGGCGGAGACGGCGTTCGCCCGGCGCGGCGGCACCCTCGTCGTCGTCGCGCACCGGCTCACCTCGGCGTTGCGGGCCCGGCACGTGCTGCTCATGGACGGCGTCCGGGTTCGACTCGGCACGCATGACGAACTCGTCGCCGTCTCTCCGCTCTACACCGATCTGATCGGCCAGTGGAATCCCGACGTGAAGCAGGTGTCATGAGATATCCCTATGTGGAGCGCCGGCCCGTCGTCGACCGGCTGCACGGTGTCGCCGTACCGGACCCCTATCGCCGGCTTGAGGACGCGGCCGACCCCGAGACCATCAGATGGCTGACCGCGCAGGACGACCTCTGGCGCGCGCACGCCGCCACACTGGCCGGCCGGGATCGCCTGCGCGCGCGGCTGACCGAGCTCGCCGACGCCGGTCTGGTCACCGCGCCGCTGTGGCGGGGCGAACGGGCGTTCTTCCTCCGCCGTACGGCCGGACAGGAGCACGCCGTGCTCCATGTGACCACGCCCGGCCTGGCCGACGCGC
This sequence comes from Microtetraspora glauca, assembly GCF_040656155.1. Classification (NCBI taxonomy): domain Bacteria; kingdom Bacillati; phylum Actinomycetota; class Actinomycetes; order Streptosporangiales; family Streptosporangiaceae; genus Microtetraspora; species Microtetraspora glauca. The sequence continues at coordinate 9,567 of NZ_JBFALK010000005.1, forward strand.
CGTGGCGAGACGAGGTCCTGCTCGACCCGTGGACGATCGACCCGACCGGTCTCACCACGCTCGACGCGTGGCAGCCCGACCCGGACGGCCGGCTGGTGGCGTACCAGATCTCCCGCCGGGGGGACGAGCGGGCCGAGCTGTACGTCATGGACGTCCGCACGCGGCGGGTCGTCGACGGGCCGATCGGCCGCAGCCGCTACTCCCCCGTGGCCTGGCTGCCTGGAGGGACGGGCTTCTTCTACGTACGGAACGAGCCCCGCGGGGTCTTCCTGCACCGGGTCGGCGTCCCTGACGACGTCCTGGTCTTCGCCCGGGAGGGGGTCACGTCCTACGGCCTGGAGATCAGCCACGACGGCCGGTGGCTGGTCGTGTCGGCGTCCCGGGGCTCCGCGTCCCGCAACGATCTGTGGCTGGCCGATCTGTCCGCCGGCCGTCCCGAGCGGCCGGACCTGCGGGTCGTGCAGGAGAACGCGGACGCCCGGACCGCGGTGACCGTCGGCGGCGACGGGCGCCTGTACGTCGTCACCGACCACGACGCCCCCCGGATCAGGCTGTGCGTCGGCGATCCCGCGACCCCCGACGTCTGGAAGGACCTGGTCCCGGCCGACCCGGAGGCGGTGCTCGCCGACTTCGCGGTCCTCGACGGGACGGCGCCGGGCCGGCCGCTGCTCCTCGTCACCCGGATCCGGCACGCGATCAGCGAGATCGACGTCCTCGACCTGGTCACCGGCGAGCGGCTCGGCTCCGTGCCACTCCCCGGAGCGGGGACCGTCGGCCCGCTGTCGGTACGGCGGGGCCACGAGGCGTGGTTCACCTACACGGACCACGTCACACCGCCCGCCGTGTGGCGGTTCGACGCCCGCACCGGCGAGACCGTGCCCTGGAGCGTCCCCGGTCCCGGACCGGCGGCCGTACCGCGCCGGTCGGCCCGGCCCGGAGCGGGCGAGGCCGGGGTGGAGAGCCATCGGCTGCACTGCGTGTCGGCGGACGGCACGAGGGTGCGGATGGTCGTCATCGCGCGCGCCGGTCTGCACGGGCCGAGGCCGGCGATCCTCTACGGCTACGGCGGGTTCGGGGTGTCGCTCACCCCCGCGTACGCCGCCGACACGCTCGCGTGGGCCGAGGCCGGCGGCGTGGTGGCGGTCGCCATGTTGCGGGGCGGCGGCGAGGAGGGCGAGGAGTGGCACCGCGCCGGAATGCTGGAGCGCAAGCAGAACGTCTTCGACGACTTCGTCGCGGCGGCGGAGAAGCTGATCGCCGACGGGTGGACGACCCCGGACCGGCTCGGGATCTGGGGCGAGTCGAACGGCGGACTGCTCGTGGGCGCCGCCCTGACCCAGCGCCCCGAGCTGTTCGCCGCCGCCGTCTGCTCCGCCCCGCTCCTCGACATGGTCCGCTACGAGCGTTCCGGTCTCGGCCCCGCCTGGCGGGGTGAGTACGGCTCGGTCGAGGACCCCGACCAGTTCCGCGCCCTGCTGGCCTACTCGCCCTATCACCGGGTCAGGAAGGGCGCGGACTACCCCGCCACGCTCTTCACCGCCTTCGGCGGGGACACCCGCGTCAACCCCGCGCACGCGCGGAAGATGTGCGCCGCGCTCCAGTGGGCCACCGGAGGCGACCGGCCGATCCTGCTCCGGCACGAGGGCGACGTGGGCCACGGGTCCCGTGCGGCGAGCCGGTCCACCGCGCTCGCGGCGGACATGCTCGCCTTCCTCGCGGCCCACACCGGGCTCCTCCATCAGGGGCGGTAGCGCACCATGCCGATGTCGCTGCCCGTCTCCGGCCACAACCAGCCGCGTTCGAGAGAGATCCTGATCGCCTCCACGCGGGTGCGGGCGCCGACCTTCGGCAGGATGCGGCACAGGTAGTTGCGTACCGTTCCCGGCGACAGGAACAGCCGGTCGGCGATCTCCGTCACCGTGGACCCTTCGGCGGCGACCTGGAGGACGTCGAGCTCCCGTGAGGTGAGCGGGTTCTCCGGGGCGTGGAGAGCGGCGAGGGCCAGTTCGGGGTCGATCACCCGCTCCCCGCGCGACACCCTGCGTACGCAGTCGACGAGCTGCTGGGCCGACGCGTCCTTGACCATGAAGCCGCGGGCCTGCGCCCCCAGCGCCCGCCGCAGAGCCGCCGGGGTGCCGAGCCCGGTGAGGATCACCGTCTTGCAGTCAGGCACCCGTTCGTACAGCTCGGCCGCGGCCGTCAGGCCGTCGATCCCGGGAAGGCAGATGTCGAGGAGCGCGACGTCCGGCCGTCGCTCCTGGGCGAGTGCGACGATCTCGGTGCCCTGGCCGGTCTCCGCGACCACCTCCAGATCGTCCTCCGTGGAGAGCAGCGCCACGAGGGCCGATCTGACGAGGTGCATGTTCTCGGCTAGCAGTAGACGGATCAAGCCCGTTCTCCTTATGCGCCTTCGCAAGGCTCGGTTGCACGTGAATTCTCTCCCCCCGATCCGCACAGCTTGTCGTCCCCCCAGCGGCCGTGCCTACTCCGTTCGGAAATATATCGTTATCATCCGCCGCGACATCGAAATAGCGTGATCTAGCGGGATTCTCTCTCCAGTCACACCTGACTCGGCGGACCGGATTTCCCCATCGATTTACGGTCGGATTTACGGGCGGATTCAATCGCCGGCCGACCGGACGGCTCATGCCGCCTCGACGTCGTACGGCACCTCGATCACACGCACTCGACAGCCGTCCGAGCTGCGCATACTCAGGCTCTCCCGCGCCCGTTCGATCGCGTCGGGGGGCTACGTGGTCGGCGACGGCGAGCGAGGAAGCGCGGACCGGGGGCGGTCCCACCGCGATGCCCCACCGAGCCGATATCGATTTCCCGGAGCAGAGAATTCGGACAGTCAGCATTCGATCCCGCAAATCCCTGAAAGCCGGACCAATCATCATTGATCACAGTATTTCAAGTGCAAATGTGGGACTCCAACCAGAAGGGTATCGGTACGGAATACCCGTCGCGATCACTCCGGGATCGCGCGATTCGACGGTTCACGACGATCGCCGTCCCGGCCCCCCATCGATCCACCCGCCAGAATCGGTCGGTTTATGGATAGGTGTGCTGATACACGGCGAAGTGTGCAGACACGTACCGGAACACGGCGGAGCGTGTCGCGATGTTTCGTAGCGTGTCGTGATGCGCCAGACCGGGTGCGATGTGTTCGCCCGCCACGGTGGAGACCGCTCCTCCATCGCGATCACGCCCCGATGCCGTCGATCTCTGGCGGCCCGGCCGACGATCTCGCTATCATGACGCGGCATCCAGATCTTGACAACGACAGAGGAACTCGTGTCAGGAAAGAAGCCGAAGAAGCGGAAACGCTCAGGAAAGAAGCCTCCCGCCGGACGCACCCCCTGGTGGAGGAAGAAGGCGCTGGCGATCGGAGCGGCGGCTCTGGCGGCCATCGGCGCCGCGATCACAGGCGTGATCCAGAACGTGGCGGAAACCGCGGCCAACAAGGCCCTGGGGCTCGACGAGACAGCGGCGGCGACGCCTTCCCCCACCGACACGCCCGTCCCCACCCCCACGGGAAAGCCCATCACCGTCACCAAGGTCACGCCGATACACCGCAGTAACGACGCCACCTGGATTTCGGGCGCGGTGGTCGACGCCGCGACCGTGGCCCGGATCAACGGTGAGATGAAGGCATTCGGCGGGTACGTGGCCGACGAACGCGCGGACGCTGTGATGCGGGCCGCCGGCGCGGTCGAGGCGACCTCCTCGACGGTCGAGTTGGAACTGACGGGCAACCATCCGAAACCCGTGCGGATCACCAACGTGCGCACCGTCTCGCAGTGCGACGAGCCGCTGAAGGGCACCGTGTTCTTCTCGGGGCCGCAGGGAACGTCCGACACGGTCCGCATCGGATTCGATCTGGACGAGACGTCGCCGATCGCCCACTATGCCAAGCCTGACCCCAACGACGGCCCGCCCATGCTGTACGGGGACTACTTCGCCGACCACAAGTACACCCTGGAGCAGGGCGAGCAGACGACGTTCCGCCTGGCCGCCCGTACGTCCAAGAAGTACTGCGAATATCGCTTCAGGTTCGAACTCATCGTCGACGGCAAGCCGGCGGAGCAGATCGTCCCCGAAGACGGGCCGCCGTTCAAGGTGACGGCCGAGGTACGAAAGGGCGAGTACGCGCTCGCACCCCTGGACTGCTCGGCCTATCGGAGCCGCTATGTCAGCAAGATCTTCTATTCGGGTCCGACCACGTCACCCGACTTTCCGGCCTGGATTCCCATGAGCAAAGCCCAGTCGGTGTGCGGGTGAACGTCTGCCTCCCGCGAGCCGTTTCCCGCCCGGCCGGACGTCGTGACCCGCGCTCGGGAATCGAGGCGTCCGGTCGTGCACAGGTGCGGTCCTCCCCCGAACGACCGCGCCACATGAACCGGCCGCGGCGGGAGGTCGCGCCGAGAGATCGCACCGTGCCGTTTCGCCGACTGCTCGCCGTCGCCGCCGTGGCCGGTGTCGCCGCCCTGCTGCTGAGCGGTTGCCAGAACAGCGGACCCGGCCCCGCGCCATCCGCTCGGCCGGAACGATCAGAACGATCCGGCCGGCCCGAACGAGATGCCCGTCCGGGAGTCACGGTCGAGGTCGTGACGACCAAGAAGCTCTACGTCGATCTCGACCTGAAACAGAGACTCCAGTACGTCAAGGTGAGCGGAATCGGCGATCCGGCCCTTTCCCAGAAGATCAATGAAAGGCTGCGCGGCGCCGCGGAGGAGATCCTCGACGATTTCCAGGACGACCTCAAGGACCTTCCCATGGGCGAGGTGAGAGAGGGGTCGACCCTGAGCTCGACGGCGACGGTAGGGTTGCGCGGCCCGCGGGTCGTCTCTGCTTATTACCGCTTCTCCACCGATGCCCCGGAACTGGGTCGTGTCCCTTTCATGACCCGCACATCGCTGGTCATCGACCTCGCGACGGGCCGCGAACTGACCGTCCGGGATCTGCTGGCGCCTCGGGTCCGCACGGCGGAAGGAACGACAGACTTCGCGCGGGTGCTCACCAGGTCCGGGCCGGGTGGAAGGCTCTGCGAGGAGAGTCCTCCGGACACCCGGCCACTTCAGCCCAAGGACATCTTCTCCGGCAAGCCCGAAGAGCACGTGGTGGACGTCTTCCCCACGGCCGAGGGCGTCACCTTCACCCTCGCGCTGTGGAAGCTCGGCTATCCGATGTCCTGCAACGGCCAGGCGATCACCGTGCCGTACACGAACCTGGCCGGGTTGCTCGCCCCCGCTCTGGGCCCTTCACCGCATCAAGGCGGGTGACCGTCCTCGCCGGGCTGCTCGTGCCCGCCGTCAGCCCCTGGACCGCGTCGAGCATATGATCGCGCCGCCCGTGACCTACTCGCCGCCCGTGACTTACTCGCCGGTCGCGCCGTCGACGCGCTCGCGCAGCAGGTCGGCGTGGCCGTTGTGCCGGGCGTACTCCTCGATCATGTGGACGAGGATCCACCGGTGGGAGCAGTCCTGACCGTGGCGCTGGCTCTTGCCCACAGCGTCCAGCGGGACTCCGGCCGACAGCTCGCGGGCGTGCTCGATCTCGGCCTGCCAGACCGCGAAGGCCTCCTCGGCCGAGGCGGTGTCCACCTCGTCGAAGTCCGCGTCCGGGTTGACGTCCTTGCCCCACAGGCGGGGGGCACCCTCGCCGTTGAGGACGTTCCTGAACCAGACCTGCTCCACATGGGCCATGTGGCGGACCAGGCCGAGCAGGGACATGGTCGACGGCGGCGTCGAGCGCTCCCGGAGCTGCTCCTCCGACAGACCGGCGCACTTCACGGCGAGGGTCCCGCGATGCCATTCGAGCCAGTTGTTCAACATGGCCCGCTCATCGCCGATGAAAGGGGGAGGAACGCGGTTGTCAGTCATGCCTCGCAACGTAGCGGCCATACCGGCCTGACAACGAACCGAATTGCGGCACCGCACCTGCACCGCACCCGCACCGCACCTGCGCCGCACCCGCACCGCATCCGCACCGCATCCGCACGGCACCCGCACCGCGCCGGAACCTGCCCGGCGGTCCGGCTCGAACGAACCCCCGCTCGGGCGATGCCCGGCCTGATCTGCGCCGACCTCGTTTGCGCGGCGCGCTATCCCCGTCTGTCGGCAGGCCGCCGCCCGGCTCCACTCCCGGCGGCCCGACGCGCCGAGCGCCGGGCGGAGGGTGACCTGCGGGTCGATCAGAAGCCGATGGCCTCGCGGACGAGCACGACGGTGCCCCGTTCGGGCATGGCCTCCCGCTCCAAGATGAGGATCTTGCCGATGAACGAGGTCTGCCCGTACAGGTCATGCAGCCGGCGCCATTCCCTTGGCAGGCTGTAGGCGCGGATGCGGCGCAGGCCCGCCTCCTCGTCGGGCACCACCTTCTGCGCGCCGACCACCCAGACCGCCTGGCGGGCGCCCGAGGCGTACGGCGCGATCTGGCTGCCGCTGGCGGAGGCGACGAGCATGCGACCGTCCTCGGTGACGGCGTGCACGCTGCCGACGACCACCTCGGGAGTCGCCCCCAGCCGGATCCTGGCCTGCACGTCGTCACCCAGGTCACCGGACCGGGCCCGCACGGACTGGTACTCACCGGACTCGTCGATGTCCTCGGCGATGCCGGAGAGCCGAAGCGTCTCGCTCGAGGCGGTGAACACCTCCCGGTCCCGTGGTACCAGGTCGGCGACCAACTTGCGCGCCTCTGCGGCGGTGTCCACCAGGTGTACGGCATAGCCGTGGTCGCGCAGAGCGGCGGCGGCGCGGCCGAGCCGATCCTCGCCCGCCGGGTCCGCGAACGCCTCGTCGATGGCGGGGGCTTGTACCGTCATAACGGTTCCTTTCAGGAACTAACCGGATGTGTGGTAACTGGCCTCATTCTCAGGAACCATGGACGTGGAGCGGAAGACGGCACCTTTTCCTGCCTCGGTTACCTGGAGAGAACCTTGACCGCAGACACCCACCCGTCCATCGGCGATCGGACCCACGAGCTCATGGCGGCCCGCGACGACGCCACATGCCGCGTACGGGAAATCCTGGACCGGGTCGGCGACAAGTGGTCGCTGGCCGTCGTCGCCGAACTCGGCAAGGAAGGGCGGCGCTTCACGGAGCTCAAGCGCGCGGTTCCGGGCATCAGCCAGCGCATGTTGACCGCGACGTTGCGCGGCCTGGAACGCGACGGCCTGGTCCTGCGCACCGTGCATCCGGTCGTGCCGCCCAGGGTCGACTACGCGCTCACCTCGCTGGGGCGGACGTTGCTCACCACGGTGTGGGCGCTCATGGACTGGGCGCTGGAGCACATCGACGACATCGATCGGGCCCGCAGCGAATACGACGCCCGATAGAAGGTCCTGAAGACCGCCCCGAAGACGGCCGTAGGCAACAACTCCCCCGATGCCGACATCCCGGGCACCATGCACGAGAACCTGCTCACCGCCCTGCTCGGCCCGCCCCGCGCCGGGACCATCGCGTACGGTTCCACGCTGGGCCCGATCCGGTGGTCGCCCTGGACATACGGCGGGCGAGGTCACCTGGCCGCGGATTAATCGATGGATTCGCCCTTTCCCCTCTCGTACAGTCACCGGGGCACAACGTCGTCACGGGGGGCACACCATGCGAGTCCACTACCCTCGCACCCCGCATCTGCCCTGGTCGCCAGGAGCGACGACGGACGACCTGCGCGCCGGCGGCCTGTCCGGGCTCGTGGGACGTGAGGTCGTCGTCACCGAGAAGCTCGACGGCGAGAACACGACCATGTATTCGGACGGGCTGCACGCCCGTTCCCTCGACTCGGCGCACCATCCGTCCCGCGCGTGGATCAAGGGCCTGCACGGCAGGATCGCCCGGCACATCCCGCCGGCCTGGCGGGTGTGCGGGGAGAACCTCTACGCCCGGCACTCGCTCGCGTACCACGATCTGGAGAGCTGGTTCTACGCCTTCTCGGTGTGGGACGGCGACCGCTGCCTGGACTGGGACGAGACCGTGCGCTTCAGCCGGCGGCTGGGAGTCCCGGTCCCCGCGGTGCTGTGGCGCGGTGTCTGCGACGAGCGCGCGTTGCGGGCCCTGCGCCTGGACACGGCGCGGCACGAGGGATACGTGGTACGGACCGTCGAAGGGTTCCGGCGGGAGGAGTTCGCCCATCGCGTGGCGAAATGGGTGCGTTCCGCGCATGTAACGACCGACGAGCACTGGATGCTCGCGCCCGTCGTGCCGAACGGCCTGGGCCCCGCCGCCGCTCTGTGGGAGGTTCGTTCGGGGGCCGGTCCCGCCGTGCCGTCGCTCCTTGCCGCGCTGGGGACGGCGATCGACGAGCTCCGCCAGGCCACCGCGCCTTCCGTCGAGCCCGCCGTACCGGAGCGGGCGCTCATGGAGCGGGCCGAGGCGGCGGTCGCCGACGTCTCCGCACGGCTCGACGTGCTGGGACGGTCGGGGGACGCCCGGCTGGCGGGCGTGCTGGCGGCGCTGTTCGACGACGCACGGCGGCCCTGGCTGGCGGCCCGGCTGGTGGCGCCCCTCGGCATGGGGCTCGCTCGGCGGGTCGCCGATCTGGCCGGGCTGCACGCCCGCCTGCGCGATCCGTACCCCGAGGAAGCGCGCAGGACCGGGCTGGTACGGCTGGCCGGAGCCGCCGACCTGGGCGTCCTGCACGCGGTCGCCGCCGCCGCCCTGGCCGGGCGCCACGACGACGGATCCCTCGCCGCGCGAGAGCAGATCGCGTGGTCGGAGCTCCACGCCGAGGACGCGGGGCTGCTCGGCGAGGCGCCGCTGCGCCCGCTGCGCGAGGGACTGCGCGCGGCGCTCGGCGGATGCGGCCCGTACGCGGCGGACCGATGCTGGGCCGAGGCCCGGGAAGCCTACGCACTCGGCCGGATCTCCTCACCGGAGGAGGCCGTGGCGGCGACCTGGCGGTGGCGATCGGGCGCGTTTCCCCGGCTCGTCATCATGGTCGGGCCGTCGGGCACCGGGAAGAGCACCTTCGCCAGGAACCTCGTCACCACAGGCACCACCGGCAACGCCGGCACCGATAGAGGCACCGATGGAGGCGTCCGCCCGGCCACCCGCGCCGACGCCGTCGTCTCGCTCGACGACCTGCGTGCGGCCCGTGGATCCCGGTCGGACCAGCGGGCCAATCCCGCGATCCTCCGCGAGGGCCTGCACCTGCTCGACGAGCTGCTGGCCGGCGGCGGGACAATCGTCTGGGACGCCACGGCACTGAACCGGCGACAACGCTCGCTGGTGCACGCGGTGGCCCGCCGTCGCGACGCGCTGACGACGCACGTCGTCATGCTGGTGCCCGACGGCGAGCTGGCGCTGCGCAACAGCGGCCGCGCGAACCCGGTACCACCGGAGGTGCTCTCGGCCCAGCTCCGGCGCTTCGCCCCGCCCTTCCCGTGGGAAGCGCACCGCACCTGGTACGCCGGGCCGGACGGACGGGTCCACGACACCGCCGGAGCCCTCGACAGTACGGACTGAGCCCATGCGAACAAGCGAAGAGATCTATCACCGGGTCCGCTGGGATCCGCGCTTCGATCCGGCGCGCTTCGTGCTGGGGATCAACGTGCGGGCGGCCGCTCCCACGCGAGTGCCGCTGCCCGCGTTCGTGCCCGGAGGCGACATCCCCTGGCACCGGATCATGTTCGTCGAGGCGGATGGCGAGGTGGTCTGGGATCGGGCCTCCGGCCTCGACCTCCTCGACTCGTCCCAGGCGGGCCGGGTACGGGAACCGCGCAGGTTGCGGGAGCCGTCCTTCACCGCGTGCGTGCCGTACGTGTGGGACCCGCTCACCGGTTGGAGTCCGGCCCCGGCCGTACAGGCGGGGATGCCCCACGTGCCGGGCGCGTCCGGGGCGCGCCTGCGTGTGCTGACCTGGAACACCCTGTGGGATCGCTACGACAGCGACCGGATCGACACCGCCGGGCGCAGGCCGCTGCTGCTGGAGGCGCTGGAACGGGCCGACGCCGACGTCATCGCGTTGCAGGAGGTCGAGACCGGGCTGCTCGACATGCTGCTGCGGGCGCCGTGGGTTCGCTCCGCGTACACGCTGGGCTCCGATCCGCGCGGCGGGGACGTCGACGACAGCGGGCTCCTCCTGCTCAGCCGCCTGCCCGTGCGGGAGGCGGGCCGGCATGCCCTCGGCCCGCACAAGGCCGTCGTCGCCGTCACGGTGGAGTCCGCGGCGGGGCCGATCGTGGTGGCCGGCACGCATCTGACCAGCGACCATTCGGAGGACGGCCCGGCCCGGCGCGGGGCCGAGCTCGACCGGCTGGCCGAGGTGCTGCGCGGCGTGGAGGGTGACGTCATCCTGCTCGGCGACCTCAATGACGGGGGAGGCGGGCCCGCCGACGTGCTCGGCCTGCGCGACGCCTGGACCGAGGTGCACGGGCTCGACGACCAGACGCCGACCTTCGATCCACGGGCCAATCCGCTGGCGGCCGTCTCCTCGCTCTCCGGCCGCGCGTCCCGGCTCGACCGCGTACTGCTGCGCGGTCACGACCTGCGGGCCGGCGCGGCGGTTCTGCGGGGCGACTCCCCCGCGACGCCGGGCGGGCTGTTCGTGTCGGATCACTACGGCGTCGCCGTGGATATCGTCGTCGGCGAGAACGAGTACGGGCAGGGCACGCGGGCCGGAGTTCTCGACGCCCGGCCCACCGCGCGGACGGCGGTGGCGTGGATCCCGCCGGAGGAGCTCTGGCCCGCGATCCAGGAGATCCGCGAGGAACACGACCCCAAGGTCGGCAGGTGGCCGCCGCATGTCACGGTGATGTTCGGTTTTGTACCGGAATCCGATTTCGAGGAGGCGGCGCCTCTCGTGGCGGCCGCCGCGGCCGCGACCGCTCCGTTCACCGCACTGCTCGAAGGCGTGCGCGCCTTCCGTCACCGTGACGGCTCCACGGTCTGGCTGGACCCGGCCTCCGCCGGGCGTGAGCCGTGGGTGGAACTGCGCGACGCGCTGGAGCGTGCCTTCCCCCGCTGCCGGGGCCGCGCGGAGGGCTACACGCCGCACCTCACGCTCGGCAGGGCCCGCGATCCGGAGCGCCTCATCGACGAGTGCGCGGCACGACTCGGCGGCGGGCCGGTGCGTGTCGACGAACTGGTCCTGCTGTCCCGCCGAGGCGAGGAGCCGATGCGGCCCAGGGCGACCGTCGCCCTGGGAACCGGCGACGTGCGCTGGATCACTGACAACACGCGTGAACCCGGCCCACACGGCCCGGCCGGGCGCGCAGGCGGGACTCCCGGCGACGTGCCACGAGCGGCCGGTCGCGGCCCCGGCGGACAGGGGACGGTCGAGGACATCGGGGTCCCCGGGGGACCGGCGGCGCGTGACGTCGTGGAACGGCTGCGGGTCTCGCTGGCCGGAGGCGTGGTCCACGTCGCCGGATCGCGCCGGCTGGGGTGCGCGCTGCCCGGTGCGGACCTCGACCTGGTCGTGGCGCTGCCCGGTGAGCCCGATCTCACGGACGTCGAGGCGCGCGTGGCGGCGGCGCTGCCGGAGGCGACGGAGACGCGGCGCGTGGTCGGCGCCCGGGTCCCCGGGCTGCGGACGCGGGTCGGCGGTCTCGGCGTCGGTCTCGACGTCGATCTGGTCGTCGTCCCGACCGCCGGGATGCCCCCGGCCGAGGCGGTGGCCCGCCGTACCGAGCTGGGAGAGGAAGCGGCGATCGCCCTGAGCGCGATCAGCGACGCCGACGCCGTCCTCGCCGCCGTCGGCGTGGACGCTGCCGCGTTCACCCGGCTGGCCCGTGAGGTGAAGGCATGGGCGAAGGCGCGCGGGCTGGACTCGGCTCCGTTCGGCGGCCTTCCTGGCCTGGCCTGGGCCGTCCTCGCGGCGCGAACGGTTCGGGAGGCCGGGGATCTCCCGCCCGGCGACCTGCTCGGCCACTTCTTCGGCATGTGGGCGGCATGGGACTGGCGGCGGCCGGTCAGCCTGTGGCCGGAGGCCACCTCGGGCGCGGGGCAGGAGACACCGCCCCCGCCTGGCACGGCACCGGACGGAGGGCAGGAAACGCCGCCGCGACCTGGTACGGCACCGCGCCGAGGGCGGGAGACACCACCGGATGACGGCTGGGGCGCGGCTGTACAGATCATGACTCCCACGGCCCCGGTCCGCCTGTGCAGCGAGCAGGTCGGCGCCGGCTGGCGGGATCTTCTGACGCGGGAGCTCTACAACGCCTGGGAGACCACGGAGGCGGCGGCGGAGGCCGGCCGCGATCCCCTGGCGGAGCTGCTGTCGCCGCCGCCGCTGCATCGGCGGCACGCCGCGTGGGCCGTCGTGACCGTACGGGCCGGGCGGGCGGAGGAGTTCGGCGTGACGCTGGGGCGGGTCCGGGGCCGGATGCGGGCGCTGCTCGCCTCTCTCGAACGCGCGGGAATCCAGGACGCGCATGCCTGGCCCCAGCCGTTCGACGCCGGGCAGGGACGGGCTCGGTTCGCCATCGGGCTCGGGCGCACCCCGCCCGACGCGGCCGGGCTCGCCGAGGTGACGGGGCCCTGGTCCGCCGGACTGCGCGGGGTCGGCGTGGAGTGGGCCGAGTGCGGCGCCGTGCCGACGCTCGGCGGCGCTTCTCGATGATCGAGGGCAGGTTCAAGGCCGCCCGGACGGCGGGTGGTGGGTGTGCCGTCAGCGGAGCAGTTCCACCGAGCGAGCGGCGGCATGGAGGAAGACTGGATCGCCGGTCCTCGTGTGCTGGCGGAGCGCCGCCTCGGTCAGCTTGATGGCGTGGGCGTCGCCGGTCTCGGCGGCCCTCCCGGCCAGCTCGCCCGGCGCCGGAGGGTCATCGGAGGGAAGCGGCTCGACCGTGCCCTGATACGCGAAGCCGCTGTACAGCGCGGCGGCCACCTGCCACAGGGCGTCGTATGTGGGCCGCCAGAGCTCCTTGGGCAGGTGGTCCAGCACCGACGACACCGCCACCGGCGCCGTCACCGCGTGGATGAAGTCGATCGGCGCGTGCCTGCCGTGCGTCAGGAACACCCCGGCGAACACCCGGGTCAGCTCGGTCAGGTCGGCGGCGACGTCCGTGGGCGGGCGCAGCGAGGAGACGACTCCGGCGAACTCCGGCAGGTCCCGCAGGTGCGCGAGGTGCGCCACGATCAGCTCGGTCGGCGCCAGTTCCAGGATCGGCAGTACGGCGACCGCCTGTTCCAGCGTCCGCACACCGCTGGTCAGCGGCCGCCCCGGCAGCTCGACGTATCCGGCCGCCCAGTACGCCAGCGCCTGGGCCAGCTCGGTGAACCTCGGCGGGGTCTCCTGCTCGGCCAGCGCCCTGACCGCGTGCGAGGCGCGGATCACGCCGTGCGTCGCGCCCGCGGCCAGGCCCGGGGTGAGCCGCGGCCACCATTCGGCCAGCACCGCACGCCACGGGGCCTCGGTCAGGCGCTCAGTGAAGTAGGCGGTCCAGTCGCCGACCCTGCGCCGGTCGCCGAGCGCGGCCCGCCAGTCGGTGACGCGGCCGCGAACGTCGGGCCCGCCGTCGAGCCGGGGCAGGTAGCCCGAGACCCAGTCGGCGATCGTCTCCGCCGCGCCCAGCCGTACCAGGGCCTCGGCGACCATCGGGCCGTGGTTGGACAGGCCGCCGCGGTACTCGGGTCCGGTGGGCGCCAGCCGGACCAGTGCTTCGTCGAGGTGATCCATCGTTCTCCTTCTATATAGGGTTCAGACTATATAGCTCGGAGACGATACGCTGTCCATCGTGGAGACCGTGGAGACCGTGGAGACCGTGGAGACCGTGGAGACCGTGGAGACCGTGGAGACCGTGGATACCGTGGAGACCGTGGACGCTGTGGAGACCGTGGACGTCGCGGTGCTTCGCGCGCTGGCCAATCCGGTGCGGCTCGGGATCGTGCGCAGGCTCGCGGTCGAGTCCGACATCTGCGCGTGCGACTTCACCGACGAGTTCTCCGTGAGCCAGCCGACGATCTCCGCGCACCTGAAGGTGCTGCGTGAGGCCGGACTGGTGCGTACGCGGCGCGAAGGCACCACCATCTGCTATTCGCTGGTGCCGGAAACACTGGCCGGACTCGTGGCCGACCTCCAGCAGCTGACCACACTCCAACCGGCCTCCAGCAGCTGACCGCACTCCAACCGGCGCCCAGCGGTTGACCGCGCTCCGGCGACGGGCCGGGCTCCGGGAGCCTCAGGCGCCGCCCGGCCGGCGGGAGATGCTCTCGAGATAGGCGGCGGCCACCCTCTTGGGGACGGCCATCCGCCACGCGTCGATGACGATCTCCCGCATCTCGGTCGCGTCGATCGCCGCCATCGTGAGCTGGACCCAGTTGTACCGCTCATCGGACGGGCGCGGCATGTGGAACTTCCCGGGCTCGGCCGCGACGAGCGCCGCGCGCTCTTCCTTGGGGAAGGCGAACCCCATCGTCGTCTCGTCGGGCGAGATCGCGAGATAGACGATCCTGCCGACCCGGAACTTGATCCGGTCTCGTATCAGATGCTCCGAGGTGCGCGGCAGGGCCAGCGCCACCCGACGCACGTCGTCGACTGTGATCATCTCTACCACCATCTCTTGTTCGTACGGCTCAGCAGGACGCCTTCGGCCGGCGCGCCCGCCGGTCGGCGCGAGTACGTGAAGAGCGGGCGCGGCACGAGGGCCTCGCCACCCATCATGATCGAGCGCGGGCGCGGCGCGGGGAGCGGCTTCAACGCGGCGGCCTCCTCCTGGGACCGGGGGCCGCCGATCCCGTTCGGCGACCGTGGCGACCGCCTGATCCCGCCGGCCTGGATGTTCTTCGAGATTCCGGGCAACTGACGACCGTCTTCCTGCGAACACACCTGTGTCAGGAAGCAACGCGGGCGCGAGCCGTACTCGGACGGTTCGACGGCCGCGCGTCGACGCGGGGGGCGGGACCATGCTCAAGAACTTCTGGTACGCGGTGGAGTTCGGCGACAAAGTCGGGCGCAGGCCGGCGAAGGTGACCTGCCTCGGCCAGGACTTCGTCCTGTACCGCACACGCAGGGGCGAGGTCGTCTGCCTGTCCGACCTGTGCGTGCACCGGGGCGGCGCGCTGTCGATGGGCACGGTGAAGGGCGACACCGTCGCGTGCCCCTACCACGGCTGGGAATACGAGCCCGGCGGCGCCTGCGTGCGGATCCCCGCCAATCCGCCGGGACGCGGGATTCCCGGGAAGGCCCGGGTCGACTCCTATCCGACCGTCGAGAGGTACGGCATGGTGTGGGCGTTCCTCGGCGACCTGCCCGAGGAGGCGCGGCCGCCCATCCCGCACATCCCCGAGCACGGCGACCCTGCCTTCCACGCCGTCCACGTCGAGATGGAGTTCGCCGCCAACTACGAGCGGACATTGGAGAACGTCGTGGACTCCGCGCACATCCCGTTCGTGCACGGCACGACGTTCGGCGACCCCGACAGGCCGGAGATCCCCGACTACACGATCACCCTGGACGACTGGTCGGCGGTGGCGGACATCCGACTCAGCTCGGCACCGCCCAGGGGGCTGTGGGGCGTCCTCGCGCGCCACCGGAGCAGGCCCGAACAGGTGACGGTCACCAACGGCTGGTACCTGCCGAACATGGTCAAGATCCACATCCGGCTCCCGTTCGGCGACATGATCCTCTACGACTTCAACATCCCGATCTCGCAGGACCGTACGCTGGTCAAGATCCTGGGCTTTCGCAACTTCCTCACCGGCCGCTGGGCGGACGGCAACGCGCGCAGACGGATCGAGCGGATCCTGCTCCAGGACCGGCCGGTGGTGGAGTCGCAGCGCCCCGAGTTGCTGCCGTTCGACCTGTCCGACGAGCTGCACCTGCGCAGCGACGCCCTCCAGGTCGCCTATCGCCGGCGGCGCGCTCAGCTCATCGAGCGCGGCTGGTGGGTCGGCGGGGATGACGTCGTCACCGGCGACGGCCCGCGCCGCACCGCGACCGTCATCCCGTCTCCCGCGCGCCGCGACGACCCCGAGCTCGCCCGCGCCTGGGTGCACAAGGCGAGGGGTGGGAGCGGCGCGCCGGTCTCGGACGACACCGCAACCTGATCGTCCGGCCGGGTCGAGCGCCGCCGCGAACCCGCCGGAACGCCCTGTGCCGGCCAGACACCCAGTACCGGCCAGACACCCAGTACCGGCCCGGCGCCCTGTACTGGCCGGGTCAGGAGGGGGCAGGGGCCGCGAGCATCGCGGCGGCCATGACGCGTAGCGACGCGGCCAGCCGCGCCGACTCCCCGCGCTCCAGCAACCTCAGGACCGGTTCACTCTGCAGGCTGCCCAGCAGAATGTGGGCCAGCAGCTCCGCGTCCAGTTCCGGTCGCCGCTCGGCGATCAGCGTGCTGGTGTGGCCGTGCCAGAACCGGTAGACGGGATGGTCGTCCGGTGACCCCTGGGCACAGTCCTCGACCTGGCCCGCCTGTGCCCCCTGCTCCCTCCACTCCGGCCTGGACGCGGTGGCGGCGTGACCGAGCGCGGCGAGCAGCCCCTTGTTGCGGCCGACGAGCTCGGCGACCGCGTCCAGGAAGGCCATGAGCCGTTCCTCCGGCGGAGCACCGGGGCCCAACGGCGGTGGTCCGTTCGTGACGGCCTCGTCCAACGCGTACGCGCGCTCCTGCATCAGCGCGACCATGAGCCCCAGCCGGCTGCCGAAACGGTGGAACACCGTGCCCTTGCCGACTCCGGCCGCGGCGGCGACCCGCTCCATGGAGACCTGCTCCGGCCGGTACTGAGCCAGCAGCTCCTCCGTCGCCCGCAGGATCGCCTGCCGGTTCCGTGCCGCGTCGGCGCGCTCGCGACGCCCCTCAGCCATAAGGACCTCTTCCACATAGACAAGTGGACCGTCGGTCAAGTACGCTCTCGCCCATCTTGACCGTCGGTCCAGTTTATTGCGAACTCTGGAGGACATCATGCGCCGAATCCGCTATCACGCCTACGGAGGCCCCGAGGTACTCGTCATGGAGGAGGCCGAGCCTCCCGTCCCCGGCCCCGGGCAGGTACGGATCCGCGCCGAGGCGATCGGCGCCAACTTCGTCGACGTGAAGTTCCGCCAGGGGCCCGACACCGGCGGCATCTATCGGCGGGAGCTGCCCGCCGTGCTCACCGGCGACGTGGTGGGCACGATCGACGCCGTCGGACCGGGCGTCGGCGCCGACCTCGTCGGGCGGCGGGTCGCCACGCTGGCCGAAGACGCCTTCGCCGATCAGGTCCTGGCCGACGCCGAGTGGCTCGCGCCCGTACCGGACGGAATCGACGACGCCACCGCCAGCATGCTGCCGATGGGCGCCCCGGTGGCACTGGGCGCCCTGCGCACCGCCCGGCTGTCGCCCGGCGAAACCGTGCTAGTCCACGCCGCCACGGGAGGCATCGGTCACCTGGCCGTGCAACTCGCCAAGATCGCCGGCGCTACGGTGATCGCCACCGCGGGCTCCCCCGCCAAGCTCGACTTCGCCCGCGCGCTCGGCGCGGACGCCGCCGTCGACTACTCCGCCGCGAACTGGCCCGAGCGGGTACGCGAGATCGCGCCGGGCGGTGTCGACGTCGTCCTGGACTCCGTCGGTGGCGGCGTCCTGAGGAGCAGCCTCGACCTCCTTGCCCCGTTCGGCCGGGCCGTCGTCTACGGGGCGGCGAGCGGCGAGGTCACCGACATCCCCGTGATGAGCCTGTTCGCGGTCAGGTCGGTGACGGGGTTCTCGCTGCTCGCCTGGCGCGCCGCCGCGCCCAAGCAGGCACGCGAGGACATGGACGAGGCGGCACGCCACGCGGTGGAGGGGAGGCTGCGCGCCACGCTGCACGCCCGCCTGCCGCTGACCGAGGCGGCCGAGGCGCACCGGATCCTGGAGAGCCGCTCGCAGCTCGGCCGCGTCCTCCTCATCCCCTGACCACGGGACCGGCGGACATCCGTGCGAGACCGGCCGGCTCCGTGCGAGCCGCGCCGGCTTCGCACGTCGGCGTGGCGACCCGATGGCCGCCACGCCGCAGACCGTACGGCAGGGGCGTGTCAGCCGGTGACGCAGGTCGTGGAGTTGAGCGTGAACGAGGTCGGCTTACCGGTATTGCCGGTGTGGGTGGCCTGGAAGCCGAACTCGGTCGAGCCGCCCGGCGGGATGCTCGCGTTGTAGGAGAGGTTCCTGGCGGTGACCTGGCCGCTGGAGGGTGACACCGTGGCGTTCCACGCGGAGGTGACACTCTGCCCGCCGGGCAGCGTGAACGACAGGCCCCACCCGTTGATCGCCGAACTTCCGGTGTTGGCGATGGTGACGGACGCGGTGAAGCCGGTGTTCCAGCTGTTCATCGTGTAGGTGACCCGGCACGGGCCGGACCCGGTCGGCGACGTCGAGGGGCTGGGCGAGGGGCTGGGCGAGGGTGACGGACTCGCCGAGGGGCTCGCCGAAGGGCTGGGTGACGCACTGGTGGTGTCCAGGCCGAGGAACCGGATGGCGGCCAGTTCCATACCGCTGGTGGGCAGGCTGTGCCCCACGCCCTGGACGCTGATCGCCTCGACGGGGGCGTTCACCCCGCTGCTTCCGTACCGCGTACGCGTCCAGTTCGGCTGCGGCTGGTCGGTGAGGGTCGGCGTCTGGCTGAGCCCGTGGACGTTGGTCCACTGCTTGATCTCCTCCTGGAGGTTGGGATAGCGCAGCGTCGAGTCCTCGGTGCCGTGCCAGACCTGCATACGCGGCCGGGCCCCGCTGTAGCCGGGGTACGCGGCCCGCACCAGGTCACCCCACTCCTGCGGGGTCTTGATCAGGTTGCCGTTGGCGCAGGTGCTGTTCCAGCTGGAGCCGTCGGTCGTGGCGAAGCAGCCGAACGGCACGCCCATGAACGCCGCCCCCGCCTTGAACACGTCGGGGTAGCCGCCCAGGAGGACGTTGGTCATCATCGCTCCGGAGGACGCCCCGGTGACGTAGACCCTGGACGTGTCGGTGGTGTAGCGCTGCTGGACGTACCTGACCATGGACACGATGCCCACCGGGTCGCTGCCGCCGTCGTGGCGCAGCGCCTGCGAGGAGGAGACGTCGAAGCAGGAACCACTCCTGGTCGCCGACGGATAGATCACGATGAAGCCGTACTGGTCCGCCAGCGAGGCGAACTGGGTGCCGGAGTAGAAGGCCGGGCCGGAGCCGGTGCAGTAGTGCACCGCGACCAGGATCGCCGGACGCGCGGGGAGGCGGTCCGGTACGTACAGGTGCATCCGCAGGTTGGTGGGGTTGGTGCCGAAGCCGGTCACTTCGGTGAGCGACGCCGAGGAGGCCGGCACGGCCATGACCAGGCCCGTGAGCATGAGCAGCACGGTCGCGATCACCGCGCCCAACGCCCGAGCTTTCACCCTCATCCGCTGTCCTTCCTGACTAGGGGGGTGCGTTCGCGTGGAGGAGTGCGCAGATATGAAACATTCCGGATGTTCATCCGAAATATTTCGCGACACAAGGCGCGTGGCCGAACCGTATTCAAGCCCATGACGCTGAGCTGGTACGCGAGGCGAATCCACGACTAGGGGGTCTGAAAGTTTCCATCGGCGGCGAGCCGGGCGGCCGGGTTCCGCCCGACGCTCGCCACGCCGATGTCGACGGCACCGGCCGACCGGTCGTACGCGGTCCGACGCCGTGCTGCGCCCATGGCCGTGACCGTGCCCATCACCGTGACCATCACCGTGCCCGTGGCCGTGAGCCTGCGCGTGGGCGTGGGCGTGGGCGTGGGCGTGGCCAAGTGTGGATCTTCGGTCTATAGTCGGAACACATCCCTGATCTCGTCGATGGTCTGGGCGCGCCGCTGAAAGCGCCCGTCGCGATGAACATTCCTCTCCTCGCGGGAGCCTTCCGCGCCCTGTCATGAGCCCGGTCGTCAGCGGTCCCGCGATACGCGTCAGTACCCGCGAAGATCTGCGAACCCAGCGCCGCCGGCGCCCCCAGCGCTGTCTCGGCCATCTGTGCGTCGCGCCGTTGTGGCCCATGCACGGAGCCAACCTCGGAACGCTGCTCCGCACGTGCGACGCCGCCGGGGCCTGCCTGGCCGTACCCCGGTTGCCGTGGGTGCCCGAGGCGCTCGATCGCGGGAACACGCTTCGCCGTCCGGCCTGCGTGCACTGGGTACGCGGGCCGCTGAGGTGGCTCGACCAGCAGAGGGCGGCCGGTACCCGGGTTCTGGGCGTGGAACTCGCCGAGAACGCGGTACGGCTGGCCGACCTGCCGATGGCCCGCCGTCCGACCGTCGCGGTCCTCGGCCACGAGCGCGACGGCATCCCGCCCGAAGCGCTCGACCTCCTCGACGCCGTCGTGGAGATCCCGATGATCGGCACCGGAGCCAGCCTCAACGTCGCGGTCGCGGGATCGCTGGTCCTCTACAAGCTCGCCGGCTTCGCCTGATCCCCTACTCCCCCGGGGTCACGTCCAGTCCGGACTCGGCGATGCGCTGCCGGAAGGGCTTGCGCCGCAGCGCCAGCACGGTCTGCGTCAGCAGGTCGGCGAGGGGCATCGGCAACTCGGCGTCCAGCCCCCTGGCGGCGGCCTCGGTCGCCGCCCACTCCGCCTCGATCACCGGCAGCGACTCGCGGGCCCTGGGGGTGAGGTGCACGATCCGCTGCCGGGCGTCCGCACCGGGTTCGACGGCCACCAGGCCGGAGCGGGTCATCTGTGCCACGGTCTGACTGGCGGCCGAGTGTGTGACCCCGACCTTCCCGGCCAGCTCGCGGATCGACGCCGGGCCGTCCGCCACCAGCGCCCGCACGTACGGCGAGAAGCGGGGCCGGTAGCCGGGCAGGCCCAGCTCGTCGTACACCTTGGCCACGTCGCCGTCGAGCAGTTCCAGTACGTGACGCAGCAACGTCCCGACGGCCGCGCGCTCCGGCATGCTCTCCATGGCCGCTAATGTAACAGCGCTGTCATAATTTTGCGGAAGGAGATCGCATGAGCCTCTATCCCCAGATCGAGCCGTACGACAGCGGCATGCTCGACGTGGGCGACGGTCACCTCGTCCACTGGGAGACCTGCGGCGATCCCGATGGGAAGCCCGCCGTCGTGCTGCACGGCGGGCCCGGGTCCGGGTGCACCCCGGGGTGGCGGCGCTACTTCGATCCGCAGGCGTACCGGATCGTGCTGTTCGACCAGCGCGGCTGCGGGCGCAGCACGCCGCGCGCCGACGCCCCGGACACCGACCTGTCCGCCAACACGACCGCGCATCTGCTGGCCGACGTCGAACGGCTGCGCGCGCACCTGGCGATCGACCGCTGGCTGGTCTTCGGCGGCTCGTGGGGCTCGACGTTCGGGCTGGCGTACGCCGAGACGCACCCCGAACGTGTCTCGGAGATGATCCTGTTCAGCGTCGTCACGACCTCACGCCGGGAGGTCGAGTGGGTGACCCGCGACATGGGCCGGGTCTTCCCCGAGGAGTGGGCACGCTTCCGTGACGGCGTCCCGGAGGGCGAGCGTGACGGCGACCTCGCCGGGGCGTACAGCAGGCTGCTGCACGACCCCGACCCCGCCGTACGCGAGAAGGCGGCCAGGGACTGGTGCGCGTGGGAGGACACCCACGTCGCCACCGTGAGAGATCACCGGCCCGACCCGCGCTATGAGGACCCGTCGTTCCGGATGACCTTCGCCCGGCTGGTCACGCATTACTGGTCGAACACCGCGTGGCTGGAGGAGGGCGCCCTCCTCCGGGACGCGGACCGGCTGGCCGGCATCCCGGGGGTCCTGGTCCACGGCCGCCTCGACATGAGCGGACCGCCCGACATCGCCTGGCAACTCGCCCGCGCCTGGCCCGACGCGACGCTCGTCCTCGTGGACGACGCGGCGCACGGCGCCGGCCACTCCGGTGTCAGGGACGCTCTCATCGCCGCGACCGACCGCTTCGCCGCACTCGCGCCGTGACCGGACACTCCGTAGTGACCGGAGACGACCCGTCCGGGCCGTGCTCCTGACGAGCGGTCTTGGCCGGACACACCGTAATGACCGGCGTGCGCGTGTCGAGGTGTGCGGCGGGCCGCTGGAGTCGACGACGTCGGGCCGTCCCCGCGTCTACTGCTCCCACGCCTGCCGGCAACGCGCCTCCCGCAGGCGCGGGCCGGACTGACGATCCGCTCCCCCCGCGCCGGCGGGCCTCAGCGGGTGAGCTCCCTGATCGGCTCGACATGCGGGTCGCCGGCGTCGGCGTGGTAGTCACCGGCGGCCGTCCCGTCGCGCCCGTTGGGCAGTCCGGCCGCACGCAGCAGGATGGTGACGGCCACGCTGACGACCGCGTTCAACGCGCAAGCGGTGAGCGCGATGTAGCCCAGGCGCCCGTCGCCCAGCAACGGGATCTCGGCCAGCGAGCCGCCGAAGTGTTTCCCTGTCCGCGGGCTGACGATGTCGTACGCCGTGAGAGTGCCGTAGACCATGCCCGCGGCCCAGCCGGCCAGCAGCGCCGCCGGGTGGAACCAGCGGGTGTACAGCCCGAAGACGATCGCGGGGAAGGTCTGCAGGATCCAGATCCCGCCGAGGAGTTGGAAGTCCAGCGCGAACCTCCTGTCGAGGAACAGGACGAAGGCGAGCGCGCCGAACTTGACGAGGAACGACGCGGCCTTGGAGACCCGTACCTCCTGGCGGGCGGTCGCGTCCGGGTTGACCAGCTCGCGGTAGATGTTGCGGCTCACCAGGTTCGCGGCGGCGATCGACATGATCGCGGCGGGCACGAGGGCGCTGATGGCGATGGTCGCCATCGCGACGCCGCCGAACCAGCTCGGGAACTGGGTCGCGAACAGCTCCGGCACCACCAGTTGGGGGTTGGGCAGGCCGTCCAGCCCCGTGGGCCGGACACGCGCCGCCACCGCGAAGAACCCGAGCAGCGCGAACAGCCCGAGGACCAGCGTGAAGACGGGCAGCAGGGCCGCGTTGCGGCGCATGACGTCGCGGCTCCGCGTGGCCAGCGCCGCGGTGACCGTGTGCGGGTAGACCACCAGCGCCATCGCCGACCCGAGGGCCAGCGTGGCGTACGCCCAGAAACCGGTCTCGCCGGGAACGAAGACACCGGTGGGCTGACCGGTCTGCGGATCGACCGCCGCCATCTTCTCGCCGGCCGAGGTGAAGATCGCCTCGAATCCGCCGAGCTTGTGGGGCAGGTAGGCGAACGCCACGAAGACCACCAGGCACAGCAGCACGCCCTTGAGCACCGCGATGAGCGCGGGCGCCCGCAGGCCGCTGAAGTACGTGAAGGCGGCCAGCACGGTGAAGGAGGCGGCGAGCGGCAGGTCGTTGACGAAGGCGTTGCTGCTTCCGAGGCCGATGACCTCGAACACCGCCTGGATGCCCACGAGCTGCAACGCGATGTAGGGCAGGGTGGCCATGAGTCCGGTCACGGCCACCGCCAGCGCGAGGCTCCTGCTCTGGTAGCGCCCGCGTACGAAGTCCGCGGGCGTGACGTAGCCGCGGCGGTGGGCCACCGACCACAGACGCGGCATCACGATGAAGATCAGCGGATACGTGAGGATGGTGTAGGGCACGGCGAAGAACCCACTCACCGCGCCCGTCGAGAACATCGCCGCAGGTATGGCGATGAACGTGTACGCGGTGTAGATGGTGCCGCCCAGGAGGAACCAGGACGACAGGGTGCCGAAGCCCCGGTCCCCCAACCCCCACTCGTCCAGCGTGTGCATCGGTCCCGCCGTGTGCCGTCCCCGGCGCCCCTGTACGGCGGTGAATCCCATGACGGTCACCACCAAGAAGAAGATCACCAGGATCGTCAGTGCGGTCCAGTCAACGGTGTCCAGATTCATCGGAACCTCTCGCGGTGCTCGCCGTGGTCCCCGAATCCGTACTCCCCGAAATCGCCGCGACCGCCGCGACCGGCGTACCCGCCGTATCCGCGGTCCTCGGGGTTCTCACTCCGCCCGCTGGACGTGCCGTATCCGCCGTACCTGCGGCCCTCGTCGGGCCCGCCGTACGCGCCGGGCGTGTGGTCCGGCGAGCGACCTGTACGGGTCATGAGGAGATAGGCGCACCAGGTCATGCCGGAGGACAGGAACACCCACAGCAGCTGATACCAGTAGAAATACGGGAAACCGAGCAACCACGGGCCCGTTCGCGCGTATCCCCCGACCCACAGCAGGGCAGGGAAGGGTGCCGCCAGCAGCGCCGTGGCGCCCAGGCGAGCCCAGGGGCCCGGACTGCGCGGCCGGGGTGTCCGGACATGCGGTAACGGTGGGTCTGTCACGTCGTTCTCCTCGGTGTTCCATCCGCGGTTTCGTCCACGGTCCGTGCGCTCCTTCTGTGGACCGGTGGACCGGTGGGCCGGTCAGGCCTGGCGGTAGGGCGGGCGGCAGGGCAGGCGGTCTGGCGGTAGGGATCGGCGGTAGGGATCCGCGGTAGGGGACGACGCGTCCCCCGCACGGCCGGTCTGACAGACGGTGGCGCCCGACCGGCCGCCGGTGGGACGGCCGGTCGGACGGTGGCCGGTCAATCGGTCGCGGGAGACGCGTCGATGGGTGGGGTGTGTGGATGGGCTGTCAGCGGACCCTGTGGGTGTGGGTGCGGACGGCCGTGGGTTGTGGGTTGTGGGTGTCGGTGGGCCGTGTGGATGGGCCTTCTCAGTGGTCCATGTGGATCGGCCTTCTCGGTGCCGGTGGGCCGTGTGGATCGGCCTTCTCGGTGGGCCGTGTGGATGGACCGTGTGGATGGCTGTCAGTGCGGTCTCGTGCGTCTCGTACGATTTCGCGTGGTTTCGTGTGCCGGCGGATCTCTCAGCAGCACCTGGCGCCGGGGTCGGCGTCCCGCCGGTCGATGCGCAGCCGCTCGTACTCCCGCCTGGAGAGCAGCGGCATGTGCGGGTGGGCGCGGTGCCAGTCGAGGTACCGGTCGTACTCGGTCACCCCGGTGATCTCGCGGACGTACCACCGCGCGAAGCGCAGCAGGGATCGCGGGGTCACGGCGTCTCCGCCTCCCTGGCGCCCGCGTCCGCGCCGTCCCCTCCCGTGCCGGCGGAGCCCGCGTGACCGGCGCTCTCGTGACCAGTGCCCGCATGACCAGCGCCCGCATGACCGACGCCCGTCTCCGATCCACCGGCGACCGATCCACCGGCGGCCGTGGCGCCGACTCCGGCGTACGCGAGCTCGCGGCGCTCGGCGGCGGAGGAGAACAGTCCGGACGGCGCGACGATGGTGGACTCGACGTATGGCGCCTCGGCGATCGGCAGCGGCTCACGGGCGCGTACCGCCCGCCAGCAGACGACCGCGGCGTTGCCGATGACCAGGAGGACGAGCGCCGCGAACATCGCCGCGAGCACGCCGTCGACGGTGGAGTTCACGACGACGGTGTGCATCTGGTCGAGGTTCTTCGCCGGGGCGAGCACCTTGCCCGCAGCCAGCGCGTCGGCGTACTTCTCCCGCTGGGCGAAGAAGCCGATCTTGGGGTCGTCGTGGAAGACCTTCTGCCAGCTCGCGGTCATCGTCACCGCGACGATCCACAGCAGCGGCATGCCGGGGACCCACGCCCACCTGAGCTTGCCCGACTTGACCAGGATCGTGGTGGCCAGGGTCAGCGCGACCGCGATCAGGAGCTGGTTGGAGAGGCCGAACAGCGGGTAGAGCTGGTTGATGCCGCCCAGCGGGTTGGTGACGCCGGTGTAGAGGAAGTAGCCCCAGGCGAGCACGACCAGCGCGCTGGTGCCCCACAGGCCGGGCTTCCAGCTCACCCGCCCGATCGGCTTCCACAGGTTGCCAAGGGAGTCCTGCAGCATGAAGCGGGCGACACGGGTGCCGGCGTCCACGGTGGTCAGGATGAACAGCGCCTCGAACATGATCGCGAAGTGGTACCAGAACGCCTTGAACCCCGCCCCGCCGAAGATGCCGGACAGGATCTCCGAGATTCCTACGGCGAGGGTGGGGGCGCCGCCGGTGCGGGCGATCACGGTCTGCTCCTGGACCGCCGCCGCGGCGGCGCGCAGGTTGTCCGGGGTGATGACGAATCCCAGCTTCGTGACGGCGGCCGCCGCGCTCTCGGGAGTGGTGCCGAGCAGGGCGACGGGCGCGTTCATCGCGTAGTAGAGGCCGGGTTCGAGCGCGGACGCGGCGATCAGCGCCATGATGGCGACGAACGACTCCATGAGCATCGCGCCGTAGCCGATCAGCCGGACCTGCGACTCCTTCTGGAGCATCTTCGGCGTGGTGCCGGAGGCGATGAGCGAGTGGAAGCCCGACATCGCGCCGCAGGTGATGGTGATGAACAGGAACGGGAACAGCGACCCGGCGAAGACCGGCCCGGTGCCGCTGAGCGCGAACTTGGTGATCGCCTCGTTCTGCAGGTGCGGCGCAGCGACGACCACGCCGACGGCGAGCAGTCCGATCGTGCCGACCTTCATGAACGTCGACAGGTAGTCGCGCGGCGTCAGCAGCATCCACACCGGCAGCACCGAGGCGAAGAAGCCGTAGACCACCAGGCAGATGACGAGGGTCTGGGGGCTCAGCGTGAAGGCGTCGGCCCAGGCCGAGTTCTGGACCCAGTTGCCGCCCGCGATGGCCAGCAGCAGCAGCACCACGCCGATGACGCTGGCCTCCATGACCTTACCCGGCCGGAGCATGCGCAGGTAGACGCCCATGAAGAGGGCGATGGGCATGGTCATCGCGATGGAGAAGGTGCCCCATGGCGAGTGCGCGAGCGCGTTCACCACGACGAGCGCGAGCACCGCGAGCAGGATGATCATGATGGCGAACACCGCGACCAACGCGGCGGTCCCGCCCACCGGGCCGATCTCCTCGCGCACCATCTGGCCGAGGCTCTTGCCGTCGCGGCGCATCGAGAAGAACAGGGTGACCATGTCCTGGACCGCCCCGGCGAAGATCACCCCGACGATGATCCAGATCGTGCCCGGCAGGTAGCCCATCTGCGCGGCGAGGACCGGGCCGACCAGGGGGCCGGCGCCGGCGATCGCGGCGAAGTGGTGGCCGAAAAGTACGCGCCGGTCGGTCGGATGGAAGTCGACGCCGTTGTCGAGCCGTTCGGACGGGGTCGCCCTGCGATCGTCGACACCGAGCACCCTGCGGGCGATGAAACGGGAGTAGAAGCGGTAGGCGATCGCGTAGGAGCCGAGCGCGGCGGCCACCAGCCAGATCGCCGAGATCTTCTCGCCACGGGACAGCGCCAGGACGCCCCAGGCCACCGCGCCCACCGCCGCGACGGCGGTCCATACGGCTATCGATCTGGGAGTGACCCTGGCGCCACCGGAACCGGTTTTGGACATGGATGATCCTCCTGAAACGAAGGCAGGACAAAACACACGGGATTGCCGAGAAAGATCAGCTCAGGGCCCGCCGAAGGGGCCGAGCCGCATTATCCGCGACGCGCGCCACCATTACGGGGTGACGCGCGCCGCGTTCACGACCAGCGATCATTCGCGATATCCACGCCGCGCGAGGCGGATATTACAAACGACGCTCATCGTGCGTTACAGGCCGCTGTCATCGCGCCCGGAATGATCGTCCGGCGGACGATCACGTCGCAGCGCGTACGCGGCGGCCATGAACACCACGCTTCCCGGTACCCAAAGCAGCTGATACCAGAAGAAGAACCGCATTCCGGCCAAATGCGGCGCATCGTGGGGATACCACGGCACCCACAGGAGCGCCAGTACGGGAATGGCCAGGCAGACAGCGGCGGCGGCGCGCCGTGCCGTCCAATTCGGCTTCACCATCGTGCCCTCCCGAGAGTTTCCGCGGTCTGATGCAGGGTTGCGGACACGAGCGAGTTGGTTTACCCCGTTTTTCGAGGAGATTTCGTGTCAACCAATCGGGGACTCCACGCAACATGAAGGTAATTGCCGGGCTTCTATGGACGGTGGCCGATGATCGAGCCGTTGAGTGCGACCACGTTCCTCGCTGTGCTCGGTGGTACCTCGCTGCTCGCGGTCGCCGCCCGCAGGTTCCGCCTCCCTCCCGAACTGCCGACGCTGGAGAGCTGGGCGCTGGCGGATCGCCGGTTCGGCACCCCGACGACCTGGTTCCTGCTCGGTGGGACGATCTACACGGCCTACACCTTCGCCGCCGTTCCCGGACTGGTGTACGGCACCGGGGCGATCGGGTTCTTCGCGCTGCCGTACACCGTGATCGTGTGCCCGCTCGCCTTCGTCCTGCTGCCGCGGCTCTGGTCGGAGGCACGCCGCCACGGGCACATCACCGTCGCCGACGTCGTCCGGGGACGGTACGGCTCTCCGGCTCTCGCGCTCGTCGTCGCGGTGACGGGAGTGCTGGCCACGATGCCCTACATCGCGTTGCAGCTCGTGGGCATCCGGGCGGTGCTGTCGGCGGGCGGGCTCTACCCGCGCGGGGCGTTCGGCGATCTCGCGCTGGTCGGCGTGTTCGCGGTGCTCGCCGTGGCCACCTACCGGCACGGCCTGCGCGCCCCGGCGGTCATCTCGCTGATGAAGGGCGTGGCGATCTTCTGCGCCGCCCTCGCCGTGTCCTTCCTCGTGCTCGACCGGCTCGGCGGGCCCGGCCCGATGTTCGACGGCGCCGAGCGCGCGCTCTCCTCGGGGGCGGTGCCCGCGGCGTCGCTCAGCCTCGACCCGAACCTGTTCGCGGTGTACGCCACCCTCGCGCTGGGCTCGGCGCTGGCCCTGCTGCTCTACCCTCACGTGCTGACCGCGACGTTCGCCGCGTCGAGCGCCGACACACTGCGCCGCGCGTCGATCGCGCTGCCCGCCTGGACGGCGGTGCTGGCGATGTTCGCCATGCTGGGCGTCGCCGCGCTCGCGGCCGGCATCCACGCGCCGTCCGGCAGCGCCGAGGCCGCCGTCCCGCTGCTCGTCAAGGAACTGATGCCCGCCGCCCTGACCGGCCTGGTCTTCGGCGCCCTCGCCGTCGGCGCGCTGGTGCCTGCCGCGGTGATGTCGATCGCGGTGGCCACCACGTTCGTCCGCAACATCTATGTCGAGTGCTTCCATCCGACCGCCACGCCGAAGCACCAGACGCGGATCGCCCAGCTGGTCTCGCTCAGCACCAAGATCGGGGCGGTCGTCTTCGTCTTCGGGCTGCGCGACCAGGACGCCATCAACCTGCAACTGCTCGGCGGGGTCTGGATCCTGCAGACCTTCCCCGCCGTCGCCATCGGACTGTTCACCCGGCGGCTCCACCACAGGGCCCTGCTGGTCGGGTGGGGCGCCGGCATGGCCGCGGGCACGCTCATGGTCGTCTACAGCGGCTTCTCCTCGCTGGTCCCCGTGGGTCTGGGCGGCCAGGGGGTGCAGGCGTACGCCGCGGTCGTGGCGCTGGCGCTGAACCTCGCCGTCGTCGTGGCCCTCACACCGCTCATCAACCGCACCTGCGGGACCCGTCCGCCACCGCTGGACGAACCGGTCCGCACGCCACCGGAAGCGGGGACGGTCCGATGACCGGGACACGCCCGATGACAGCACCGTTGACGCCACCGCCGACACCACTGTCCTCAGCGCCGCCGACTCCACCGCCGGCGACACCGCCGACACCAGCGACCCGGCCGTCGGCACCGCCGACACCGCCCTCGACACCGTCGGCCGCGCCCGTGCCGCCGGGCATGGAACGCGAGGCCGCGCTGACCCGGCTGTTCGAGTCGCACTACACCGGCCTGCTCCGGCTGGCCGTGCTGCTCGGCGCGGACGACGCCGAGGACATCGTCGCCGAGGCGTTCTGCGAGCTGCACCGCCGCTGGAACCGGCTGCGCACGGCCGACGCCGCCCTGCCGTACCTGCGCTCGGTGGTCTGCAACCTCACCCGGATGCGGCTGCGCCATCTCCAGGTCGTACGCAAGCACGCGGAATGGAGCACCGACCTGGAACGGTCGGCGGAGAGCGTCGCCCTGCTCCGCGACGACCAGAAGGCGCTGATCGACGCGCTGCGGCAGCTCTCGGTACGACAGCGCGAGGCACTGGTGCTCCGCTACTGGCTGGGACTGCGGGAGAGCGACATCGCCGCGGCCATGAGCATCTCCTGCGGCGCGGTCAAGGCGCACACGAACCGCGGCATGGCCACCCTCACCAAGATCATGCGGGAGAGACGATGACCACCGGCCCGGCCAGCACCGAGGACCAGCTGCGCGAGGTCCTCGAAACGCTCGCCAACGGCGTACAGGCGGCCCCGGACGCCTACCAGCGGGTCCAGGGCGAGTGGCGGCGTCGCGAGCGCAGGCGCCGCCTCATCCTGGCCGTTCTGGTGGTGCTCGTGTTCACCCTCGCCGACGCGGCCGGACTGTGGGCGCTCAACCAGGCCCGTAACCAGCCGCACATCGTCTTCAACGACCCCGGACCGGCCCGTTCGCACCTCGCGCCCACCGGCCCGGAGACTCCCTGACGCGCCGTCCTTCGCGAGCTCGGAACAGGGATTCCGGTGCCACCTGCGGTCAGCCGGTGATCCGGCGGTCGCGGCCCGCCCACTCCTTGTCCTTCAGCTGGAACTTCTGGATCTTTCCGGTGGACGTCTTGGGTAGTTCGGCGACGAACTCGACCGCGTCGGGCGCCTTGTACCGCGCCAGCCTCGCGCGTACGTGCTCGATGAGCTCGGGGCCGGTGGCGTCCCTTCCGTCGCGGAGGACCACGAACGCCTTGGGCCGCTCCCCCACGTCCCGCATCCGCTCGTCGACCACGCGCAGCCCGTCGGTCTGCACCATGCCGACTCCCTGGCGGGCGCGCAGCCGGGCCCGCTCGTCCGGATCGAGGTCCGGCCAGCCGTCCTGCGGCTCGCACACCGAGTACGGACCATACGTCTCGGTCAGCCCGTAGACGTGGACGACCCGAGCGCCGAGCCGTTCCATCTGGGCGATGATCGTGGGGCTCGGCGGCGCGCCCGCGGTGGTGGCGACGAGCGGCCGTCCGAGCGGGTGCGCGCGCCCGGCGTTGACCATGGTGACCAGCCCGGTCGGCGTGGCGTTGAGGTGGGTGACCCCCTCATCGTCGATGAGCCGCCACATCGTCTCGCCGTCCACGGCGGGCAGGCAGACGTGCCGCCCGCCG
This sequence comes from Microtetraspora glauca, assembly GCF_040656155.1. Classification (NCBI taxonomy): domain Bacteria; kingdom Bacillati; phylum Actinomycetota; class Actinomycetes; order Streptosporangiales; family Streptosporangiaceae; genus Microtetraspora; species Microtetraspora glauca. Next base: position 40,451 of record NZ_JBFALK010000005.1, read on the forward strand.
ATCGCCGTCATGGCCCACGCGGTGCACCAGCCGTTGTAGTGGAACATCGGCAACGTCAACCTCCGGCTGCGCGAGCACGGCCTCACCAGACGCGAGTACGAGATCCTCCGGCGGGTCGCGATGGGTGAGACCAATTCGCAGATCGCGCAGGCGCTCGGGCTGACGCGGAACACCGTCAAGACCTATCTGCAGCGCACCCTGGAGAAACTGGGCGCGCACAACCGGATCGAGGCGCTGCCGGCTCAGTGAGATTGGGGTCGGTTCGTCGTCGTTTCACGGTGTGTGGTGGGCTCGGGCTGAGTTGAGATCTTGTATGCGTGGCGTCGGCCCCACACGTTCACACGCGTGCGAGTGCGATAGCCCAGTTCCGGATTTTCGTCGACGAACGACAGGACCAGCGGCTCACCCGGTTGCGGCTCGGACGAGGGGCCCTGGTAGCCGAGCCTGAAACCTTGTTCGAGAAGAAGATCGATAGTGTCGACGAGGAGATCCGTGTGCTCGGTGCTGATGAACGTGCCGTGATGGCCCGACCAGTCGCGGCCGTCCGGTAGCGCGATTCTCAGCTCTTTGACCCAAACGCCCGTGCCGATCCATCCGGATGTGTACTCACCCATGGCTGCCGCGTGCGGGAGGGCTCCGACGAGACCGGCGAGGGTTTCGCCGCACAGGGCGTTCACCCGCAAGGTGTGGAGCCCGCCGGACAACGGAGCGAGCGCCAGGACCTCCAAGAAGTGCTCCAGCGACGAGAACGCCGGGACCGGGCCGAACGGAGCGTCGAACAGCGAGATGGCCCCCGACGCCGACATGAGGCCGAACGGCGATTCCCACTCGGCCAGGTGGTCCGGAAGGCCGTAGATCGGAAGGGCTGTGCCTTCCGTGATCTCCGGCAGATCGCGTAGCCGGAGCGACGGGCACGCCCGGAGGAAACACGCGGCCCCGAGCACCCGGCCCCCGGGAAACGCGGCGCCGCCGGCCTGTGCCTCCAGGCTGACGAGCGCCTCGTGGACCGGAAGACCTCGTCGCGTCAGCAGCCCGCGCAGCCCTTCAGGGGATGTGGACAGTTCCGCATGACGGGCGATCCCGGCCGCACGCAGGTGTTCCAGGGCATTGTCCGAGAGCAGGTGCGCCAGGCTGCCGGACAGGAGGCGCGGGCTGGGCATGGGCACCACCTGTTCGCGGCAGAGCGTGACATGCGGCCGTTCGGTCTGAGGGGTGTCATACGACCGGCCACGGTTGGTGGTCAGTGTAGGAAGTCTTCGACGGCCGCGGCGAAGCGGTACGGGCCGGTGGCCTATGGGTACGTCGTGGCCGGCCATCGGTCGGGCCGGGACGGGATGTCAGCGCCAGAACCGCACCTCGGGATAGCTCCGGGAGGGCCGGTCGAGCAGCGGCCGAGCCCGCTTACGCAGGTGCAGGTCGACGAAGGCGCCGACGTACGTGCGGACGATCTCCACGGAACGGGGACCGGAAAGCGAGGACTCCGTCTTCATGCCGAGCCGTTCCGCGAAGAGGGGGTAGTCGCAGAAGGACACGTGTTCCATGCCGCCGACGGTGAGCCAGCGCTTCCAGCCGGTCATGTGGCGCCAGTCGCGCCCCCAGGAGACGTCGAGCCCACCGGGCTCGTGGATCTTTCCGGCGCCCAGCATGAGGAACGGGCGCCGGAGACCCTTCTCGGGGATCGGGACGTAGAAGGTGCCGTCCATGTTGACCCCGGCGCGCACCCGGGAGTCGCTGAGCATGGTCCATGAGGCGCTGTTGCCACCGATGGAGTGGCCCGCCATCGCGATCCGGGAGGGATCGATCAGCTCGCCGCCCTTCCACGCCGGACGCTGCCCGGTCAGCCGGTCGAGCACGAAGGAGACGTCCGCCGCCCGGCCCCGGGTGGTCTTGTCACCGAAATCGTCGTCGTCCTCGGAGGCGCAGGCGACGCAGGTCGCGGTGCGCCCGCCGGGAAGTGTCGTGCCGAAGGACTCGTGGACGTGATCGATCCCCGCCACGACATACCCCTTGCTCGCCAGGTCCTCGGCCAGAGCCGTCAGCGAGGAGCGGGGGACGGAGAACCCCGGCGACAGCACGACGAGGGGCAGGCCGCGCCTGCGGCCGATCGGCGGAGTGTCGAGGAACGAGTTGGTGCGGGTCCCGCTCAACCTGACGGCGTCCTCGGCCGCGCCGCGCGCTTCCAGCCCCTTCAGCACCAGGGCCGCTTCCTCACGGGTCATGTAGGCAGCGCGCCGTCCGCCGGACGCCTTCGACGGATACCACAGCGAGACCATGAGCTCGCGTGCCTTCTCCTCGGGTACCCACGGGTCCGGGCGCGAGTCGTCCACCAAGTGGAGCGTGGTCGTGCCCACCGGGTACGGGCCGGTCGGCTTGGGCAGCGCGAAGGTCGTGTCCGGCGCGACGGAAGGCACAACGGTCGGCACGGTGGGGGCCGCAGTGGGGGCCGCAGTGGGGGCCGCAGTGGGGGCCGCAGTGGGGGCCGTAGTGGTCACCACACTGGTCACCGCGGCCGTCGGCAGGGCGGCAGTACCGGCCGCGGCGGCCGGCGTCGCGAAGGCGAGCAGCGCGACGGCGGCGGCCGGCGCGCCGCGAAGGATCGTCGTTGGCATGGCGGCCACTCTCGTGGCACGCGGACGGCGGCGCATCGGCCACAAGATCACCGCGGAACCGAGACTTTCGTAGGGGGTCGCCGCGACGATCGTCGAGGGCGCGTACCGCGAGGCCGCCCTACGCTCGGAGCGTGGAGTACAGCGAGGCGGCACCGATCGGCGACCAGGCCCTCAGGCGGATCAACCGCCTGATCGATCGGGCGGGCCCCTGGGTCCGCGGTTCCGCGGTCCTCCTGTTCTCATGGATCTCCGTGGACGGCGCCGTGGCCGCCCCCTCCTTGCCGGACGACTCCGGGCGTCTCCTGCTGGTTGCGGCGTCGGCGGTGGCCGCGGTGCTCGTCCGGCGTGTCAGGTGGCCGTTGTTCGTCCTGGCCGCCGCGGGCTGGACGGCGTTCGGGCTGTGGCCTGCCGTCATCGTCGCGTCCTATCACGTGGGCGTCGTTCTGCGCCGCCGGGCCGACGTCGCCGCCTACGTCGCGGGAGCCGTGGCCGTCATGGGTGGGTCGGCCGTGGTCGATGTGGTGGTCCGGGGTTCCCGCCTCACCCCGGCGGAGGCCGCGGTGGACGGCGTCATGCCTTTCGCGGCGATGGTCGCGCTGCCGCTGGTCGGGGGGCTGTGGGTCAGCGCCCGCACGCAGGTGGTCGTGGCACTGCGCGAGCGCGCGGAACGGCTCGAACACGAGCAGCGGGCCCGCGCCGATCGGGCCCGGGCGCAGGAACGCACCCGGATCGCGCGTGAGATGCACGACATCGTCGCGCATCGGGTGTCCCTGATGGTGCTGCACGCCGGTGCGCTCGAGGTGGGAACCTCCGACGAGCGCGCCGCGCAGGCGGCCGTCCTCATCCGGGAGATCGGACGGGAGGCGCTCATCAACCTGCGGGAGGTGCTCGGCGTACTGCGCTCACCTCACGTCGGCACGACGGCGGGCGGCGACGCCGTCCTCGATGTCGACGACCGTGTCCCGTTCGCTCCGCAGCCCATGCTCGCGGACCTCGATCGGCTGCTCGATCAGTCGAGATCGCTCGGCATCTCCGTCGAGCGGCACGACGGGGGCACCCCGCGTCCGCTGCCTGCCATGGTGGAGCGGACCGCCTACCGCCTCGTCCAGGAGACGTTGACGAACGTCCACAAGCACGCCGGCGGCACCTCCGCCGACGTCTTCCTCCGGTATCTCCCCGGCGCGCTGGAGGTGATGGTCCACAACGGCCCGCCCGCGCCCGCCGAACCACTGCCCGCCGAACCGCTGCCCGGCGCCGGGCTGGGGTTGACGGGCTTGAGGGAGCGCGTCGCGCTCGCGGGCGGCGAGTTCGAGGCCGGACCGCTGCCCGGTGGCGGCTACCGGATCCTCGCCCGGCTTCCGACGGGACCTCCGCACACGGCACGGCGGCTGCCCGCCTCGGGATCCCCGCGTACGCCCGAGGCCGTGGAGGCGCCCGCATGATCCGCGTCGTCGTCGCCGACGATGAGGCCCTCGTCCGATCGGGCCTGCGCATGATTCTGGAGGCCACCGGCGACATCACGGTGGTCGGTGAGGCGTGCGACGGCGCCGGCGCGATCGGCGCGGTCACCCGGCTCGCCCCCGATGTCATCCTCATCGACATCCGCATGCCCGGCATGGACGGCCTCACCGCCGCGGCGGAGATCGGCAGGTTGCCCGACCCGCCAAAGGTGATCATGCTGACCACGTTCGACCTCGACGAGTACGTCCACCTGGCGCTGCGCGCGGGCGCGGTCGGCTTCCTGCTCAAGGACACGCCTCCACGGGACTTCGCCTCCGCGGTCCGTACGGTCGCCGCCGGCAGCGCCATGCTCTCCCCCACCGTCACCAAGCGGCTGATCAGCTCGTTCGTCGAGAAGGGACCGTCACGGGCGGACGTCGCCCGCAGGCGCCTGGCCGTACTGACTTACCGTGAACGTCAGGTCATGCGGGCGCTCGCCCAGGGCCTCTCCAACGCGGAGATCGGCCGCCGGCTTTCGATGAGCGAGGCGACCGTCAAGGCGCACGTCAGCCACTCGCTCGCGAAACTCGGCCTGGCCAACCGCGTGCAGGCGGCGATCCTCGCCCATGACGCGGATCCGCTCCCGCTCGAGTCGACCTGATCACCCCGATTTCGAGGGCGAGCCGACCGCGGGACGGCGACCCCGGCTCGGCGGACGACTTCACCCTGAGCGCGTGGTGCCGGGTCAGTTCCCCATGTTGTGGCAGGCCAGATAGTGTCCGTCGCCGACCTCGCGCAGCAGCGGCTCCTCCGCCGCGCAGCGGTCGGTGGCCAGCGGGCAGCGCGTACGGAACCGGCAGCCGCTGGGCGGGTTCAGCGGCGACGGCAGTTCAACGGACTTCTCCCCCGGCTCCGCCAGGCCGCCCGGTGATCGACTGCCCGCCGCCCGACCGTCAGCCGCCTGATCGTCCGTGGCCGGGTCGGCCTCGGGCACGGAGGCGAGCAGCAACCGGGTGTAGGGGTGCAGGGCCGACCCTGCCAGCCGCGCGGACGGCGTGACCTCGCACACCTTGCCGAGGTACATCACCATGATCCGGTCGCTGATGTTCTTCACCACGGCGAGGTCGTGCGCGATGAAGATCATGCTCAGGTCGTAGCGCGACTTGGTCTCCTCAAGGAGGTTGAGGATCTGGGCCTGCACGGAGACGTCGAGGCTGGAGACGGGCTCGTCGCAGATCAGCACCCGCGGGTCCAGCATGAGCGCGCGGGCGATGCAGATCCGCTGGCACTGGCCGCCGGAGAGCTCGTGCGGCCGCCGGTCCCAGACGACGGCGGGATCCAGCCCGACCGAGGAGAGGACCGACTCGACCTGCTCCCTGCTCGGCCTGGTCCCCCAGATCGACAGGCCCTCGGCGACGAGGTCCCTGACCCTGCGGCGCGGGTTCAGGGAGGAGACGGGGTCCTGCAGGATCATCTGCATCTTCTTGCGCCGGGTGCGCAGCGTCCTGGGGGTGAGCCCGGTCAGCTCGGTCCCGTCCAGCCGTACCGAGCCTGACTTCGGCGAGGGGAGCTGCATCACGGCGCGTCCGGCGCTCGACTTGCCGCAGCCGGACTCGCCCAGGATGCCCAGGGTCTCGCCGTCGAGCAGGTCGAAGCTCACCCCGGAGACCGCGTGCACCTTCTGACCGCGTCCGGCGGGGAACTCCACGACCAGGTCGTCGACGACCAGGACACGATCCTGGCCGGAGCGCATGTGCGCGGTGCCGGTACCGGCCATCATGATCCTCCTGCGTTGACGGGGCGGACGGGGTGATGGCAGGCGAACGCGCGCGCCGCGTCGGCGCCGGCCTCGGAGAGCAGTCGCGGGGAGACCTGCCGGCAGTCGTCCCCCGCGTAACGGCAGCGCGGCGCGAACCGGCATCCCCGCGGGGGCGCGACCATGTCCGGCGGCGAGCCGTCGATCGCCTCCAGCCGGGAGTGCGGCGGGTGATGCAGGCGCGGGACCGCCGACAGCAGCGCCTCGGTGTACGGGTGGCGTGGAGCGGCGAACAGGACGTCCGCGTCGGCGAGCTCCACGATCCGGCCGGCGTACATCACCGCGACCCGGTTCGCCCGGCCCGCGACGACCTGGAGGTTGTGGCTGACCAGGATGATCGCCATGCCGAGCTCGGCCTGGAGCCTGCCGAGCAGGTCCAGGATCTGCTTCTGCACGGTGACGTCGAGCGCGGTGGTCGGCTCGTCGGCGATGAGCAGCTTCGGCCCGTTGGCCAGCGCCATGGCGATGACCACCCGCTGGCGCATGCCGCCCGACAGCTCGTGGGGGTACTGGCCGAGGCGGCGTCCGGGCTCGGGAATGCCGACCAGCCGGAGCAGCTCCTCGGCGCGGGCCCGGGCGGCGGCCCGGGAGAGCCCGCCGTGCCTGCGCAGGCTCTCGGTCAGGTGGAGGCCGATCTTCTTGACCGGGTTGAGCGCGCTCATCGGGTCCTGGAAGACCATGCCGACGTCGGATCCCCACAGCTCACGACGCCCGGCGTCGGTGAGCGCGTGGATGTCGGTGCCGTCCATGAGCACGCGGCCCGAGACCGTCATGGTGGCGCCGGTGGTGTAGAGGCCCATGATCGTACGGCCGAGCACGGACTTCCCCGACCCGGACTCGCCGACGATCCCGAGCGTCTCCCCCGCGTTCAGGGTGAGGGAGACACCGTCCACCGCCTTCATGTCCCCGCGGCGAGTGTGGATCTCGGTGCGCAGGTCGTCGACGACCAGCAGCGGCGCCGGGTCACCGGCGGGCGGCCGCGTGTCCGCGGGGAGGGGGCTCTGACTCATGACACTCCTCGGCCGTGTCCGGCGGATCTTCTCGACCTGGCGCGGTCGCCCGGGCGACGCCTCGGCGCCGATCCGCGACGCGTTGCTAGAGCTTCGCCTGGCGGGGGTCCCACCGCTTCCTCGCCTTCTCACCGATGAGGTTGAACGCGAAGACGGTCAGGAAGAGCGTCACGCCGGGAACGAGCACGATGTGCGGATGGTCCTGGAAGGCGTTGCCCTCGCCCTCGGCGATCATGTTCCCCCATGAGGGGTCCGGCGGCTGGATGCCCAGGCCGAGGAAGCTCAGCGACGCCTCGGCCACGATCAGCACCGACACGATGACCATGCCGTACGACGCGAGGGGCAGCAGGACGTTGGGCAGCAACTCCCGGACCATCACCCGCCACCGCGAGGCGCCCATCGCCTTCGCCGCCAGCACGAACTCCCGCTGGGCGAAGGTCAGCGTGCCGGCCCGCGCCATCCGGATCATGCTGGGCAGGGCGAGCAGCGACAGGGCGATCGCGATGTTGCGCAGGTTCGGCTCCAGCACGGTGCCCAGCGCGATCAGCAGGATCAGGGGCGGTACGGCGAGCAGCGAGTTGGTGAACACGCCGACGACGGTGTCCGTCAGTCTCCGGAAGAACCCGGCCAGGATGCCGATCGCGCCGCCGACCACCATGCCGATGGCGACCGCGCCGATCGAGACCAGCAGCGACGCGCGGGCGCCGTAGACGATCCGCGCCAGCAGGTCCAGCCCGAAGTTGTTGGTCCCGAGCGGATGCTCGGAGAACAGGGCGGGCGGTGCCATCGCGGGCGCCTCGATCGTCTTCGCGATGTCCCGGTACTCCCCGAGGGGCAGGACCGGAGCCAGCAGCGCCGCCAGCACCAGCACGACGAGCCACACCAGGCAGAGCCAGAACATGAGGTCGAAGGAGCCGCCGAAGGCACCCCGGCCGAGCCGGGCGACACCCGCGTACGCGACCACGAGTCCGGCGGCGAACGCGAGGAAGCACACCCAGCCGGGCGCGGGCAGCACGGTCGGCGAGACGGCGGTCAGGGCGATGCCCGGTACGGCGAGGCCGAGCCCGCTCCAGGACAGGTGACGAGGTCGCGGCCCGCGTGCCGTGCCCCCTCTGCCCCCCGTGCTCCCTCTGCCCCCCGTGCTCCCTCTGCCCCCCGTGCTCCCTCGGCCCGCCGTGCCCGCTACGCCTCTCGGGCGCACGTGGTCCAGGTGGTCCGCGCCGTCGCCGGGACGGGAGCCGCCCTCCGCCGGGCCGGTGCTCTCAACGATGTCAGACATGCGCCCGCCTGATCCGTGGGTCGAGGTAGCCGTACGACAGGTCGATCAGCGCGTTCGCCAGGACGTAGATGAGCGCGATGACCAGCACGGCCCCCTGCACCATGGGGAAGTCGCCCTTGTCCGCAGATCCGATGATCAGCGTGCCCATGCCGGGAAGGGCGAACAGGTACTCCACGATCACGGTGCTCCCGATCAGCCGCCCCAGGCTGATGCCCAGAAGCGTGATCAGTGAGAAGGACGATGGCCGGAGCGCGTCGCTGAACAGCACTCGCGCCGCCGGCATCCCCTTGGCCTTGGCCGCGAGGATGAAGTCCTCCTGGAGCGTGGTGATCAGGTCGCCGCGCAGGATCCTGGTGAACATCGCGGTCTCGGCCAGCGCGATCGTCAGCGCGGGCAGGAACGCGTGGTAGAGGTTGCCGCCGAGGCCCTCGCCGAGCCGTACCCACTCGGCTCTCGGGAACCAGCCGAGCTGGTTCGAGAAGACCATGATGATCAGCAGGCCCGCGAGGAAGCTGGGGACCGAGAGCACGCCGAACGTTCCGGCGCTGATGATCCGGTCCACCCTGCCGTCGGCGTGGTAGGCCGACCACATCGCCAGCGGCACCGAGACGACCAGGGCCATGACGAGCCCGAGGACGGCCACCTCCGCGCTCACCGGGAGGGCCGCGGCGATGCGCTCGGCGACGTCGCTGTTGGGAGGGATGAGGGAGGCGCCCAGGTCGCCCTGGAGCGCCGACCCCAGCCAGCTTCCGTACCTCACCAGGAACGGGTCGTTCAGTCCCATCTCTTCGCGCAACGCCGCGTACTCCGCGGGCGTGTGCCCTTCGCCGAGAACGGTGATCGCGGGATCTCCGGGGGTCAGGTCCACCAGCGCGAAGGTGCCCACGCTGACGACGAACAGGACCACCGCGATCTCGGCCAGCCGTTTCAGCACACCGCGTGCCATGCCGGTCGCCCTCCTTTCCTCGTCACGTCTCCTCGCCGCGTCACGAACTCGTGTCGCGGGCATGTCGCAGGGTCATGTCGCAGGGGATGTCACGGGCGGGCCGCCCGGCCGGCCTGGCTGCCGGGCCCGCCGGTCACCGGGCCCGGCGTGAGGCCGGGCGGCCGCTCCACCGACCGGGTCCCGGTCAGCCGGCCGGGGCGATCCACGCGTCGTCGAGCAGGATCATGCTGTTCACGCTGTCCTCGACGCCGTGGACGTTCTTCTGCCACGCGAGGAACTCGGGAGTGGGACCGTAGACGAGCGCGGGGACGTCCGTGTTCCACTGCTTCTGGATCCGGCCCATGATCGCGCGCTGCTCGTCCTCGGTCTCCGCGACCTGGAACTCGTCGATCAGCGCGTCCATCTCCGGACCGGTGTGCATGCCGACGCTGAGGTTGCCCTTGCTGTGCAGGGTCGCGAACATCCGCCCGTACGGCCCGGCCTCGCGCCAGCTGATGCCCCATCCGGCCACGTCGTAGTCCTTGTTGACCGCCACCTTGGTGATCTGGTCGGCGACGGCGCGGACCAGGTCGAGCTCGACCTGGAAGCCGACGCTCTCCAGCATCGACTTGATCGCCAACGCGGTGGCGCGCGCGGAGGGATCCTGGCGGCCGAGATAGGTGATCTTCCCGTCGAACCCGTCGGCCTTCGCCTGCTTGAGCAGTTCCCTGGCCTTGTCCGGGTCGTACGCCAGGGACGCGTTGTCGGTGTGCCAGCGTGAGAAGTCCGGGAAGACCTCGTTGCTGGCGACGCCCGCTCCGTTGTAGGAGCGCTGGTAGATCACCTCGGGCTTGATCGCGTGGAACAGCGCCTGGCGCACACGCGGGTCGGCTCCCGGTCGGCCCTCGGAGGCGTTGATGACGCCGACGTTGCCCAGGGCGACCAGGTTCATGTACCCGTGGAACCCGTCGCCCAGCGCCTTGTCGATGAGTGCGGGGTCACGGAAGAAGGCGGCCTGTGCCCCGCCCGATCTGAGGGTGTCCAGCAGGGCGTTGGGGTCGGTCATGTAGATGACCCGGATCTTGTCCAGGTTCGGGCGGCCGTCCCAGTAGTCCGCACGCGCGTTGAGCACGGTCTCCTCGTGCGGCGCGTAGGTGCCGAAGGTGAACGCCCCGGCTCCCACGGGCGTGAACGTGCCGCCGTCGTCCGACGACTTGGCGACGATCATGCCGGGGCCGGTGGTCAGCATGTACGCGAAGGTGGGCCACTTCTTCGCCAGCGTGAAGACCACGGTCGAGTCGTCCGGCGTCTCGACGGACGTGACGTTGTCCTTCCAGAGCCGCGCCTCGTCCGCGCCCTTCTCGACGTAGCGGTCGAGGCTCCACTTGACGGCCTTGGCGTTCAGCGGCGTGCCGTCGCTGAACGTGACGCCGTCGCGCAGGGTGAGCGTCCACTTCTTGTAGCCGTCGCCCGCCTCCAGCCCCTTCGCGAGCTGCGGCTTCACCTCACCGGCCGTGCTGTCCCAGCGCATGAGCACGTCGTAGATCGCCGCCATCTCCAGGCCGCCGGTGGAACCGGCGACGATGGTCTGCGCGGGGTCGAGCACGGCGGCCTCGGCGTAGGCGCCGAACGTCAGCGTGCCGCCCTTCACCGGTTCGCCGCCGGAGTCGTCGCCGATCATTCCCACCTGGTAGGTGGAGGGTGACGGCTTGGTGGTCTGGCCGGGCGCGGCGGTGTTCTTGCCTCCGGGGGATGACGTGCACGCCGCCGTGAGCGCCGCGACGACGAGCAGTCCGGCGGCCGGGCGCAACCACGTCGTGTTTCGAGGCTTCATCGCTTCCTCCTATTGGCCGCCCGGAAATCGCGCATACGGGCGGACAGGAAGCGAGGCAATCAGGACAGATCATCACGAGTTCCGCTATGTCCCACTGAGTGAGACATAGGCCACACAAGATCACATACTGCCTGGTAATCGACGTGAGGACCGCTGAAACGGCGGTGCGTGCCGTACCAGATCTTCCCGAAACGCGAGGAGCGCCAGTGCCAGAGGACAGCCCCCGAGCCCTGCTCTCCGACGACCGGCCCGCCGACCGGATCACCTTCGCCGGACTGGTGGCGGCCCGCGCGGACGACGACCGTACGGGGTTGAAGTTCGAGGACCGGTGCTGGACCTGGCGGGAGATCGTCGCCGAGGCCCGGCTGCGGGCCGGGCTCGCCCGCGACCTCAGAAAGCCCGGCCCCTGGCACGTCGGCCTGTTCCTGGAGAACACCCCGGAGCACCTGTTCTGGCTGCTCGGCGCCGCCCTCGCCGGGGCGACCGTGATCGGGGTCAACCCGACCCGGCGGGGCTCCGAACTGGCCGGAGACATCAACTTCACCGACTGCCAGCTCCTCGTCACCGAGACAGGGAGGCAGGACCTGCTCGACGGACTCGCGCTGGACTGCCGGGACCGGGTGCTGGTCACCGACTCGGACGCGTACGCGACGACCCTCGCGGAAACCGCGCCTCTGGGCTCCGAGGCCGGCGCGGTGCCTCCCGAGACGTACTTCTCGCTGATCTTCACCTCCGGGACCACGTCCGCGCCGAAGGCGGTGATCTGCAGCCAGGCCCGGCTCGGCCGGATCGCCCTCCAGCAGCGGCAGCGAAGGGATCTCGGCCCGGACGACGTCTTCTACGTCGTGATGCCGATGTTCCACTCGAACGCGATCATGGCGGGCATCGCGCCCGCCGTCGCCTCCGGCGGATGCGTCGTGCTGCGGCGCAGGTTCTCCGCGTCCGCGTTCCTGCCCGACGTCCGCAGACACGGGGTGACCTTCTTCAACTACGTCGGCAAGCCGCTCAACTACATCCTCGCCGTGCCCGAGCGGCCCGACGACGCCGACAACCCCCTGCGCATCGCGTTCGGCAACGAGGCCGCGGAACGCGACATCGAGGAGTTCGCCCGGCGCTTCGGCTGCACGGTCATCGACTCGTACGGCTCAAGCGAGGGCGAGGTGCGGCTCAACCGCGTTCCGGGCACGCCGCGCGGCTCCCTGGGAGTGTCGGAGGCGGGCACCGTCGTCGTCGATCCGGAGACGCTGGAGGAGTGCCCGCGAGCGGAGTTCGACGAGGCGGGCGCTCTCCTCAACGCCGAGCAGGCCATCGGGGAGATCGTCAACACGGTCGGAGCCGCCGCGTTCGAGGGCTACTACAAGAACCCCGAGGCCACCGCGGCGCGGATCCGGGGCGGCTGGGTGTGGTCGGGTGACCTCGCCTACCGCGACGCCCAGGGGTTCTGGTACTTCGCGGGCCGGAACAGCGACTGGCTGCGCGTGGACGGGGAGAACTTCGCGGCCGCGCCCGTGGAGCGGCTGCTGGCCCGCTTCGAGGCGTTCACGGACGTCGCGGTCTACGCCGTTCCCGACGCCGAGGTGGGCGACCAGGTGATGGCGGCGGTCGTACTCGCCGACGGCCGCGCCTTCGACGCGGAGGCGTTCGCGGACTTCCTCGGCCGCCAGCCGGACCTCGGAACCAAGTGGGTGCCCCGGTATGTCCGGATCATGGCGGAGTTGCCCCGCACGGCCACGAGCAAGGTGGTCAAACGGCCGCTGCGCGACGAGGCGTGGCACACCCCCGACCCCGTGTTCGTAAGGCACGGCGCCACCCTCGCCTACACGGCCCTCACACCGGACAGCACCGCCTGACCTGCGAGAACGCGATCCATTCGGCCGCAGGTCGGGGCGGCGGCCGGCTGTGGTCCCGTTCAACGGGAGCGGCACGGTCCCGGCGTGATCGGAGGTCATAGCCTGCCGCGCATGAGGTACGCCGTCATCGCCCCCGTTGCCGCCGACACCACCGCGGATCCGGAATGGATCAGCGGGTTCGCCCAGCATGCCGAGGCGTGCGGATTCGAGTCGATCGTGGTGGTCGAGCACGCGGTGGTGATGACCGGCTACTCCAGCGTCTACCCGTACGACAGGTCGGGGAAGATGGAGCTCGCCGACGACTGCGACATCCCGGACCCGCTCGACCTCCTGGCCTTCCTCGCCGGCCGTACCAGCCGGATCGGGCTCGCGACCGGAGTCCTGGTGCTGCCCAACCACCACCCCGTCGTCCTGGCCAAGCGCCTCGCCACCATCGACGCGCTGTCGGGCGGCCGGCTCCGCCTGTGCGTGGGCATGGGCTGGATGAAAGAGGAGATCGAGGCGTGCGGCGCCCCCTTCGAGGCGCGCGGCCGTCGTGCGGACGAGCAGATCGACGTGATGCGGAAGCTGTGGGCCGGCACCTCGCCCGGCGGCGTCGAGCACCACGGAGAGTTCTTCGACTTCCGCGGCGCGATGAGCTACCCGAAGCCCGCGCGGGAGGGCGGCGTGCCCATCCACATCGGCGGGCACAGCGTGGCCGCCGCGCGGCGGGCCGGCCGGCGCGGCGACGGACTCCAGCCGCTCGGCCTGGCCGGCGACGAGCTGCGCAGGCTCGTGGGCATCATGCGCGAGGAGGCGGAGAAGAACGACCGCGACCCGGACGCCCTGGAGCTCTCGCTCGGGCACCTGGTCACCCGGATCACGGCGGAGAAGGCCGAGTCCCTCGCCGCCCTCGGCGCCGACCGGATCGTGCTCGCCGCCGACCCGACGCCGGACCTCGCCCGGGCCAAGGACGATCTGTCGGCCTGCGCCGACCGCCTCGGGCTGGCCGGCGCATGACGCTCACCACCGGCGACCGGGTGGAGCTCGGCGACCTGGTGGCCCGGTACGCGTTGTACACCGACCGCCGGGACCTGGACGGCCTGGTGAACCTGTTCACGGAGGACGGCGTGCTCGTCCTCCCGGAGCCGCCGCACGCCCTCGGGCCCGTACGGACCGCCACCGGGCGCGCCGAGATCCGCGCGGCGATGGCGCGACTGGCCGATATCCCGGTCACCTTGCACGCGCTGGCCGGGCAGGTGTTCGACGCCGGCCCCGACGCCGGGACGGCCACCGGGCACATCGCCTGCGTCGCCCACCACCTGACGGAACGGGCGCCCGGCGAGGTGTCCGACCTGGTGTGGCACCTGCGCTACACCGACTCCTACCGGCGCGACGACGACGGCTGGCGCATCCGGCACCGCGCGCTGCGGATCGACTGGATCGAGACACGGCCCGTACGCCGGTGGAACGGCGGGGAACGAGGAGGACGATCGTGAGCGGCACCCTATCGACACCGGCCCGGGTCTCCGTGGTGACCGGCGGCGCGCTCGGCATCGGGGGCGCGATCAGCCGTCGGCTCGCCGCCGCGGGTGATCTGGTGGTACTCAACGACATCGACGGCGAGGCCGCGGAGCGGACCAGGGCCGAGATCGAGGCCGCCGGAGGCCGATGCGTCACGGTGATCGGCGACGCCGCCCACGACGACACGGTCACGCGGGTCGTCGAGACCGCTCTCGACGCGGGCGGCGGCCGGGTCGACGTGCTGGTGAACAACGTCGGCGACTTTCGCCCGGCGTCCAAGACCTTCCTCCACAGCAAGCCCGAGCAGTGGCAGCGCCTGTACGAGCTGAACCTGCTGCACGTCTTCGCGATGAGCCACGCGCTGCTCCCCGTGATGATCGAGCGGCGCTCCGGCGTGGTGATCAACAATTCCACCGTCGAGGCGTTCCGCGGCATTCCCGGCCACGCGGTGTACTCCGCGTACAACGCCGGGGTGTCGGCGTTCACCAAGAGCCTTGCCGTCGAGGTCGGGCAGTACGGCATCCGGGTGAACGCCATCGCGCCCGACCTGGCCGACACGCCGCAGACCCCGGCGGCCGCGATGCTGCGCGGGCGCGATCCCGAACTGCTCCGCACCTGGATCCCGCTCGGCCGGTTCGGGGAGCCCGACGACTACGCGGCCGTCGTGGCGTTCCTCGCCTCGGACGAGGCCCGGTTCGTCACCGGCCACACCATCCCGGTGGACGGCGGGACCCTCGCCGCGTCCGGCTGGTACGGCAGGGCCGACCGCAAGGGCTGGACGAACATGCCCAACGAGCCATGACCACACCACCGAGCCACCGTCCGGCCCGGCGTTCCCGATCTTCCGCTAGGGAGCGCCGGGCCGCACGGTTGTAGGCGGCACCCTTGCAGGCCGCATGGTTGGTTGCAGGCCGAGGGTTGGTTGCAGACGGCAGGGTTGGTTGCAGGCCAGGGTTGGTTGCAGACGGCAGGGTTGCCGGCACTTCCACCGCCGCCTGGTGACAGGCCGAGTCGCACGGCTGTGGGCGGCCATCACGGTTCAGGTCGTCCCCACCGTCGCCGGGCGCGTCTCCTGCGTTTCGACTGCACGAAGGGTCGCACGTCAGGTGAGCTGCACGAAGGGTCGCACGTCAGGTGAGCCGCACGAAGGGTCGCACGTCAGGTGAGCCGCACGAAGGGTCGCACGTCAGGTGGGCTGCACGAAGGGTCGCCCGTCAGGTGACGGGCACGATCGTCGCCTCGACGAGGGACCCGTCGTCGATGAGGAGCACCCCCAGGGTCCCGTACGGCTGGCGCCGCCGGTCGGTGGGCGAACCGGGATTGAAGACACGCAGTCCCTCCTCGGTCTCGTCCAGCGGGATGTGGGAGTGCCCGAAGATCACGAGATCGGCGGACGGGAACCTGCGGCGCATCCGGGTGATCCGCCCGCGCGCCTGGCCGCTGTCGTGGATCATCGCCACGCTCACGCCGCCGAGATCCAGTTCCAATGTCTCCGGAGCCACCAGGTCCGGGACGTCGTTGTTGCCCTTGACGACGTGGACGGGGGCATAGGCCGCCAGTTCGTCGAGCACCGAGGGCACGCACACGTCCCCGGCGTGCAGGATCACGTCCGCGTCGCGAAGCCGCTCCGCCACCCGGGGCGGGCACGACTTCCACCGGCGCGGCGCGTGGGTGTCCGACAGGACGACGACCTTCATCCCTCCCCCTCCGCTCCGCGTTCGTTCCCTGCGCCCTACCTCTGCGCCCTGCCCCTTACGCCCTACTCTTGCGCCCCGCCCCCTGCGCCTTGCTCCTTGCGCCTTGCTCCTTGCGCCTTGCTCCTGCGGCGGCTTCACCGCGCGTGCGCTTCTCCGGTCCTTGGCGGCTCCCGCCGGGGGCACAGTCCTGCCGTGGGTCTCCCGCCGCTGAGATCATTCCGCGGATTCCGTGATTCCACGGGCTACGGGCACTTGAGCCACGCGACCAAGGGATAGGAGCCACCGCTCGGCGTCTTCATCCATCTGTACCCGGCCTCAACGCGGGACCCCTTGTTCTCATTGCCCTTGTCCTGCTCGTCCCAAAGGCACGAGGGACGGCCCCCGACGTGATCGCGCCCGTCGCTGTCCGTCCACCACACATCGGCCGGGACCAGGGCGGCCGGACCGCTGTCCGCCTGGAACGTCCCTGAGCCGTCAACGGTGAGCTGGACGTATCCCTCAGCGATGGCCAACGGGACGTCGCCCAGCGGCAGGAAGCTCGCCGCCACGCCACCCACCACCGCTGAGACAAGAATGATCAATGCCATGAACACCCTGCTGACGGTTACGTGACCCGCCTTTGTCGTGGCCGGGATCTCAGGCAAAGACATGGGGGAACTGTACGACCCTTCCGATCAATCGGGCACCCGCCTGCTCACGCGGCTCTCGTCCGATCGCCGTCTCCGGTCCAGGCGCCTCTCCGCCCTCCACGCGGGCCGGGCGGCGTTGCGGCTCTCGGCCACTCCCAGACCTGGCTAGGCTGACCGGAACATCTACGCGGGGGGAGGGGAGGAGCGGTGCGCCAACGGTCGTCGTTCCTCGCCGTACCCGCCAGGTGGCTGATCTGCCTGATCTTCCCGCTGCTGGTCAGCGGCGTCCCCGCTGCGGGCGTGCTCGGCGCGCTGCCGCAGGCCGCCGTTCTCGCGGTGTCCGCCCCCTCCGCTCTCATCGCGTCCGCGCCCTCGTCCGCCACGGCGGCCGGCACGGACGACCATGAGGCCGGCACGCGCACCACTCTCGCGGCCGGGCCGTACGACACGATCACAGCCGGGCCGTACGACACGGTGGCGAGCGGTCCGGACGACCACGTCGCCGCACCGCCGCAGCCGCACGACCACGGTCCGACCTCGCACGATCTCTCCGGCCGGCCGCGCCACGAGGCCGTCATCGGAGCGAAGCGCGGCGCCATGGGAGCGGGCCAGACGGCCCTTCTCGTCGACCGGCGCCGTCCCACGACGACTTCCCGCGTCACGACCGCCGTCCTGCCGCCGGACGGCGGCGCGGACCCGCTCGCCGCACCCGGCGTCTCGCCGGGCCGCGCGCCACCCACCACAGGCTGAGAGCGCACGACCACCCGCTCTCGATCCCGGTATGCCTGCACGCGCTCTTTTCGCGCGCCCTTTCCGATCGGTTGACGCCTGAGGCACCGGATTCCACGCGCAGGACTCCACACGCAGGACTCCACACAGGTTTCCACGCACCGGATTCCGTGCGCCGCGTCCCGATCTCGGTATGCCTTCACGCGCCTACGCGGCGCGTCATCCCACTCCGCCTGTGGAGGCTCTCATGTCGCGTGCCCCAGTGGTACGCGCGCTGGCGGCGCTCGCCGTCATCGCGACATCACTCGTCCTCGCCCTCACCATGTCCCCGCGCCTCGGTCTCGATCTGCGCGGCGGCACCCAACTCGTCTTCGAAACCAAGGACTCCCCCACCACGAAGGCGGACGCCGAGGCGACCGACCGGACGCTGGAGGTGCTCCGCCGCCGCGCGGACGCGCTCGGCGTCGCCGAACCCACGCTCGCCCGTTCCGGCGAGCGCCGCATCATCGTGGAACTGCCCGGCGTGCTCGATCCGCGCAAGGCAGCCGAGACCATCGGCACGACCGCGCAGCTCACCTTCCACCAGGTGCTCGACTATCCCGAGGACTCGGCCAAGCCGAAGAAGGGCGAGCGGATCCTTCCCGACGAGGACGGCCGCAAGCTGCTCCTCGGTCCGGCAGGGCTCACCGGTGAGTCGGTGAAGGACGCCAAGGCCGGGATCGACGCCCAACGGGCCAGTGGATGGTTCGTTTCGCTCGACTTCCGCGACAACCGCCCTTGGGAGAAGCTGACCGGTGAGGCGGCCTGCGCTCCCTCGGGCGACCCCAAGCGGCGGATCGCCATCGTGCTCGACGACGAGGTCATCTCCTCCCCACAGGTGAACGACACCGTCCGCTGCGGTGTCGGCATCACCGGCGGGACCACCGAGATCAGCGGATCCTTCACCACCGAGGAGGCGCAGAACCTTGCCCTCCTGATCAAGGGCGGCGCACTCCCGGTGCCCGTCGAGATCGTCGAGCAGCGCACGGTCGGCCCGACGCTCGGCGCCGCCGCCATCGAGGCGAGCGCGAAGGCCGCGATCATCGGCGTGGTACTCACGGCGGCCTTCCTCGCCCTTGCGTACCGGCTCGTCGGGCTTCTCGCCACGGTCGCCCTGGCGTGCTACGCGCTGATCTCCTACGCCGCGCTGGTCGCCCTCGGCGCGACGCTCACTCTGCCCGGCCTGGCCGGATTCGTCCTCGCCATCGGCATGGCGGTGGACGCGAACGTGCTGGTCTTCGAGCGCGCCAGAGAGGAGTACGGCGCCTCGCCGCACAAGGGGCTGCGCGGAGCGCTGGAGAAGGGCTTCCACCACGCGTGGAGCGCGATCGCCGACTCCAACATCACCACCCTGCTCGCGGCCGGCCTGCTCTTCTTCCTGGCGTCCGGCCCGGTGCGTGGTTTCGGCGTCACGCTATCCATCGGCGTACTGGCCTCGCTCGTCTCGGCGATGCTGATCACGCGAGTGCTGGCCCAGTGGGCGGTCGGGCGCCGGGCGGTGAACTCGCGGCCGCGGCTGTCCGGGCTCGGCGCGGTCGGCGCACTGCGTTCCTGGTTGAACAGGAAGAACCCCGACCTCATGCGGCGCGGACGCCTGTGGCTGGGCATCACGGGCATCCTGACCGCCCTCGCGATCGCCGGGCTGTTCGTCCGCGGGCTGGACTTCGGCGTGGAGTTCACCGGCGGCCGCCTCGCGGAGTACGCCACCTCCACGCCGGTGAACGCGGACACGGCCAGGCAGGCCGTCGCCGACGCCGGCTTCCCCAGCGCGGTCGTCCAGAGCTCGGACGACGGCATCACCGTCAGGACCGGCCAGATCAGCGGGGATGAGGCGGCGAAGATCGAGGCGGCGCTGGCGAATGTGGCCGGTGAGGTCACCAAGCAGCGCGACGAGCTGGTCGGGCCCAGCCTCGGTGACGAGCTGCGGCGCAATGCCCTCATCGCGCTCGGCGTGGCCCTCGCCGCGCAGCTCGCGTACCTGGCGTTCCGTTTCCGCTGGTCGTTCGGTACGGCCGCGGTGCTCGCGCTGGCGGTGGACGTGGCGTTGGTGGTCGGCGCGTTCGCCTGGCTGGGCAAGCCGGTGGACGGCGTGTTCCTGGCCTCGGTGCTCACGATCATCGGATACTCCGTCAACGACAAGGTGGTGGTCTTCGACCGGGTACGCGAGATGTGGGGCGCGTCGCCCAAGACCCCCTTCCAGCGAATCGCCGGTTCGGCGGTGGTGCAGACCGTGCCACGTACGGTGAACACGGGTCTCGGCGCGCTGTTCATCCTGGCCGCGCTCGCGCTGCTCGGTGGGGACTCGCTCACCGACTTCGCGGTCGCGCTGCTGATCGGTGTCGTGGTCGGCACGTTCTCGTCGGCCTTCGTCGCCGCCCCGCTCGCCGTCGAGTTCGAGCGGCGCAGCTCGGCGCCTCCCCCGCAGCCGGTCAGGAAGCGCACCGCCTCGTCGCGCCAGGGATCGGGGGCGGTGGTCTGAGCGTCCGGGATCACCCCGGATCCGCCGCCCATCCCTGATGTCACCCCAGGCCGGGACCCGCACGTTCCCGGCCTGGGGGGCCGGCCCGGAGGACGGGCCCCCGGGACCGGCGGGGAAGGGGACAGCTCGGTTCTGCCGGATCGTCCGGGGCCCGCTCCTCGTCCGGGGCCGGGCTCGGGAGCGTAGGCCCGAGCCCGGCCGGATCCGCTCGGTGGCCTTGCCGGGCCCGGCGGGAGCTGGGAACACGGGGCGCCGATCGGCGAAACTGGTGGGCGGGGAGGAGCGACCATGGCTGATCCGGACACCAGCGGGCCGACGACCGAGTTCGCCGGAAGGCGGCCCGCGCCGTCCCTGCGGGGATTCGTCACCGCGTACATCGGCTATCGCGAGGCGGGCGTCCCCCCGGCCAGGCACCGCGGGTTGCCCTCGCCGTATCTCACGATGATCGTCACCCTGGACGATCCGCTGGTCGTGGCCGCGCACCCGGACCGGCTCGCCCCTCCGGGGACGTACGACACGCTCGTCGGCGGCCTGCACAGCACGCCGGCGCTGATCACGCATGACGGCCGGCAGTCCGGTATCCAGCTCGCCCTCACACCGCTGGGCGCGCGGGCGCTGCTCGGCCTGCCCGCCGGGGAGCTGTCCGGCATCGACCTCGACGGGGCCGACGTGCTCGGCGGCGTGGCGGACGAGTTGCGCGAGCGCCTCCTCGCGGCGACCGGATGGCCTGAGCGGTTCGCCGTGCTCGACTCGGTACTCGTTTCGATGCTGGGCTCAGGTCGTGGCACGGCGCTCGGCGCCGGGGCGGCCATGCCCGCCGAGGTCACGTGGGCATGGCGGCGGCTGCTGGCGGCCTCGGGCGGGGTCGGCGTGTCCGACCTGGCCCGCGAGGTAGGCTGGAGCACCCGTTACCTGGGGCGGCGGTTCCGCGAGGAGATCGGCCTGAGCCCGAAGGAAGCGGCCCGGGTGGTGCGCTTCGACCATGCCCGCCGTACGCTGCAACGCCTGACCGCCGGAGGCTCACCTCCCGCCCTGGCCTCGCTCGCCGCGACCTGCGGCTACTACGACCAGGCCCATCTCGCCCGCGAGTTCGGCGCGCTCGCCGGGTGCTCCCCGAGCCGCTGGCTCGCCGAGGAGTTCCGAAACGTCCAAGCCCTGCCCCCGGGCGCGGCGACAGACTTGTTCACATGACAGACAACACACCATCACCGCAGGTCTGGCCCACGCTGCGCGCCCGCGACGCGCGCGGCCTGATCCGCTTCCTCGTCGAGGCGTTCGGCTTCGAGGAGACCGCCGTGTACGGCGAGGGCGAGCGGGTCGATCACGCCCAGCTGTCATGGCCTCTCGGCGGCGGCATCATGCTGGGCTCCGTCCGGGACACGCCGGACGACAAGTGGACGCTGGAGCCCGGCACGTTCGGCGCGTATGTCGTCACCGACGATCCGGACGCGCTCCACGCGCGGGCGATCACGTCGGGGGCGCGGCTCGTCCAGGAGCCGTACGACACCGACTACGGCTCGCGCGACTTCACGGTCCGCGACCCCGAGGGCAACCTCTGGTCGTTCGGCACCTACCGGGGTGAGCCGCGCAAGGGGTGAACGCGGCGGCAACCGGGCCTCCCCCGTGGAGGCCCGTCACCCTCCGACCGGTGGTCCCGTGCGTCATGCGGCATCGCGCGGACGGGCCTCACCCGGGGAGACCCGTCCTGTGGAACACATGCCCCAGGAAATGACATATGTCCCAGGAGCGAGTCCTTTGAGTAGCGTGTACTGGTCAGGCAGTACCGCCCGCTCTGGAGGAGTTCGTGACGACATCCGCCCGTCCCCTGGTGCTGCTCGACGTGGACGGGGTGCTCAACCCGTTCCGCCGCCCGTCCTCGCGGTTCGCGCGGCACGAATGCGTCGTCGACGGCTGCTCGTACCAGGTCCTTCTGGACGTACGGCACGGCGAGGAACTGCTCTCCCTGTCCGAGGACACCGGCGCGGAGCTGGTCTGGGCCACCACCTGGGAGGAGAACGCCAATGAGGAGATCGGCCCGCTCATCGGCCTGCCCCGGATGCCCGTGATCAAGGTGATGGCGGGGGCGGGCGCGGCGCGCGGTGAACACTTCAAGACCGGCCCGGTGGCCGAGTACGTCCGCGGCCGCCCGTTCGTGTGGTTCGACGACGAGCTCAGCCCCGCCGACTGGGAGTACCTGACCGAACATCCGGACGTCGGCGACTTCCTGCTGATCGAGGTCGATCCACGGAACGGGCTGTCGGGGTGGGACATCGACCGCGCACGGGAGTGGCTGGCCGCCGCCCAGGGCTGAGCGGTCGGCGCATGCCCACGGCTTCCGCGCACGGCGCATGCCCACGGCTTCCGCGCACGGCGCATGCCCACGGCTTCCGCGCACGGCCGGTTCAGATCGCCGAGTTCTCCAGCCAGTGGGCGAGCAGGCGATCGTCGCCGAAGACCTCGAAGCGTCCGGCGTCCGGCCGCAGCCGCCCATAGACGAGCAGCAGCAGGTCGCTCGCGGTTCCCCGCACCGCGACCGCGCCCTTGCCGTGCCCGCGCTCCCAGGTGAATCCGGTGGGCCGGAGCGTGATCATCCACTCGCCGTCGGCGTCCGTCGCGTGCAGGTGCAGCGTCTCACCGTCACCGCTGAGCCGTCCGACGCGCTCCGCCCACTCCGCGGCGTACGGCAGGTTGCCGAGGAACTCGTCCACGCCGTCGATCGCGCTCCCCGCGTCGATCGCGGGCTCGCGGCCCAGCGCCAGCTCGGCGTCGGCGAGGTGGACCAGCAGCTCGTGCAGCATCCGGCGGGACCAGAAGCGGGCGTGCCGGTCGCCGCCCCAGGACCAGAGCGGCGTCTCCGGCGCGGTCGCGCGCAACGTGGCCAGCAGTCGCGCCGTGCCCGCCGCGAGCCAGGCAGCGGGGTCGTCTCCCTCCCCCAGGCGGTCCATCGGGACGTCACGCGCCCCGAGCCACTCCGGAGCACGGGTACGCACCAGGTGCTCCGCCCAGCGCTGTGTGGTCCCCACATGCTTCACCAGCTTGGCGATCGTCCATCCCGGACAGGTGGGGACCGGAGCCGCCGGATCCGCCTCCTCCACGAGCGCGACCAGGCGCGCCGTGGCGGCCTCGATCGCCGTGCAGTACTCGTCGTGCGTCCGGTCGCCGTGGATCAGCTCAGTCATGCGCCGACCGTACCTCTCCGGCCCCGGAAGCGGTACGGCCCCTGCCGCTTCATGATCAGCCGGTGATCACGGCGACGACGACCGTGCCCGGCGCGAGGTCACGCGCCAGGGCGTAGACCCCGTACATCATCTTGGCCACGTAGATCCGGTCGAGAAGGAGCCCGTGCCGTACGGCGAAGTCGGAGGCGAACGCCTCCAGCTCCGGTGTGGAGCGGGCATAGCCGCCGAAGTGGAAACCGCACTCGACCCGCCAGCCGCCCGTGACCCGGCCGAGCGCCTCGCGCTGGAGCCGGGCGACCTCTCCGGTCAGGAACTCGCCGCCCTTCAGCACCGAGAAGCCGACCGCCTCCCGGCCCGGCGGCAGGCCGGCCGCGATGCCGGCGAGCGTCCCGCCGGTGCCGACCGGACAGCAGACGAGGTCGTATCCCCCGTCCAGTTGCGTGTCCAGTTCCGGGGGGATCTCGGCGCAGCCACGTACGGCCGCCGCGTTGCTGCCTCCCTCCGGCAGGAGATGGAAGTCGCCGAACTCGACCCGCAGCGCGTCGATCACCTCGGGCGTGTGCTTGCGCCGGTACGCCGTCCGGTCCAGGTAGGTCAGCCGCATGCCCCGGCCCACCGCGTACGCCAGGGAGGGGTTGAGCGGCAGGTGTTCCTCGCCGCGGATCACACCGATCGTCTCGAAGCCGTAGGCCGCGCCCGCCGCCGCGACCGCCCTGATGTGGTTGGAGTACGCCCCACCGAACGTGAGCACCCGGCCCGATCTGGGGTTGTACTTCAGCTTGCGCCACTTGTTCCCCGAGATCTCGGGGTGGATGAGGTCGTCGCGCTTGAGCAGCAACCGGACGGCTCCGAGACGCTCGTCGCGCACCTCCTCGATCGGCGAGGGCACGCACGCCGCCGGGCTGCTCGCCGATCCCGCCAGACCTGCCGGAACGTCCATACCGTCAAGGCTGGCACACGGACGCGGACTCGCTAACCTACGTGGAAGCCGTTTGTTGAGGAGTGTTCGATTATGCGTGTTGTTGAGGTGTTCCGTGCGGCCTATGGGAGCGACCCCGCGGGGGTCTGGCACGCGCCGGGCCGGGTCAACCTGATCGGCGAGCACACCGACTACAACGACGGCCTCGTGTTGCCTTTCGCCGTCCCGTGGGGCGTGACCGCCGCCGTCAGCCCCCGCCCCGACGGCGTCGTACGGCTCGCGTCGGTCCAGGCGCCGGGCGAGGAGCAGGTCGTCGAGGACCTCGACCAGACCCGGGGCTGGGCCCGCTACCCCGCCGGAGTCGTCTGGGCACTGCGCCGCGCGGGCCACCCGGTCGGCGGCGCCGACATCGTGATCGACGGCGACGTACCCAGGGGCGCGGGTCTGTCCTCCAGCGCCGCGCTGGAGGTGGCGACCGCGCTCGCTTTCGACGACCTGTACGGCCTGGCCCTGCCGAGGATGGAGCTGGCGAAGATCGCGCAGCGGGCCGAGAACGACTTCGTCGGCATGCCCTGCGGGATCATGGACCAGGCGGCCTCCGCGCTCAGCGAGGAGGGCCGCGCGCTGTTCCTCGACTGCCGCTCCCTCGGCAGCCGCGCCGTCCCGCTGGACCTGGCGGCGCACGGCCTGCGGCTGTTGATCATCAACACCGGCGTCCACCACGAACTGGCCGACGGGCAGTACGCCCGGCGCCGCCAGGACTGCGAGAACGCCGCCAAGCGGCTGGGCGTTCCCGCGCTCAGGGATGTCACCGACCTCGCCGGGGCGCTGGCCAGGCTGAGCGGCGACGAGCGGAAGCGGACCCAGCACGTGGTCACCGAGAACCACCGGGTCGAGGCGGTGATCGGCCTGCTGCGGGCGGGAGCCGTGCGCGAGATCGGCGCGCTCCTGAACGCCTCACACCTCTCCCTGCGCGACCAGTTCGAGGTGTCGTGCCCCGAGCTGGACGTGGCCGTCGAGGCGGCGGTCAGGGGCGGCGCGCGCGGCGCCAGGATGACCGGAGGCGGCTTCGGGGGCTCCGCCATCGCCCTCGTACCCGAAGAGCGCCTCCCGGCCGTACGGGACGAGGTTCTGCGGGCCTACGAGGCACGCGGCTGGGCCGCTCCCGCCTTCCTGGAGGCGACCCCCGCCCCCGGCGCCCGCCGCCTCCGCTGAATCGGACCGGTTCAGGGGCCGGATGCCGGGCGGCTTCCGCCTGAGGCGTCGGCGCGCTCACAGCGGCCGGAAACGCGGCGGGCGGCGCTCCAGGAAGCCGGCGACGCCCTCGGCGAAGTCGGGCCCGCCGAACGACTCCATCATGAGCCGCACGGCCCGGTCCCTCGACTCGTCGAGAGGCCGCTCCCAGTCGCCCCACACCTGCCGCTTGATGACCGCCATCGACGTGGGCGAGCTGGTGGCCGCCAGCTCCCGCGCGTACGCCAGGGCCTCGTCGAGAAGCCGCTCTCCCGGTACGGCCCGGCACGCCAGGCCCAGCGCGTACGCCTCGGAGCCGGTGAAGGTCCGGCCCGACAACAGGAGATCCATGGCCCTGGCCTGCCCGGCGAGCTTGGGCAGGACCCAGGCCAGGCCGTACTCCGCGATGAGCCCACGCCGGGAGAAGGCGGTGGTCCACTTGGCGTCCTCGGCGGTGAAGACGAGATCGCAGACGAGGGCGTAGACCATGCCCAGCCCGGCGCAGGCGCCGTTCACCACGGCGATGACCGGCTTGCGTAGCGTCAGTGGAAAGGTGGCGGGCCGGGGATCCGGCTCGAAATCGGGCAATCCCGCCCGCTGGCCGGTGCGCCCTTCGTCCCGGCCGTCCTCCCGGTTACCCAAGCCTCCGCCCACGCGGCCTTCGTCCCGGTCGCCCGCGTGGTCACCCGCGTGGTCGTCCGCCTGGTCGTCCGCGTGGTCGCCGGAGCGGACTCCGGCCGCCTGGATCGCGGCGAGCGCCTGGAAGTCGGCGCCGGAGCAGAACCCCTTCCCCACGCCGGTGACCAGGATGACCCGGACGGTGGGATCACGCTCGGCCTCTTCGAGCAGATCGAAGTAGCGCCGCCCCATCTCGGGAGTCCAGGCGTTCAGCCGATCCGGCCGGTTGAACTTCAGGACCCGCGCGGCGTCGTGGTTCTCGGACAGCACCAGCATGTCGGCCTCCCTGTACAGAACTATGTTCTACACCAGTGGGGGCGGCCTGATCGACCCCCAAAAAGGAAGAAGGGGCCGCAAACGCGACGAGGCCGGGCGACCTTTCGGTCACCCGGCCTCGGAGCCAGTGGCTCCCGCGATAGGACTCGAACCTATAACCTGCCGGTTAACAGCCGGCTGCTCTGCCGATTGAGCTACACGGGATTGCTGTTCGCCCCGCCTTCCGGCCTTTCGGCTTTCCTTGCGGCGCGGAACTAGATTAGCGCACTCCGAGGGGTTCCTGTCACATCGGTTGCGCTTGGATAGAGCGTGGCCCCCAGGGTAGGAGGCCGGAGACATTGAGTGGGGAGGTGGATGATGCGCTACAAGGTGATGTTCGCCGCCGGGCTGGCCATCGGTTATGTCCTGGGCACACGGGCCGGGCGGGAACGGTACGAGGAGATCAAGCGCCTGGCACAGCGGGTGTCCGACAGCCCGACGATCCAGGAGGCGGCGGGCCTGGTGGGCGCCCAGGCGGCCAAGGTCGCGGACAGGGCCAAGAGCATGGTGGGCAACAAGTTCGGCGGCAAGGTCCCGTTCATGCGCAAGCCCGAGCACGAGCCCTGGTCGGCGGAGAAGGTGCCCAGCGGAGCCGGCTGGCCCGACCCCGGAACGACCTGAACACGTGACCGCCTTCGGCGTGTCACGCGGGCGACCGTGATCGGTGACCGCCCGACGACGCGCGGCGCCGACAGATCGCGCGCGGCGCACGTCTGACGGCGTGTCGCGCCGATTGACTCGATCGGCGGCTCGTCTGACGGCGTGTCGCGCCGGACGATCCAATCGATGATCGTCTGACGGCGTGTCGCGCCGAACCACTCGATCGATGTCGCCTGGCGGCGTGTCGCCCCGACAGCCCCGGCGCCTCAGACACCGAGGCTGCGGCGCACCTCCTCGAGCGCCTGCTCGGCGAGTGCGCGCAGTCCCGGGTCGCCGGGATCGAGACCGGGATCGAAGACGAACTCCCAGCGCGGCTCCTCCGCCCCCGGCACGCGCCTGGCGACCAGCCGCACTCCCCCACGCGCGTCGAGCGGGACGTGCTTGCTCGCCACGATCGACGAGGTGACCCGCTCCCGGATCGTCTCCGGCAGCAGGCCGGGCTCCGGAAGCGGCACGCGGTGGATCTCGCCGTCCGTCATGGCGACGGTGAGGCCGGTCTCGTCCCACGTCGCCTTGTCCACCATGTGCCAGGGCAGC
This sequence comes from Microtetraspora glauca, assembly GCF_040656155.1. NCBI lineage: Bacteria > Bacillati > Actinomycetota > Actinomycetes > Streptosporangiales > Streptosporangiaceae > Microtetraspora > Microtetraspora glauca. The sequence goes on from NZ_JBFALK010000005.1 coordinate 67,811, forward strand.
CTGTGCCCGCCGGGCAGGTGCAGGGCCAGCGTGGTGGCGACCGCGTATCCCGCACCGGCGCTCCCACCGCTTCTCCCGGCGGTTCCTCCGGCGGTTCCTCCGGCGGTTCCCCCAACGGTGCCCTCGCCGCTTCCTCCGGCCGTGCCCTCGTCGCTTCCTCCGGCCGTGCCCTCGCCTGCCGTACGCGCGTGGCTGAGCACCCGCTCGCCCGGCTCCAGGGCGAGGGCCGTACGGACCTCGGACGGCAGCCGCTCGCCGAAGAGGGCACCGGCGAGACCGGAGAACGCGCGGGAGAAGGATGATCCAGCCAACGGGCACCGCCAGGGAACGCGACGATCGGTACAGCCGCAGGCTATCTGCCGAGCAGATCGAGGGTGAGCGCGGCCGACCAGGAGAAGTCCCTGCAGCCGTGCCCGGTCCCGTCGAAGGGATCGAAGCACTCGCGGAATCCCCCCTGCCGGACCAGCCGCAGCGTGCTCGCCACGAGCAGCTCGCGCAGCCGGTCCAGACCGTGTACGGCGGCGGCCTGGCTGAGCAGCCAGTTCGTGCTGATCCAGGACGGGCCGCGCCAGTACTGCGCCCGGTCGAACTCCGGCGCCCTTATCTCGCAGCTCGGTACCGGATATCCGGCCGCGCCCATGAACTTGGTCGACTCAAGGAGCGCGGTCAGCGCCGCGATGACGTGGTGGGGCATCTCGGGATCGAGCATGGGACCGAAACCGCCGATCGTGCAGACCGGGACGAGCCGGTCGGCACGGAGGTCCCTGGCGTAGAAGGCGCCGTTCCACAACCGGTCGAGCAGGGCGCCCCTGATCCGCGCCGCGGCCTCCTGGAACGGCTCCGGGTCCGCTCCCACGACCTCGGACGCGAGCCGCGCCATGGCGTCGCAGGAGAGCAGCCAGATGCCGTTGAACATCGGGTCCTCGACCGCGAACGGATGCTCCTCCCGGAAGTACGACGGCGCGTACCCGTGATCCCGGCACTGGACGGCGAGCCAGAAGTACCTGTCGTGGTAACCGGTGCCGCACCGGCCCGCGGGCAGGTTCGCCAGGGGCGCGTCCCAGGCGGGGCTGTCGTCCATGCCGGACTCCCACGGGTGGGCGATCGCGGCCAGCCCGTGCCCTCCGGCGTCCCTGCTCCGCAGATAGGCGTGCTGGGCCACGAGGGACGGCCACGCCCGCCGTACGAACCGGGCGGCGAGCTCGCGGTCGGCGGCGTGCCGCCAGATCCACCAGGCGGCGTACGCGTGCAGGGGCGGCTGGGTCAGCCCGGACGTGAGCGCGCCGCGCGGCGCGTCCGGGACCTCTTCCGAGCGCCACATGGACGGTCCGGGGAAGTAGCCGTCGCTGTGGTGGAACACGATGTGCGGGACCATCCCGGTGCGCCACTGGCCGGTGAAGAGCGAGAGCAGCTCCTGACCGGCCCGTGCGGTGTCGCGCCTGGCGAGGCCGATCGCCACGAACGCCGAGTCCAGGCTCCACTGGTGGGGGTAGATGCCGGGGGCGGGCACGGTGGAGGTGCCCGTCCAGTTCGCGTCGAGCACGGCCAGGGCGGCACGCCCGAGCGCGGCGTCGTCAACAGCGGGACGCCCCTCCATCGATCCAGACTAATCCCACAAAGACCAGAAATCACCGAATATGGCGCCCCGGCCGCGGGGTCCCGCACGGCCCGCAGGACCCCGCACCGACCCGGCGCCCGGTGACACACGTTCCGGCGCCCGGTCGCGGACCATCACTCGAGATAGTCGCGCAGCATCTGGGCCCGGGTCGGGTGGCGCAGCTTGGCCAGCGTCTTCGACTCGATCTGCCGGATCCGCTCGCGGGTGACGCCGAACTCCCGGCCGACCTCCTCCAGCGTGCGGGGGTGGCCGTCGGACAGGCCGAACCGGAGCTGGATGATCCGCTGCTCGCGGTCCGACAGGGTCGCGAGGATGTCGTCGAGCTGGTCCTGCAGCATGATGAACGCCGCGGCCTCGATCGGCACCACCGCGTCCGCGTCCTCGATGAAGTCTCCGAGATCGGAGTCCTCCTCGCCGATCGGCGACTGCAGCGACACCGGCTCCTGCGCGATCCGCTGGATCTCCACCACGCGGTCGATGGGCAGATCCATCTCCGCCGCGATCTCCTCGGGGGCGGGCTCGCGGCCGAGATCCTGGTGCAGCTGCCGCTGCACCCGGACCAATTTGTTGATCGTCTCGACCATGTGGACCGGAATTCTGATCGTCCGGGCCTGGTCCGCGATGGCCCGGGTGATCGCCTGGCGAATCCACCATGTGGCATAGGTCGAGAACTTGTAACCCTTGGTGTAATCGAATTTCTCAACCGCGCGGATCAGGCCGAGATTGCCTTCCTGGATAAGATCCAGAAAGAGCATTCCGCGGCCCACATAACGCTTGGCGATCGACACCACGAGCCGCAGGTTCGCCTCGATCAGGCGCTGCTTGGCGCGCACGCCCTCCCAGACCAGATCCTCCAGCTCGGGACGGCCCAGCCGTACCGCGGCGCCGTCGCACAGCTTGTCCTCGGCGAACAGACCGGCCTCGATCGCCTTGGCGAGTTCCACCTCCTCTTCGGCGGTCAGCAGCGGAACCCGGCCGATCTCCCGCAGGTAGATGCGGACGAGGTCGCTCGTCGGAGCCCGCCGGCCGGCGTCGTCGTCGTCCGGCCTGCTCGGCTCGTCTTCGCCTTGGGGTTCGAGAACCTCGACCCCGTTCTCCGCGAGCATGCGCACGACGCGCTCCAGCGCGTCGGACGGCAGCTCGGATTTGTCGAGCGCGGCGGCCACGTCGTCGACCGTGACGCTTCCGCGTTCCCTTCCCTTCGCGACGAGGTCCGCCACCTGGTCTACCGATGGCGGCCCACTTGGTAGCACCGATGCACCCACGCATCACAGTCTGCGGTATGAGCACAACAAAGCGGCAGGCCTATTTTTGGAACTCAAGGTAAGACAGAAGTCAATACCCGATCGCAATCTAAATCAACGTTTACCCGTTGTCAGGATTGGAAAGGAAAGTAATTCATGCCCCGGCGGCGCGCTCACGCAACACGCGTCGCTGCTGTTCGAGGGCGACGAGCTCGCCGAAGAGACGGTTGTACTCCTGCTGCTCCTCCACCGGGTTCAGCCGCTGGAGCCGGGCCTTGATCTGCGTGACGGACCGGCCGACCGCGGTCTCCAGCAGCCGGGCGAGCACGGCCGCGCCGTACCGCTCCTCGCCGCCGGTCTCGGTGCGCAGCTCCTCGACGGCGAACCGGGTGAGCGCCGGGCGCAACTCGTCGTTCGCCGCCCCGAGGAGGCGGTCGACCCACTCCTGCCCCCCGGAGCCGCCGGAGGTGGTGCCGCCCGCGGCCGTGATCACGCCGTACAGCGCGGCGTGCTCGGGCCGGATGAACGCGTCGGCGCCGAGCGCGTCGAACTCGGGTCCGAGCAGGGCGGGCCGCTGGACGGCCAGCTTCAGGGCCTCCGCCTCCAGCTTGGCGACGGGGTCGACGGACTCCTGCCGGCCGGCCCGCCCCTGCTCAGGCCCGCCGTACTGCTGTCCCTGGCGGTGCTGCCCGTGCTGGGGCCCCTGCTGCCGTCCGTACGGGCCGCTCTGGCCGGGCCGGCCACCCTGCTGGCCGTACCGGCCCTGCTGATCATGTCGGCCCTGCTGGTCATACCGGCCCTGCTGGTCGTGCCGGCCGGGCTGACCGGGGCGAGCACCCTGGCCACCCTGGCCGCCCTGGCCTCCCTGGCCGATCGCCTGCTGGACGCGCTCGATGACGAACCCCTCGTCCATGAAGCCGAGCCAGCGGTCCAGGTCCACGACGTACGTCTTGCGCAGCCCGGGGTCCTTGATCGAGGCGACCACCGGGGCGACCGCGTCGAGCGCGCCGAGCCGCCCCTCGTTGGTGGCCAGGTCGTAGCGGGAGATCACGCTGCGGATGGCGAACGCGAACAGCGGCTCCCGGCTCGCGATCAGGTCCCGGACCGCGGCGTCGCCGTGCTTCACCCGCAGGTCGCACGGGTCGAGGCCGTCGGGCTGCACGGCGACGAACGTCTGGGTGACGAACTTCTGCTCGTCCTGGAACGCCCGCAGGGCGGCCTTCTGCCCGGCGGAGTCGCCGTCGAACGTGAAGATCACCTCGCCGCGGAACTCGGCCTGGTCGAGCAGGAGGCGCCGTAGGACCTTGATGTGTTCCTCGCCGAAGGACGTGCCGCAGGTCGCCACCGCCGTCGGCACCCCGGCCAGGTGGCAGGCCATGACGTCGGTGTAGCCCTCGACGATGACCGCCTGGGAGCGGCGGGAGATCTCCCGCTTGGCCAGGTCCACGCCGTACAGCACGGAGCTCTTGTGGTAGATCGGGCTCTCGGGGGTGTTGAGGTATTTCGGACCGTCGTCGGACTCGAGCAGCTTGCGCGCCCCGAACCCGATCACGTCGCCGGTGATGTCTCTGATCGGCCAGACCAGCCGGCCACGGAACCGGTCGATGGGCCCCCGGCGGCCCTCCTTGGCCAGCCCGCCCTTGATCAGCTCCTGGGACGTGAACCCGCGCGCCATCAGATGCCGGGACAGCGCCTCCCACCCGGCGGGCGCGTGCCCGACGCCGAACCGCTCGGCGTCCACCCGCTCGAAGCCGCGCTCGGACAGGAACCGCCGGCCGGGCGCCGCGTCGGGGCTGGCGAGTTGCTCGGCGTAGAACTCGGCGGCGGCGCGGTGGGCCTCGATGAGCCTGACCCGCTCGCCCTGCTCGCGCCCGGGGACGTAGCCCCCCTGCTCGTAGCGGAGCTGGATCCCGGCGCGCTGCGCGAGACGTTCGACGGCCTCGGAGAACGAGAGGTTCTCGATCTTGCGGACGAACGTGATGACGTCGCCGCCCTCGGCGCAGCCGAAACAGTAGTAGTAGCCGCGGGCCGGCGTCACGTTGAAGGACGGCGACTTCTCGTCATGGAAGGGGCACAGTCCCTTCAGGTTGCCGCCGCCGGCGTTGCGCAGCTGGATGTGCTCCCCCACGACGTCGGCGATCGGCGAACGCTCCCGTACGAGCGCGATGTCCTCGTCGCTGATCCGCCCTGCACCGCTACGCCCTGCCACGCTCGCGAGTTTAGGCCCTGGGAGCGACGTCGTGGGCGGGGCCTTCCCGAGACCGTATTTCGGTAACGGGTCGTGACCGAAAACGAGGTCGGTTACAAAGGAACCGTCGTATCTCGCTAACGTCGAGCGGGTGGAGATCATGCGATCGGGCAGACTGGCCGCCGTCGTGGCCGCCGCGGTGGCCACCACCGGGCTGGCCTCGGCGTGCGGAGCACCGGCCGGAGTGGCCGGGGTGAGCACGATGCCGCCCGTCCCCAGGGCCGAGGAGCCACCCTCGGCCTCGCCGGACGGCGCCGCGAGCGCCTCCCCGAGCGGCGCCCTCGGCGGCGACAGCGCCCACATGCGCTCCGTCGTCCCGCCCACGGGCCCCGAGCCCGTACGGCTCCCGCCGCCCAAGGTGTCGGCGTTCACCTACGCGTTCCCGGTCAAGGGGTGCCGGGTGTCGTACGCGCGGCAGCTGCTCGTGCTGCCGAAGACCACGATCTGGGCGGGCAAGGGATGCACCTTCGTCTCACCCACCGACGGCGTGGTCCGCGAGGTCAACGTGCAGAACAGGTGGCTGCCGTCCACCGACCGCGGCCAGGACCGCGAGGGCCGGTTCGTCACGGTCGTCGGCGAGGACGGCGTGCTCTACCTGGGCGGCCATCTCGACTCGATCGAGCCGGGCGTGCGGCCGGGGGACAAGGTCAAGGCCGGCCAGCCGCTCGGCCGGCTCGGCAACTCGGGCAACGCCCGCGACACCGCCAGCAACCTCTACTTCGCCATCTCCTGGCCGGCCGCGCCGGAGCACTGGTGGATCAGGCGCGGCATGGTCGAACCCTGGGACTACCTCGACGCCTGGTACAACGGCAACCGCACGCTGTCCCCGAAGAAGGCCGTGTTCGCCCTGCGCAAGCGGGTCGGCAAGCTGCCCGCCTGCGACCGGTTGTGCGCCTCGAAGCCTCCGGCCACCAAGAAGCCGTCCACCGGCAACAAGCGGCACGAGTCCGACGAGAGTCCCCCCGTGGTCACTCCGGGCTGACCCGCCCGGCGCGGGTCGCCGGGCGGAATCGCGCGGGCGGGTCGCCGGGCACGGCAGCCGGGCGACATCGGGTGGGCGGGTCACCGGACGCGGCGGCCGGCAGGGGGCCGGGCGAGACATTCCGTCGTCAGCCGGCCAGGAGGTCGTCGAGCGGGACGGCCGGGTCGGCGAGCCGGGCCGGGTCCACGGCGGTGCCGCCGTACCCGGCACGCACCAGCTCCTGGATCTTCTCGGTCATGTCCCACACGTTCACGTTCATCCCGGCGAGGACCCGGCCCTCCTTCAGCCAGAAGGCGATGAACTCCAGGCTGTCCACCGACCCCCGGTAGACGACCCGGTCGTGGCCGGTGATGTCGCCGGAGAACTCCATCCCCAGCTCGAACTGGTCGGTGAAGAAGTACGGCACGCGGTCGTAGACGACGTCGTGCCCGAGCATGGCGCGGGCCGCGGCCGGGCCGCCGTTCAGCGCGTTGGCCCAGTGCTCGACCCGGATCGGGCGTCCCAGCAGGGGGTTCATCGCCTCGGCGACGTCGCCCGCGGCGTAGATGTCGGGGTGCGAGGTGCGCAGGGAGGCGTCCACGACGATCCCGTTCGCGACCTCCAGCCCCGCGCCGCGGGCCAGTTCGACGTTGGGGGCGGCGCCGATGCCGACCACCACGTCGTCCGCGGGCAACGCCTGACCGTCCGACGTGACCACCGTGCGGGCGTGCGCCGTCCCTCCCAGGCTCGCCACGGAGACGCCGAGGCGCAGGTCGACGCCGTGCCGCCGGTGCAGCTCGGCGAAGATCTCTCCGACGGCCGGGCCGAAGGTCCGGTACAGCGGAGCCGGGTCCGGCTCGACGATCGTCACCGCGCATCCCGCCTCACGGGCCGCGGCGGCGGTCTCCAGCCCGATCCAGCCCCCACCGATGATCACGACGTTCCCCTGGTGGGCGAACGCGGCGCGCAGCGCCTGGCTGTCCGCGAGCGTACGCAGATAGTGCACGCCCTCCAGGTCCGCGCCCTCGACCGGCAGCGGACGCGGCGTCGCGCCCGTGGCGATCAGCAACTTGTCGTACGGCTGCCGCTCGCCTGAGGCGAGATGGACGGTGTGCCCGTCGGGATCGACGGCGGTGGCCGCGACGCCCAGGAGCAGCCGCACGTCGTGCTCGGCGTACCAGCCGGGGTCGTGCACGTAGACCTTCGCCAGCTCGGTGGTCCCCTTGAGATAGCCCTTGGAGAGCGGCGGACGTTCGTACGGGCGCTCCTGCTCGGCCCCGATCAGCACGATCTCGCCGGTGAAGCCCTCCTCGCGGAGCGTCTGGGCCGCTTTCGCGCCCGCCAGGCCCGCTCCGACAATCGCGTACGTCGACATCTGCACCCCTCACTCCCGGCTTTCGCGCAGTATCCGCCTGTGATCGCCCGGCGTCGAACGGAACGCGCCGGATCTCGTACCAGGTGCCCGGGAACGGGGGCCGGATTCCTGCCCGGCGTGATCTCAGGCGAGACGCCGGCGCCAGGCGACGGCCGACACGTCGGTGAGCGAGGCGATCTGGTCGACGACGGCGCGCAGCCGTCCGGCGTCGTCGGGGGCGTTCTCGAAGGCGGGGCGCAGCGCGGGTTCGAGGGTCGCGGGAGCGCCCGCCGCGATCAGCGAGGCCAGTTCGGCGATGAGCTCCCGCTGGAGGGCCTGGGTCGCGTGGTGCGCCTCGCGGGACATCACGTAGTGCGCGGTCACGCCCTTGAGCAGCGCGCACTCCAGCCGCGTGGTCCTGGGGACGACCAGGTCCGCCGAGTGCCGTCCGGCCGGGGGTTCGGGCCGGTACGCGTACGCCTCGCGGGTGGCGTCCTGGGCTGACCTGCAGAAGCGCCCGATGAGGGAGCTGGTGAGGCGCTTGAGCGAGGCGAGGTCGTCGAGGCCGCCGACGAACGGCCCGGCGAACCTCGCCGGCCAGATCGGATCGGTGACCAGCCGCGCGAACGTCTCCGCCAGCTCGGCGAGGTCGGCGTCGGGCGCGTACCACTCCCGGGTCAGGCGGCAGACCTCCAGGCGTTCCTCCGGGTCGCGGAGCGCCTCCGGGGTGACGTGGCCGCAGTGCAGCGCGTCCTCCAGGTCGTGCACCGAGTACGCGACGTCGTCGGCCCAGTCCATGATCTGCGCCTCGAAGCTGACACGGTAGTCAGGGGTGCCCTCACGGACCCAGGCGAAGATGGGGGCGTCGTCCGGGTAGACGCAGTACGGCCGGCCGTCGCGCGCCTGCGGGACGCCGGGAACCCGGCAGGTGTCGCTCGTCCAGGGGTACTTGCAGACGGCGTCGAGCGCCGCCCTGGTGAGGTTGAGTCCGGCACTGCGGCCGTCCTCGGTGAGCACCTTGGCCTCCAGCCGGGTGAGCAGCCGCAGGTTCTGCGCGTTGCCCTGGAAGCCGCCGCACGGGGCGGCCAGCTCGTTCAGCGCGACCTCGCCGTTGTGGCCGAACGGCGGGTGCCCGAGGTCGTGGGCGAGGCAGGCGGTCTCGACCAGGTCGGGGTCCCGGCCGAGGATCTTGCCCATCTCCCTGCCGATCTGCGCGCATTCCAGGGAGTGGGTGAGCCGGGTGCGGTTGCTGTGCAGGCTGTGGTCGGACGGCGTGACCACCTGGGTCTTGGCCGCGAGCCTTCGGAGGGACGCGCTGTGCATGACCCGGGCGCGGTCCCGCTCGAAGGCGCCGCGTTCGGGGTCGCCCGGGGGTTCGGGCACCCATCGTGCCTGGTCGTGCTCGTCATAGCGGTTCATCTGTCCTCCTTCCCCGGCATCGGGGAGGAGGAGAGTACCCCTTTGGGCCTCATTTCACGATAAACGCCTCTAAAACCATCAGTGACCGGTGCTCCAGTCGACGGCCCTCGCCGGTGGCACGCCGGGGCGGTAGTGCCTCCGGTCCGGGCCCACCTGCGGAACGGGTTCGGCCGGGCGGCGACGCCGGCCGCGGTGGAGCGCCGAGCGCATCGCCCTACATCACTGACCGCATTTCTGTCAATAATGCCGTCAACCCATCTTGCCGACCGCTCCGGATGGCACGGATGACACGGACCAGACACGCCGATGATCGACCCATTTCACCGTTCAGCCTGCTCACGGCGGGTCAGGGAGCGCACCGCCCGAACGGAGGGCGGCCGGTCCCCGCCCCTTCGGAGCAGGGGCTCCGCGACGGAAATCCATGCTGTCCCCGAGGTGACATAACCCTGAATTGTTGACTGCCAATCTCACCATATTGCGCTGTATGACGAGTTTCGCAATCTTGCCGATGAGCAACCGTGCGATAACCATCAGTGGCCGAACAGTCACCCTCTGCACTGGAGGCCACCAGTATGAGAACGGTCCCCCTGCTCCTGCGGCTCACGGCCGTGGGAGCCGCGTCGGCCATGGTGCTCACCGGAACATGCGCCGGCACGGCCACCGCGGCCACCGCGGCCGTCGCGCGCCCGCACGCCCCCTCGGACACGATCCGCGGCACCAGCTCCCCCGATGCCATCCCCGACCAGTACATCGTCGTACTCAAGAACACCGGCGAGAACCGCAGGCGCGGCGCGGTCCGCATCGCGGGCGACCTCTCCTCCAAGCACCACGGCACCCTGCGGCACATCTTCCGCAAGGTCATGATGGGCTTCTCCGTCAAGATGACTCAGGCGAACGCCGTGGAGCTGGCCGCTGACAGCTCCGTCCGGTACGTGGAGCAGGACCAGAAGATCACCGTCAACGACACCCAGCGCGACGCCACCTGGGGTCTGGACCGCATCGACCAGCCGGCGCTCCCGCTCAGCGGCACGTACACCTATCCGACCACCGCGTCCAACGTGCACGCGTACATCATCGACACCGGCATCCTGACCACGCACAGCGACTTCGGCGGCCGGGCGAGCAGTGGATACGACTTCGTCGACAACGACACCGATGCCACCGACTGCCATGGTCACGGCACCCACGTCGCCGGCACCATCGGCGGCAACACGTACGGCGTGGCCAAGGGTGTCAAGCTCGTCGGCGTCCGCGTGCTCGACTGTTCGGGCAACGGCGCCGTCTCCAGCGTGATCGCGGGCGTCGACTGGGTGACGTCCAACGCGATCAAACCGGCGGTGGCCAACATGAGCCTCGGCGGCGGCTCGAGCACCGCCCTGGACAGCGCCGTGTCCAGGTCCATCGCCTCCGGCGTCACCTACGGCGTGGCCGCCGGGAACGACGGCACCGACGCCTGCTCCGGCTCGCCGAGCCGACTCCCCGAGGCGATCACCGTGGGCGCGACGTCCTCCAACGACGGCCGGCCGTCCTGGTCCAACTACGGCAGCTGCCTGGACGTCTTCGCACCCGGCGAGTCCATCACCTCCGACTGGTACACGGGCGGCACCGCGACGAACACGATCAGCGGCACCTCGATGGCCACCCCGCACGTCGTCGGCACGGCGGCGCTGATCCTGGGCCTCACTCCCGGCGCCACCCCCGCGCAGGTGGCCTCGGCGATCGTCTCCCAGGCGACCACGAACAAGGTGACCAATCCGGGAGCCGGCTCGCCGAACCGGCTCCTCTACACCGGCAGGCTCGGCGGCGGTACCACGCCCAGCCCGTCACCGTCCCCCACCCCGACCCCGACGGTGTCGCCGACGCAGCCCGGTGGCACCACCGTCTTCTCCGACAACTTCGAGACGCTCACCGGCTGGATCACCAACCCGGCCCTCACCGACACCGCCACCTTCGGCCAGTGGATGCGCGCCCGGCCGGAGGCCACCAGCGCGAACGGCGTCGCCACCCAGCTCGGCACCCCGACCAGCGGGAGCTACGACCTGGTCACCGGACCGTTCGCCGGGTTCGAGGCCGGCACCTGGGACCTGGACGGCGGGGTCACCACGATCCAGTCACCGGCGATCAGGCTGCCCTCCTCCGGCAAGCTGACTCTGGCGCTCAGCTGGTATCTCGCCCACCTCAACAACGCGACGAACGCGGACTACTTCCGGGTCCGCGTGGTCGGCTCGACCACGACCACGGTGCTGCGGCAGGTCGGCTCGCCGACGAACCGGGCCGCCGCGTGGGCCAGGGCCACCGCCGACATCTCCTCCTACGCCGGTCAAACCGTACGGATCGTCATCGACGCCGCCGACGCCGCCGAGCCGAGCCTCATCGAGGCCGCCGTCGACGACGTGGTCATCACGCGAAGCTGACCCGACCTGACCTCACGTGATACCCGGAAGACGGCCGGTACGGCTCATGCGAGCCGTACCGGCCGTCTCTCACGTACCGGCCGCTCCTCCGGCGACTGCCAAACCGGTCCGGTCGCGCGTCAGCGGGTGTCGGATCCGTCGGAGGTGAGGGCGGCGCGGCCCGCTTCGAGACGGGCGACCGCGACGCGGAACGGCGAGCACGAGACGTAGTCGAGGCCGATCTCGTGACAGAAGTGCACGGAGTCGGGGTCGCCTCCGTGCTCGCCACAGATACCGATCTTGAGGTCGGGGCGGGTGCGCCTGCCCTCCTCCACGCCGATCCGCATCAGGCGGCCGACCCCGTCCCTGTCGATCGACTCGAACGGCGAGACGCCGAAGATGCCGAGGTCCAGGTACTTGCCGAAGAACGCGCTCTCCACGTCGTCCCGCGAGAAGGCCCAGGTCATCTGGGTCAGGTCGTTGGTACCGAAGGAGAAGAACTGGGCCGCCTCGGCGATCTGCCCGGCGGTCAGCGCCGCCCGCGGCACCTCGATCATCGTGCCGATCAGCGCGTCCACGCCCACCTCGGCGAGGATGCGCAGCGCCTCCTCGCGCACGCTCTCCAGCTCCTGGACCGCGCCGACCAGCGGGATCATGATCTCGGCCCTGGGGTTCGCGCTCTCCTTGGCCGCCTCGGCGATCGCGCGTACCTGCATGGCGAACAGGCCGGGGATGACCAGGCCGAGCCGTACACCGCGCAGGCCCAGCATCGGGTTCTGCTCGTGCAGCCGCTTCACGGCGTCGAGCAGCCTGCGGTCCTTGTCCTCCGCCGCGTCACCGGCCAGCGCGACCTTGACGGCCAGCTCGGTGTAGTCGGGGAGGAACTCGTGCAGCGGCGGGTCGATGAGCCGGATCGTGACCGGCAGGCCGTCCATCGCCGCGAAGATCCCGGCGAAGTCGGCCTTCTGCAGCGGTTCGAGCGCGTCGAGCGCCGCCTGCCGCTCCTCGTCCGAGGAGGCCAGGATCAGGTCCTCGACGAGCTTGCGCCGGTCCCCGAGGAACATGTGCTCGGTACGGCACAGGCCGATGCCCTCGGCGCCGAACGCACGGGCGCGGGCGGCGTCCTCCGGCGTGTCCGCGTTGGCCCGTACGGCGAGGCGCCGTACGGAGTCGGCGTGCCGCATGATCCGGTCCACGGCGGCGACCAGCTCGTCCTCGATCGGGCCGCCCTCGAAGTACTCCATCACGGGCGAGGCCACGACGGGCACCTCGCCGAGGTAGACGGCGCCGTTGCTGCCGTCGATCGAGATCACGTCGCCCTCGTTGACGACGATCCCGCCGGGCGCGGTGAAGCATCCGGCACGGGTGTCCACGGCGAGCTCCTCGGCGCCGCACACGCAGGTCTTGCCCATGCCGCGGGCGACCACCGCGGCGTGTGAGGTCTTGCCGCCGCGCGAGGTGAGCACGCCCTGGGCGGCGATCATGCCGGCGAGGTCGTCCGGGTTGGTCTCCCGCCGGACGAGGATGACGGCCTCGCCCCGCGCCGCCAGCTCGACGGCCCTTGCCGAGGTGAACACGGCCTTGCCGACGGCCGCGCCGGGAGAGGCGTTCATGCCCTTGGTCAGCCGGGTGTTGTCGGCGGCGGCGGAGAAGCGGGGGAACATGAGCTGCGCGAGCTGGTCGCCGGACACGCGGGTGACGGCCTCGTCGAGGTCGATCAGGCCCTCATCCACGAGCTGGGTGGCGATGCAGAACGCCGCGCCGGCCGTGCGCTTGCCGACCCGGGTCTGCAGCATCCACAGCTTGCCGCGCTCGATCGTGAACTCGATGTCACACAGGTCGCGGTAGTGGTTCTCGAGCGTGCCCATGATGTCGAGCAGTTCGCGGTAGGAGTCGGGGTCGATCCGCTCCAGGTCCTGCAGCGGCACGGTGTTGCGGATGCCGGCCACCACATCCTCGCCCTGGGCGTTCTGCAGGTAGTCGCCGTACACGCCCTGGTGTCCGGAGCCGGGGTCGCGGGTGAAGGCGACGCCGGTGCCCGAGTCCATCCCGATGTTGCCGAAGACCATCGCGACGACGTTGACGGCCGTGCCGAGGTCGGCCGGGATGCGCTCCTGCCGCCGGTAGAGCACGGCGCGCGGCGCGTTCCACGAGTCGAAGACGGCCCTGATCGCCAGCTCCATCTGCTCGCGCGGGTCGGCGGGGAAGTCGCGGCCCTTCTCCGCCCGGACGATGCCCTTGTACGTCTCGACGAGGCGCTGGAGGTCGGTCGCGTCGAGGTCGGTGTCCTGGCGGGAGCCCTTCAGCTCGTCGAGCGCGTGCTCGAACAGCTCGCCCTCGATGCCCAGCACGGTCTTGCCGAACATCTGGATGAGCCGGCGGTAGGAGTCCCACGCGAAGCGCTCGTTGCCCGCCTGCTTGGCCAGGCCGAGGACGGAGACGTCGTTGAGGCCGATGTTCAGGACGGTCTCCATCATGCCCGGCATGGAGAACTTGGCTCCCGACCTGACGCTGACGAGCAGCGGGTCCGCGGCGTCGCCGAGACGCTTGCCCATCGTCGTCTCCAGCGCGTCGAGGTGGGCGGCGATCTCGGCGGCCAAGCCGTCCGGCACGTCGCCGCCCGCGAGGTAGTGCCGGCAGGCGTCAGTGGTGATCGTGAAGCCGGGGGGTACCGGGAGACCAAGATTGGTCATTTCCGCAAGATTGGCGCCCTTTCCACCGAGCAGATCCTTGAGATCCTTGTTGCCCTCGGTGAAGTCATAAACAAACTTGCGCACGCGAGCTCCTTCGGCGACTTCAATTACACGGGTTCGTCCGCATTCGCACTGTACCGACCAACAACACGACGAAACATCACCCGTCAAGAGATAACGTGTTTACGCAGGTAGATGGGCACATGGAGGTCTAATCCACTCCACGTCACATTAAAAATGATCGATTTTCTCAGATCATCAAGGAGTGGTATAAACCAATTCCACACGACATTGGAGATCGTTCATCCGGCGTTAATTGGTGTAGACCATTACCCTTTCCGATGCCGTACGCCTTTCGCGGGACGGGACACGGTGTCGAACACGGGAGGCCGGGTAACGCGAACATCGGGGCGAGGGCGCCTAGGATTGATCCAACCCTCCGAACATGACCTGTAGCGGAGGGTGTTCGCATGTCACCAAAGTTCTGGCATATCGCCATCTCGGGGATCGTGGCACTCGCCGCGACGGGCTGCGGCTCGGACAGGACGCAGATCACACCCTCACGGGTGGACGGCGTCTCCAGCATCGATCCGTCGCCGCAGTCCCTGAACTGGGGGCCGTGCGAGGGCGTGCCCGCCTCCGCGGGCTTCCAGTGCGCGACCCTGAAGGTGCCGCTCGACTACGCGAAGCCGGGCGGTGAGACGCTCGGGATCGCGCTCGTACGGCGCCCCGCCACCGACAAGCAGAACCGGGTCGGCTCGCTCGTCTTCAACTTCGGCGGACCCGGCGGCTCCGGCGTGTCCACACTGCTGGACGCCGCGGGCGCCTTCTCCACCCTGAACAGGCGCTACGACCTGGTCAGCTTCGACCCGCGCGGCGTGGACCGCAGCAGCGGGATCAGGTGCCTGGACAGCGCGGAGCTGGAGAGGTACCTCGCCAGGGAACCCAGCGGGGACACCGTCGAGGAGACCCACCTGCTCAAGGGCTTCGCCAAGGCCTGCGAGCAGAACGCCGGCCCGATCCTGCCGTACGTCGGCACGCTGAACGCGGCACGCGACCTTGAGACCATGCGCGCCGCGCTCGGCGACCCGAAGCTCAACTACCTGGGCTTCTCCTACGGGACGCACCTGGGCGCCCTCTACGCGACGCTGCATCCCAAGGAGACGGGCCGCATGGTGCTCGACTCCGCGCTCGACCCGTCGGTGGGCATGCTGGACACGGCCCGCACCCAGATCAGGGGCTTCCAGAAGGCGTACGGGAACTACCTCACCGCCTGCGTGGGGCAGGCGAGCGGCTGCCCGCTAGGCAAGACCACCACGGCGGCGAACGCGGCAGTGCTCAAGCTCATCGACCGCCTGGAGGCGCACCCCGGCAAGGCCGGCGGGCGTGAGGTCACCTCGACCGTCGCGAGGACCGCCATCGCGCAGGCGCTCTACAGCCAGATGGCCTGGCCGCTGCTCACCGAGGCGCTGCACCAGGGCATGAAGGGCGACCTGAGCGGCCTGCTGGCCCTGGCCGACCAGTACGGCGGGCGCCAGCCGGACGGCTCGTACTCGACCCTGCAGATGTCGCTGCCCGCCATCCTGTGCGCGGACACCACGGCCCGGCCGAGCATCGCGGAGGCCGAGAAGGCGGCCCGCGACCTCAAGAAGGAGTCGCCGATCTTCGCCATCACCGCGGCGAGCTCGGGCATCTGCAGCGTGTGGCCCGTCCCGGGAGAGGACAGCAACAGGCACATCGACGCCTCCGGCGCCAACCCGATCGTGGTCGTCGGCGTGACCCACGACCCCGCGACGCCGTACCAGTGGGCGCCGAGGCTGACCGAGCAGCTGCGCAGCGCCGTGCTGCTCACGCTCAAGGGCGAGGGACACGGCGCCTACGGACAGAACAACCCGTGCATCGACAAGGCGGTCAACTCCTACCTGCTGGACGGAAAGGTCCCGCCGAAGGGCCTGGTCTGCGGCTGACCCGGCCCGGCTCCGGCCGGAAAGACGGCCGAAAGACGGCAGGGAAGACAGCAGGAGAGACGGCCAGGAAGACGGCGGGGAAGAAGTGTCGCTCGGCCTCGCTACTGTGCGCGGTCATGATGACTGTGGATCACGGCGATGGGGCGACGGCAGACGATCGATGCGGAGGGGGGCACCTCACGATCGCCGGGGAGCCGGCCGGTGAGGTCGCCCTCGTTGACGCCGGTTCCACCGCCGGGGAGCCGACGTCCGACCGAAAGCGTTACGAGGAGCGTGTCGCCGCGGTGACCGCCCTGGTGGAGGCGGGCCGGATCGCGGAGCTGGCCGACGAGCTGGTCCGTCTCGAACGCGATCAGCTGGGCTACGACTTCTGGGGTTACGGCCGCCTCGGCGAGGTCGTCTATCGCACGCTCAAGGAGATGCCGGCTCCCTCCCGGGTGGAGCTGGCGACCCGCCTGCTGTCCCGCCCGGACCAGGAAGCCGAGCTGGTCGACGGCATGGTCGTGATCATCACCGACGAGGTCTCGGACTCGTGGACTCCGGAGGCCGCCGGGCTGCTCCTCGCGCGGGCGGCGCATCGTGAGGTCTACTGCCATGGGCGGCTCACATGGATCGTGAAGTGCTGGCTCGATGCCGGCAACGACCTCGCACCCGAGGTGCTCGCGACCCTTCGCCGTACGGCCGTCGCGGGCTGGCGGTTCGAGACGACGCTGCCCTCCCTCGTCGCACAGCACGAGTTCCCGCTCCTCAACGTGGGTGAGCCATGGGCCGACCGGATCCTCGCCGAAGACCTGGACGAGCACTGGACCGCGCTGCTCAGGCACGCTCTGACAGCGTCGAGTTCGAAGCCGTCGGCCCGATGGGAGCGCACGGGCCGAGCCCTCCTGGACCGGATCGGGCCCGAGACCGCACGGGTGAGGATCACCGACTGGCTCACCCTGGTCGGGCGGCCCCGGCCGATGATCGCCGACAACAGCGGCGTCCACTGGGTCGACCCCTACAACGCCTCCGCGTTGCGCGGGCTCATCTGGCTGCTGGGGTTCCTGCCCGCGCGGCCCGACACCACGCGGTTCCTCGGCGGTCTCGTCGAGACGGCTCTGCTCAAGATGCCCGGCGTCGGACCGCGCCACCCGGCGACCGCCACATCCGCGATCGCCGCGCTGTCGCGCCTGGACGGCACGGACGCGCTGGGACAACTCGCCCGGCTGGCCATGAAGGTCACCCACAAGCCCACGCTGAAGGTGCTCAACCGCACCCTCGACGCGAAGGCCAAGGCACTCGGCCTGTCACGGGCGGAGGTGGAGGAACTCGCCGTGCCGTCCTACGGGCTCACCGAGGTCGGCCGTCGCGTGGAGATCGTCGGGGACGCGACCGCCGAACTGACCGTGACGGGAGGCAAGGCCGTTCTGAGCTGGCGCAACGCAAAAGGCACGATGGTCAAGGCGCCGCCCGCGAGCGTCCGGCGGGAACATCCCGAGAAGCTCGCCGAACTCAGGGGCGCGGTCAAGGACATCACCAAGATGCTCTCCGCCCAGGCGGAACGCCTGGATCACATGTTCCTCGCCCAGCGTGTCTGGCCGTACGAGACCTGGCGGGAGCGTTATCTGGACCACCCGCTGGTCGGCGCCCTGGCCCGGCGGCTGATCTGGCTGGTCGACGACGTCCCGTACGGCTACGCCGACGGCAGTCTGCGCGGCGTGACCGACACCCAGGCCCATCCGGCGGCGGGCGCGACGGTTCGACTCTGGCATCCGATCGGCCGTGACGTGACCGAGGTTCTGGCCTGGCGGAGCTGGCTGGAACGGCACCGGATCACCCAGCCGTTCAAGCAGGCGCACCGGGAGGTCTACCTGCTCACCGCGGCCGAGGAGACCACCGGCGACTACTCCAACCGCTTCGCCGCGCACGTGCTGCGCCAGCACCAGTTCCACGCCCTGGCCACCGCCCGTGGCTGGAGCAACGAACTGCGTATGGCCGTCGACGGCGACTTCCCGCCCGCCATCCGCGAGTTGCCCGGCTGGGGGATGCGCGCGGAGTTCTGGACCGACGTCGACTTCGACGACGCCGAGTTCGCCGACTCAGGCGCCTATCTGCGGGTCCGCACGGACCAGGTGCGGTTCTATCCGCCGCACGCCCAGCAGAATCACGGCGGGTACGCCGCCTGGCTGTACAGCGACCCCGGCCGGGTCGGGCCGCTGCGGCTCGACCAGGTCCCCCCATTGGTGTTCAGCGAGGTCATGCGCGACATCGACCTCTTCGTCGGCGTCGCCAGCGTGGGCAACGATCCGACCTGGCAGGACGGCGGACCTGACGGGAGGTTCCACGGCTACTGGACCTCCTACGGCTTCGGCGAGCTGTCCGTCACCGCGCGGACCCGCCATGACGTGCTCTCCCGGCTCCTGCCGCGCCTGGCCGTCGCCGACCGCTGCTCCCTCGACGACCGGTTCCTGCATGTCCGGGGTGAGCTACGCACCTACAAGATCCACCTCGGGTCGGGAAACATCCTGATGAGCCCCAACGACCAGTACCTGTGCATCGTCCCCAAGCAGGAACCCGGACCCGGCACCGGTGAGGTGTTCCTGCCGTTCGAGGGCGACGGCGTGCTTTCGGTCATCCTCAGCAAGGCGATGATGCTGGCCAGGGACACCACGATCACCGACCCGACCATCACCGGCCAGATCCGTCCTTGAACCGGGTCTCTCCGTACAGCGGGCGGCAGCCGTACCGGGCTTGAAGGGGCAGGAGAAACGGGAGAGCACCCGCCGGCCGGGCCGGCGGGTGCTCTCCCTCGTGCGGCGGGTCGCCGCTCAGTCGTTGAGGTGCGTGCGGAGGTAGGACTCGACCTGGTCGAGCGCGACGCGCTGCTGCGCCATGGTGTCGCGCTCGCGGATGGTCACCGCGTTGTCCTCAAGGGTGTCGAAGTCAACCGTGATCGCGAACGGCGTGCCGATCTCGTCCTGGCGGCGGTAGCGGCGGCCGATCGCGCCCGCGTCGTCGAAGTCGACGTTCCAGCGGCGGCGCAGCTGGGCCGCGAGGTCGCGGGCCTTCGGCGACAGGTCGGCGTTGCGGGACAGCGGCAGCACCGCGACCTTGACCGGGGCGAGCCGGTGGTCGAGGCGCATGACGGTGCGCTCCTCCATGACGCCCTTGGCGTTGGGCGCCTCGTCGACGGTGTACGCGTCGAGCAGGAAGGTCAACGTCGCCCGGTCCACACCGGCCGCGGGCTCGATGACGTACGGCACGTACCGCTCGCCGGACTCCTGCTCGAAGAACGACAGGTCGGTGCCGGACGCCTTGCCGTGCGCGGTGAGATCGAAGTCGGTGCGGTTGGCGATGCCCTCCAGCTCACCCCACTCCGAGCCGGTGAAGTTGAAGCGGTACTCGATGTCGACCGTGCGCTTGGAGTAGTGGGACAGCTTCTCCTTCGGGTGCTCGTAGAGCCGGAGGTTGTCCTTGTTGATGCCCAGATCGACGTACCAGCGCAGGCGCTCGTCGATCCAGTACTGGTGCCACTCCTCGTCGGTGCCGGGCTTGACGAAGAACTCCATCTCCATCTGCTCGAACTCGCGGGTCCTGAAGATGAAGTTGCCCGGGGTGATCTCGTTACGGAACGACTTGCCGACCTGGCCGATGCCGAAGGGGATCTTCCTGCGCGCCGACTGCTGCACGTTCAGGTAGTTGATGAAGATGCCCTGCGCGGTCTCCGGCCGGAGGTAGGCCAGGCCGGACTCGTCCTCCACCGGGCCGAGGAACGTCTTGAGCAGGCCGCTGAACTGCTTCGGCGCGGTGAAGGCGCCCTTGTTGCCGCAGTTGGGGCAGGTGATGTCGGCCAGGCCGCCCGCGGGCTCCTTGCCGTGCTTCTCCTCGTACGCCTCGAGGAGGTGGTCGGCGCGGTAGCGCTTGTGGCAGGACTGGCACTCGGTCAGCGGGTCGCTGAAGGTCTCGACGTGGCCGCTGGCCTGCCACACCTCGGGAGCGAGGATGACGCAGGAGTCCAGGCCGACGACGTCGTCGCGGCCCTGCACGACGGTCTTCCACCACTCGCGCTTGACGTTGTTCTTCAGCTCGACACCGAGCGGGCCGTAGTCCCACGACGCCCGCAGGCCTCCGTAGATCTCGCTCGACGGGTAGACGAGCCCGCGGCGCTTGGCGAGGCTGACGATCGTTTCCATGACGTCGGTACGACGTGCCATTGGTGAGAACTCCATCCGGCTGGGTGTCGGGTTGGGATCGTGCGCGCACGCGCGGGGCCGCGGCCAACGGGCTGCCCGCCGTCTCGGGCGGATTTCGCGCCCGCTACCTGCTCGATCTCATCCAAGCTTAGGGGAATCCCGGCGTCGCCCGCTCATATCTCCTCCTCGCCTGGCGGCTCGGAGTCGCATTCGCGAAGCGCGCTGTGCCTATTGATTCACTCGCTCCGCTCGTTCATGTCTCCTCCTCGCCCGGCGGCTCGGAGTCCGGTCGTGTCGAAGACGCGCGATCTGGCACCGCGCGAAGCGCGCTGTGCCTATTGATTCACTCGCTCCGCTCGTTCATGTCTGATCCGGTACGCGTGCCGAGTCCACACGCGCGTCCCCGATCAGCTCGAACGCGCTGGGCTCGTTGATCATCAAAGTCATCAGCGGGTACATCGCCATCCGGGCCGCGCCGAGCGCCCGGCGGTAGAACCCGGCGCCCTCCCACTCGCTGACCAGGGCCCACAGGTCCGGCTCGTCGACCGACCTGCCGATCTGCCCGCGCAGGTATCCGGGCTGTACGGCGAGCACGTCGAGGATGTCCCGGGCCTGCGAGGCGAAGTCGTCCGCCTGCGCGGCGGGCACCGAGTAACGGATCAGGGCCAGCATGCGGCCCAGCATGCCACGCCCCGGACAGTGAGCAGGTGCGCCGGGGTGGTCCGCGTGACTAGGCTCGACACGTGGCAGGTGACACAGGACAGGGCAAGGGGCCCGGCGGGCCGAGTGGGGCCAGGGTTCCGGCACATCCCCTGGCCAGGAAGCCGGCCGGTGACGCGGCCCAGAACTCGGGGGCACGGAACTCGGCGCGGAATCCCGCACGGAGTCCGTTGCGCAAGGGCGCGAAGCGCCCGCTCCCGCCGGGTGAGCAGTTCTTCACCCCGGGCGCGACCGGGCTGCGGCGTGCGGTGGAGCGCAGGAGCGCGACCGTGCTCGTGTTCCTCTTCCATCTCCCCCGCTGGGTGATCCCGGTCGTCATGGTCGCGCTGATGCTGACCGGCGTCGTGGTGACGGACTGGCGGGGCGGGCTGGCCGTGCTGCCGGTGCTGGCGTTCGTGTTGTGGCTGGCCTACATGTCCTGGCCGTCCCTCCGCGCCGGCGGACGCCTGCTGCGGGTGGCGCTGGTCACGTTCCTCGTCCTACTGGCCGCGACCCGCTTCGGGCTGTTCTGACGGTTTTGACAACCGTTTTCATTTTGCCCGATAATTGTCGCGTGATGTCCCGTACGCGCTCCCTCATCCTCACCGGCGCCCTCCTGACCGCGACGACCGCCGTCACCGCCTGCGGCGCGGGTAACGCCGCCACCGGTGACGGCAAGCCCGCCGTGATGGCCGCCTTCTACCCCCTCCAGTGGATCTCGCAGCAGGTGGGCGGTGCGGACGTCTCCGTCACCGGGCTCACCAAGCCGGGCACCGAGCCGCACGACCTGGAGCTGACCGCCCGCCAGGTCGCGGACATCCAGGACTCGACGCTGGTCGTCTACATCAAGGGCGTCCAGCCGGCGGTCGACGAGGCGGTGGACGGGCACGCGTCCGACAGCGCGTTCGACGCCGCCACCGCGATCTCCACCCTCCCCGCGACGGGGGCCGACGAGGGACACAGGGAACAGGGGCACGGTGACGACCACGCCGACGTCTCCTACGATCCGCACATCTGGCTCGACCCGAGCCGTTTCGCCACCGTCGCCACCCGGCTCGGCGACCAACTCGCCAAGGCCGACCCCGCCCACGCCGCCGCGTACAAGCAGCGCGCCGCCACCACGGCCGCCGCGCTGACCACCCTGGACGGCGAGTACCGCAAGGGCCTGGCGACGTGCACCGGCCGTGCGATCGTGACCAGTCACGCCGCCTTCGGCTATCTGGCGAACCGCTACGGCCTCGAGCAGATCTCCGTCAGCGGCATCGACCCGGAGACCGAGCCCTCTCCCACGCGCCTCGCCGAGGTGGCGAATGTCGCCAAGCAGAAGAATGTGACTACCATTTTCACCGAGGAGCTCGTCAGCCCGAAGGTGGCCGAGATCCTCGCCAAGGAGGTCGGCGCCAAGACGGCCGTGCTCAATCCGATCGAGAGCGCGCCCGGCGACGGAGACTATCTCTCCGCGGCACGCCGCAATCTCGAAACGCTGAGGACCGCGCTTGGGTGCTCCTGATCCTGGAAGGGTGATCACGCCATGACTGCCGCGTTCACGATGACCGGCGGCGAGGTCACCCTCGACGGGCGGCCCATCCTGCGCGGCGTCGACCTGTCCGTCGAGGACGGGGAATTCGTCGTCGTGCTCGGCGCCAACGGCTCCGGCAAGTCCACGCTCGTCCGCGCCCTGCTCGGGCTCGTCCCTCTGTCCGGCGGCTCCGTCCTGCTGTACGGCAGGCCGCCCGCGAGGTTCCGCGACTGGCGGCGGGTCGGATACGTACCGCAGCGGCTGTCCGTGGGCGGCGGGGTGCCCGCCACGGTCCGCGAGGTGGTGTCCTCGGGCCGGATCGCCCGGCAGAGCCGCTTCCGGCGGACCAGCGCCGCCGACCGGCAGGCCGTGGCCGACGCCCTCGACGCCGTGGGCCTCGCGGACCGGGGCGCGGACCCCGTGAACGCGCTCTCCGGAGGGCAGCAGCAGCGGGTGCTCATCGCCCGCGCGCTGGCCGGCGAGCCTGACGTCTTCGTGATGGACGAGCCCACGGCGGGCGTCGACGCCGACAGCCAGCGACTGCTGGCCGGCACCCTCGCCGAGCTGAGGGAACGCGGCAAGACGGTCATCCTGGTCGCGCACGAGCTCGGCCCGCTCGAACCGCTGATCACCCGCGCGATCGTCCTCCGGGACGGCCGCGTCGCGCACGACGGCGCGCCTCCGGTCTCCACCATGGCCGGGGTCGGCGCGGGCGCGGCTCCCGGTCACGAGCACGTCCATCCCCACGCCCACGCGCACACCGGCCCGCTGAGCGGCTGGCCGGACGTCATCGGATCACGGTCCTCGGTCGGCGAGGCCAGGGCGGCGGGCGAGGCATGAGCGGCATCTTCGAGTACGACTTCATGATCCTGGGGCTGATCGCGGCCGTGTTCGTCGGCCTCGCCGCCCCCGTCGTCGGCACGTTCATCGTCCAGCGCCGCCTCGCGCTGCTCGGCGACGGCATCGGGCACGTGGCGCTGACCGGCGTCGCGCTGGGGTTCCTGACCGGCGCCGCGCCCGTGCTCACCGCCGTCATCGTGGCCACCCTGGGCGCCGTCGCCATCGAGGTGGTGCGGGCCCGCGGCCGGACCAGCGGCGA
Organism: Microtetraspora glauca; assembly: GCF_040656155.1. Lineage (NCBI taxonomy): Bacteria > Bacillati > Actinomycetota > Actinomycetes > Streptosporangiales > Streptosporangiaceae > Microtetraspora > Microtetraspora glauca. The sequence continues at coordinate 91,197 of NZ_JBFALK010000005.1, forward strand.
CGTGGCCCTGGCGCTGCTGTTCTACGGCGGCATCGCGGGCGGCGTCCTGCTCATCTACCTGGCGCCGGGAAAGAGCAACTCCACGCTGACGTCCTACCTGTTCGGCTCGATCGCGACCGTGGCCGCCGAGGACGTGTGGGTGATCGGCATCCTGGCCGTGGCCGTGCTCGCCGTCGTCGCGATCTTCGGGCGCGAACTGTTCGTGCTCTGCCAGGACGAGGAGGTCGCCCGGGCGAGCGGCCTTCCGGTGCGTTTCCTCAGCCTGCTGATCGCGGTGACCGCGGCACTTACGGTCGTCATCGCCATGCGCGTGGTGGGGTTGCTCCTGGTCAGCGCACTGATGGTCGTCCCCGTGGCGACCAGCCAGCAGATCATGCGCAGCTTCCGCGGCACCATGGCCCTCGCCATGGCGCTCGGCGTGGTCGCCACCGTCGGCGGCCTCACCTCGGCGTTCTACATCAACGTGCCTCCGGGATCGGCGATCGTGCTGATCGCGCTCGCCGGATTTGTGCTGTCCCTCGGGATAGGTAGATTCATACGGCGAAGCCGTACCTGGGAGCCCACACCATGAGCAAGAGCAGCGACGCCGTTCACGAGACCCTCCGGCATTGCGAGGGCTTCCGGAGCGCCCAGGACATCTTCACGAAGATGCGGGCGGACGGCGCCAAGATCGGCCTGACCACCGTCTACCGGGCGCTCCAGTCGCTCTCTGACGACGGCCGGGTGGACATGCTGCGCACCGACGAGGGCGAGTCGGTCTACCGGGCCTGCGAGAGCGACGTCCACCACCACCATCTCGTGTGCCGCCGCTGCGGGCGCACCGTGGAGGTGGCCGGGCCCGACGTCGAGCGCTGGGCCGAGGCCGTCGGCGCCGAGTACGGCTTCACCGAGGTCACCCACACCGTCGAGGTCTTCGGCACCTGCTCCGCCTGCACGGCCGCCGCCGGGAGCCGCTGACCGGTTTATGACGATCCATTCGCTCGGCCGCCCCCTGGCGCCCTCCGCGAGGTACGCTGCCCCCGCCGACGTAGGGAGATGCCGTGCCCTTCAGCCATGACATGGTCCACTCGCTGGCCACCGTGGTCGATCTGATCAACACCTCGCCCGCCGCGGGCACCGGAGAGGGCCTGGAGAGCGTCGAGGACCTGCGCGCGTTCGTCCGGCGGCATGTGATCAGCGGTGTGGAGGACCTGGGCGCCGACGACCTCTCCGACGTGCGGGCGCTGCGTGACGCCTTCCACGAGGTCTTCGTCGCACCCGACCGCGACACTGCGGTCTCTTTGCTGAACACCATGCTCGGCCGTACGCGGATCACCCCCAGCCTCGCCGAGCACGACGGCTTCTCGCTGCACGTCCACTACTTCGCCCCCGGAGCGTCGCTGGCCGAGCATCTGGCCGCCGACTGCGGGGTCGCGCTCGCCCATGTGCTGGTCGAGGACGAGCGGGAACGGCTGCGCACCTGCGCCGCCCCCGACTGCTCCCACGTGTTCGTGGACGAGTCGCGCAACCGCTCCCGGGTCTACTGCGACAGCCGTACCTGCGGCAACCGGATGCACGTCGCGGCCTACCGCGCCCGCCGCCGCGCGTAGTCCGGGCGTATTCCGGGCGTCGTTCGGCGCGGCGATCGTCACGTCGTTCGGTGCGTCGTTCGGTGCGTACTCGGTGACACGGCGTCCGCCGCGAAACGGGTCCGGCGGATCCGGTCGCGGTCCTGGTTCCCGGTTGCCCTAGGACAACCGGGACAGTCTCCCCAATCGAGCACCAAACGACTCCGAGAGAACTTCAAGTGCACGACGTCACCCTGTCGGACGACCTTTCCGTTCCATCAGGGAGCCACGTTGCTTACCAGAAGACTGGCGGCGGTAACCGCCGTCACCCTCGTCTGTTTAGTTGGGGCGGCCACCGGAGCCGGTGCCGCCGCCCCCACCGATCCCTCAACCGCACAGGCACCGGAGAAGAAGCTGCCGGACCCGATGCCCGCGCAGTTGCTCCGAGTGCCCGAGAACCGCGGACCGCTGGAAGACCAGACCAAGGGGCGTGCGACACCGCCACGACGCCGAACCGCCAAACCGTGCACGCTCAAACCGTCCGAGAAGCATGAATGGGCCAGTTGCCTGGCGATCAAGGCCACCGTGGACCGGGCTCCCCGGGTCGGGGAGGAGACGACGCTCACGGTCGAGGTGAAGGCCGAGAAGGACCTCGAGAACATCCGGGTCGAGGTGGACCTTCCGGCCGCGCTGACCTGGCGTGCGACCCCGGACGGGATGACCACCGAAGCCGGACACGGCGCGTTGACGACCACGCTCAAGGCGGGCCGGACCACGACCTACAAGGCGAAGATCACCGCCGATGCGGCCGGACCCGTGGAGATCGTCGCCCGCGCGGTCGGAGACACTCGCAAGAAGACGCCCGGCGACAAGGCCGCGAAACCCGACGACACTCCTCCGGCTTCCGACCCGGCTTCCGACCGGGCTTCCGACCCGGCTACCGACCCGGCTACCGACCGCGGGAAGGCGGAATCCGGCGGCGCCTCTGCCGCCTCCGACGTCGTGGCGCTCACCGTGGGCGGAGACGACACCGCCGCGCGGCTCGGCGTCGCCGTACGGAACGAATTCGGGGTGGCGAAGGCCGATCCCGGCGTGCGGGTCGAGGTGCCCGCGCTGGAGCCCGCGCAGGAGAAGAAGGCGGCTCTCGCGCGGGAGCGGGCCCGGGAAAGGAAGGCGGCTCCCGACGGGAAACCCGAGCCGACGGTTCCCGACGGCGATCAGGCTCCGGCGGCCGCCAGTGGGAAACCGGCCCTGACGGCCGGCCCGGGCCAGGCGTGCGCGACCGGCCGCTGGGTGTACGTCGACGAGAAGGGCGTCACCCGGCCCTCGCGCATGTTCGGGGTGGAGATCTGGGACGCCGACACCGGCTCGGAGGACGACCTGCTCGCCACCGGCCTGACCGACAGCCAGGGCAACTACTGGGTCTGCTTCGGCACCGCCGACGCCGACGAGCCCGGCGACACGGTCGACGTGTGGGTCAGGTTCACCTCCGCCAACGACCTGGCGCGGGTGAGCTCCAACGACCGGCCGGGCGGCTATGCCTTCCCCTTCAAGGCGGGGAAGGCGGACAACGTCCAAGACGGCACCAAGGTCGACTTCGGCACCCTCCAGCCGGCCGGCGACTTCGACATGCGCGTACCGCGCGCCTTCGAGGCGGCCATGGCCGTCTGGTACCGCCTCCCCACACTGTGCTGGGACGCCGACGACGCCGTCTGCCGCCAGGTCACGCTCTACTGGTATCCCGGCTCGCAGTACACCTACTACTCGCCGTCCAGCGACAGCGTCTACCTGTCGTCTCTCGCCCCCGACGTCCCGTTCGTCGTGGCGCACGAGGTCGGACACGCCCTGATGGACGACGTCTACGAGGATCGCTATCCCGCCACGCCCGGCTGCGATCCGCACGATCCCAACACGAGAAGCTCGGCCGGCTGCGCCTGGGTCGAAGGGTGGGCCGACTGGCTCGCGGCCACCGTGGTCGGCGAACCGGTGTTCCGCTCGGAGATCCCGTATGTGACGCCGTTCGATCTGGAGGACCAGCCCACGTGGGGTCTCACCGACCAGTGGGGCGACGAGGTCGAGGCCCGGGTGGCAGGCGCCCTCATCGACATCACCGACGACCACGCCGACGGCTTCGACACCTACGGCGAGGCACCGTTCGGAAACGTGTGGGCCACCTTCAACCGGCACGTGCCGAACACCTTCCGGGAGTTCTGGGACCACCGGAAGGCCGACGGATTCGACGTCTCAGAGGGCGGCGCGCTGGCCTCCCTCTACCAGAACACCATCGACTACGGCTACCGGCCCAGGCTGGCCGACTACACGCCGCTCCCGGGCGCGGCCTCGACCACGAGGACCTTCCGGTACGACACGACGACGCCCTACTGGTCGGCCGTCGCGGTCCTTTCGACCAACAACGCTGACCACGACCTGCGGCTCTACGACGACGAGGGCCTGACCGCCCCGCTGGCGTACAGCTACTACGGACCGGGCACCATCGACTTCGTCGTCGTCGACGGGAACCAGCGTCCGGCGGGCGACTACTACCCCCAGGTCACCCGCTACAGCGGTGACGAAAGGTTCATCATCATGCTGGCCCAGGGGAAGAACATCCTGGAGCCCGGCGAGTCCACGACCACGCTGACCGACAGGTGGCGCCCGATCGAGATACGGGACACCTGGCTCCAGGAGGGGGAGACCGCCACCTTCACCTTCACCCCCGGGTGGAGCCGGGACCGTCCGTACTGGGGACAGGCGGAGCTCCTCGTTTTCGGTTCCGGCTCCGATCCGGGCACCTGGGTGCAACCGCGCTCCAACGCGCTGGCGTACGCGTACGTCGGGGACGGCCAGGACGGGAAGCTCACCTTCACCGCGCGGCAGGCGGGGTGGTACGGCCTCGTGGCCGTGCTCAAGAGCGGCGCGGGGGGATACGCCACGATCTCCAGGTCCTGAGCCACGTGAGCGGTCGCCACATCGAGCGGCCGAGGGCATGGGAGTCGAGGCGACGGCGACCCGGTCCCGCATCATGACCATGACGCCGTGGACAGCACGGCCACCACGGGATCTTCTGGGACTCCGCGAGCCCGGGAACGACCGCGGGGTGGCCGTGCTCATGCGACCACGAGGTCTCACCGGATCGCCGAGCGGCGGCGAGGCCGGTCAGACCTGGTTGGGAACGGCTCCGCCGTACCTTCTGTCGCGCTTGGCGTACATCTCGCAGGCCTGCCAGAGGTCGCGGCGGTCGAAGTCGGGCCAGAGCTGGTTGAGGAAGACCATCTCGGCGTACGCGGCCTGCCAGATGAGGAAGTTGGAGGTGCGCTGCTCCCCCGAGGAGCGGACGAACAGGTCCACGTCCGGGATCTCGGGCTCGTCGAGATAGCGGGCGAAGGATTTCTCCGACACCTTGTCCGGCTTGACCCGGCCGGCCGCGATGTCCCGCGCGAGCTTGACCGCCGCGTCCACGATCTCGGCACGGCCGCCGTAGTTGACGCAGAACTGCAGCGTCATGGTCGTGTTGTTCCTGGTCATCTCCTCGGCGTCCTGGAGCTCGGAGATGACGCTCTTCCACAGCCGCCCGGGACGACCGGCCCACCGGACCCGGACCCCCATCGCGTGGAGCTGGTCGCGCCGGCGGCGGATCACGTCGCGGTTGAAGCCCATGAGGAAGCGCACCTCGTCGGGCGAGCGCTTCCAGTTCTCCGTGGAGAACGCGTACGCCGACAGGTAGGGGATGCCGAGCTCGATCGCGCCCTCGATGACGTCGAAGAGCGACGCCTCACCCATCTTGTGACCCTCGGTCCTGGGCAGGCCACGCGCCTTGGCCCAGCGGCCGTTGCCGTCCATGACGATCGCGACGTGGCGCGGCACGAGGTCGCGCGGGATCGGGGGCGGGGTCGCGCCCGAGGGATGCGGAGTCGGAGGACGAACCATGACCACGAGCGTATTCCGTGCGGCGGGGTCCTCAGGCGCGGAAGATGTGAGAGTTCTGTGCGGGTTCCGCCCCGAAGACCCGGACGGGTGGCTGCCCCGCGTCCCTCTCGACGTGGCGCAACGAGCGGATGCCGTGCTCCAGGTGCCACTGGAGGTAGGCCGCCACGAGGCCGCTGCATTCGGTGCGGTGCCGCGGCTCCGACGCGTCCGCCATGGGCCAGTCTCCGCGCAGCAACGCGATCATCAAAGCGATCGTCTCCGCCGCGGGCACCGCCGCCCCGGAGGGCCGGCAGCCGCCGCACACGACTCCGCCCGCCACGATCGCGAACGCGCGTACGGCCTCGGCGCCGCAGCGGGCGCACTCGGACAGGGCGGGGGCGTATCCGGCCACCGCGAGCGAGCGCAGGAAGTAGGCGTCGAGGACCAGCCGGGCCTCGTGCTCGCCCTCGACGAGGGTGCGCAACCCCCCGACCAGCAGCAGGAACTGGCGCAGGGCCGGCTCCTTCTCCCCCATGGTCAGCCGGTCGGCGGTCTCCAGCATGGCGGTCCCGGCGGTGTAGCGCGGGTAGTCGCTGACGAGCGCCTCGCCGTACGGGCGGATGGTCTCGACCTGGGTGATCATGTCAAGCGACCTGCCGACGTGCAGCTGCAGGTCGACGTGGGTGAACGGCTCCAGCCGGGCGCCGAACCGCGAGGTGGTCTTGCGCACGCCCTTCGCGACGCCGCGCACCTTTCCTGTGCGCTTGGTGAGGATCGTGATGATGCGATCGGCCTCGCCCAGCTTCTGGGTGCGCAGCACGACGCCCTCGTCACGGTACAGACTCACTGGGCCATCGTATGACCTCCCGCTGACTCCTCCCTGAGATCACAAACGGTGAAATTTCGGTAATGATGCGGACTCGGCGCTGACCGCACATCGCCGTCAAGCTGGACATTCCGGAACGGTCCCGCGACCCTGGATGCACCGACTTGACCGAAAGGTCACTAAGCTTTGCCCCCTGGCGGACTTCCCCGCGCCTCCCATAAAGGCCCTGCCCCCCGCTGTTTGAAAGGGTGCCATGACCCTCGTGGTCCTGCTGGGCTCGTCGCCCGGCCCGATCGGTTCTCAGCCGCCAGGATCCGGCGGCCGGCCCGTCCTGCCGACGGACCTGAAGCTGACGTCACTCCCCGGAGCCCCCACGGCGTACGGCAGACTGCTGGGGCAGGCGACCTCGCTCGGCTCGCAGCCGATCACGATCGCCCGGCCGGGCGACGCGGCCGCCTACCGCGAGCAGGGCGGCCGGGTCGTCGAGAGCGCCGGCGTCGCGGAAGATCTGTGGGCGCTCGCCGACGCGGTCGAGCACACGACCGACAACGTGTTCATCATGCCCGCGAACTCGCTCATCCACGATGAGCTGATCTACCAGATCACGAAGGCCAAGCGGGCCGCGATCGCGCTGATCCTGCGCGAGGAGCGCGACGAGAACGCGCCCGAGCCGCCGCCCATCGAGGAGGCGGAGCCCGAGATCGGGCGGCAGGTCCTTGAGGGTCTGCCGCAGCGCACCCGCGCCGGCCGGGGCCGCGTCATCTCGGTGGGCACGTCGTACCACGCCGTCACCCGCCCGAACGCGGCGCTGCTCGGACCGATCCACCTCCACCAGCGGCACGCCGCGGTGCTCGCCGAGGTCGCCCGCGAGCTGGCCGGCATGGCGCACCTGTTCGGTCCCGAGGACGACGTCACCGAGCTGCTCGTCCTCGGCCTGGTCCGGCGTGGCGTGTCGATCGGTGTCCGGGGTCGCCGCGACCTGTTCTACCGCCGCCTCCACACGCCGCAGGACACGGCCGAGGCCGAGAGGGAGTTCGCCGGATTCGACGAGGACCGGGCCCGCCTCGACAACGCGGTGAAGGGCGCGGACGGCTTCTTCACCACGTTCTTCGTCAGCACGTACTCCCGGTTCATCGCGCGGTGGGCGGCCCGCCGGGGGCTCACGCCGAACCAGATCACGCTCATCTCGATCTTCTTCGGCCTCCTGTCGGCGGGAGCGTTCGCCACCGGCACGCGGGCCGGGTGGATCGCGGGCGGCGTGCTCATCTACTTCGCGTTCGTCTTCGACTGCGTCGACGGGCAGGTGGCCAGGTACGCCAGGAAGTTCGGCGTGCTCGGCGCCTGGCTGGACGCCACGTTCGACCGGTTCAAGGAGTACGCCGTCTTCGTCGGACTGGCGGTCGGCGCCACCGTCTCCGGCCAGTTCGGCGACGGCGAGGGAGTGTGGACACTCGCCCTCACCGCGATCGGGCTCCAGTCCGTCAAGCACCTCCTGGACTTCTCGTTCGGCGCGGCCAACCGGCGCAGGGCTCCCGTTCCGCTCCCGACACTGGACCTGCACGTCGCCGACGACCGCCCGCTGCGCACGGCCCTGGAGGAACGCAGGAACAGCCGCAACACCGGCGTACGCGGCCTGCTCAAGCTCTGGACCAAGGCCGGGAAGTTCCGTCCCATGCACTGGGCCCGCAAGATGATCGTGTTCCCGATCGGCGAGCGCTTCGCCGCGATCGCGATCACCGCGGCCTTCTTCGACCCCCGCGTCACCTTCCTCACGCTGGTGATCTGGGGCGGCGTCGCGGCCACCTACACCCTCACCGGACGCATCCTGAGGTCACTCGCATGATCACCCAGCCACAGGTCACCCCCACCCCCGACCCGGACGAGGAGCGGCGCCGCATCCAGACGGAGCGGCTGCTCGCCTACCGCGACGACGGCCCGCTCGTCGCCGTGCTCAAGGGCCGTCTCGGCCGGGGCCTGCCGCCCGTTCCCGCCGTACTCGCCGCACTGCTCGCGATCATCGCGCTCGCCGTGACCGGCTCGCTCAAGGACGGCCCGATCCTGATCGTCCCCGCGCTGGTGCTGGTCGCGCTGGTCGTCCCCAGCGCGCCGCGTGACCACCTCGGACGGCTCGACTGGCTGACGCCGCCGCTGCTGCGCGCCGCGGAGTTCCTCACGATCATCCTGCTCGGGCTCGCCGCCGGCACGCCCAAGTGGCTGCTCTTCGTGCTCCTCTACGTGATCGGCTATCACACGTACGACACGGTGTACCGGACGCGGCAGAGCATCTGGCCGCCCGCCTGGATCTTCAAGGCCGGCCTCGGCTGGGAGGTCCGCCTGCTCATCCTCGGCGTGGGCGCGGCCGCCGACCAGCTCACCCTGGTGGCGTCGATCCTCACGGCCTACCTGCTCGTGCTGTTCTCGGTCGAGAGCGTGGTGAGCTGGGTCCGCCTGGACAAGGCGTCCGCGCAGGCCAACGCCGACCAGGACCTGGAGCAGTCCCCGGAGGACGCCGCCGAGCAGGTCACCGGCGACGCCGAGCACGGCTGATCCCCGCGGCTCCGCCCGCACGCCTTACCGACGGCCCCGCGCGATCAACCGATCACGCGGGGCCGCGGACTGTCCGGAGCCGGCGGCCGGCTCCGGTGATCACTAGCGCGGCGGCCATCATGGTGGCACGCCCCATCAGGTACGGCGATGCCGGACCCGGTGGGCGGCGTTGTCAGGCGGGGTGGTCGAGGACGGCCCAGACGATCTTTCCGCTGCCCCTGATCAGGATCCAGCCCCAGGTGAGGCTCACGGCCTCGACCAGGTAGAGGCCCCTGCCGGTCTCCGCGAACTCGTCGTTCTGCGGGCCCCGCTGCGGCGCCCGCTCACTGGGGTCGCGCACCGCGCAGAGCACGTGGACGCCCTGGCTGAGCAGCCGCAGCTGGATGGGCGCCTCCAGGCCGGTGGAGAGCCCGTGGCGCAGGGCGTTCGTCACCAGTTCGGACACGACGAGCTGGGCGTCGTCGATCAGGCCCGGCAGGCCCCACCCGCCCAGCGTGTGCGCGGTGAAGTCGCGGGCGACGGAGGCGGACGCGGTCTCGCCCTGGAGCGCACAGGTAGCGAGCGGCGGAGAGGCCGGATCCGGGCTGTCAGGACCGAACGCCGGCGTTGCCCACGAAGGTGCGGCGCCGGCTCTCCTGCCTGCCAGATCTGCGGTCATCGGATCCCTACGCGAGTCGGGTGTCACATGAGTGCGCTGCCGCCGTCTATCGTTCCCTGCACCTTAAGAAGGCAAGCGCGCCCCCACTCGCAAATGTACGAACTTAGAGATGTTCGGCGTTGATTTGCCGTAACCATGGCGTTGTCCGTCCGGAACCGCGATCCTCTACTCGTCACTCTGACGCAATGGGACACTGGTTGACTGTGGTCGGAAGTCGACCGCCGTAGGAACCGCTGTAGAAACACCGTAGGAATCCGTCAGCGCAATGGAGTCCATGTGAAATCGCTGCAGGTCGCCCACGCCGATCCCCGATTAACGGGGCGCCCGCGAGGCGGGCCGACCGTCCTGCGCATGTTGCTCGGCGCCCAGCTCCGCAAGCTCCGGCGGGCGAAGAGCATCACCCCGGAGGAGGCGGGACACGCCATCCGGGCCTCGCACGCCAAGATCAGCCGCCTGGAGCTCGGCCGGGTCAGCTTCAAGGAACGCGACGTCGCCGACCTGCTCACGCTGTACGGCCTGACCGATCCGGACGAGCGGGCCACGCTCCTGGACCTCGCCAGGCAGGCCAACGCCCCCGGATGGTGGCACAAGTTCAACGACGTCCTGCCGCACTGGTTCGAGGTCTACGTCGGCCTGGAGGAGGCCGCCTCGGTCATCCGGACCTACGAGCTCCAGTTCGTGCCGGGGCTGCTGCAGAGCCCCGACTACGCGCGGGCGGTCATCCTGCTCGGCAACGCCGGCGCCCCCGAGGACGACATCTCCCGGCGGATCGACCTGCGGATGCGCCGCCAGGAGCGGCTGACCGGCCCGGACGCGGTCCGGCTGTGGGCCGTGGTGGACGAGGCGGCACTGCGCCGTCCCATCGGCGGCGCCGAGGTGATGCGAGGCCAGATCGAGCACCTGATCGAGGCCACCCGCAACCCCAACGTGACGTTGCAGGTCGTCCCGTTCGACCGGGGCGGGCACTCCGCCGCCGGCGGGCCGTTCACGATCCTCCGCTTCGAGGAGTCCGAGCTGCCCGACGTCGTCTACCTCGAACAGCTCACCAGCGCGCTCTACCTGGACAAACCCGAGGAGACCGACGCGTACATGCAGGTGATGAACACGCTGTGCGTGGAGGCACGCCCGGCGTCCAGCACGCGGGCCTACCTGGAGGCGATCCTCGCCGACATCGGGTGATCCCGGCCGGGAGGGTCAGGAGACGCTCGCGAAGAACTCCTCGCAGGTCTCGGTGAACGCGGTGGCGCGGGCGGTCAGCCGCACACCGCGCATCGAGGCCAGGACGATGTCGAGGAGCGGGACCTCATCGCTGATCGGCCGGGCGACGACGTATCCGCCGTCGTACGTCTGGTCGGTCGCGGCCCGCTGGTTGAGTATGGAGTAGCCGTGGCCTCCGGCGACCAGCGCCCGCACCGTCTCGTAGCTGGAGCTGCGGAACCGCACGCGCGGCTCGACCGGGTGCAGCGCGCGGAAGTAGTCGCGGCTGTGTGGCAGGTCGAGCAGGATCATCGGCTCGGTGGCCAGCTCGACGAGCGAGACCGCCTCCGCCTCCGCCATGGCGTGACCGGACGGCAACAGGACGTACGGCCTGACCCGGGTGAGGACCCGGACGTCGAGGTCGAGTGCCAGGTCGATGGCGTAGAGCAGGGCCACCTCGCAGCGGCCGTCCACGAGCGCGCGCTGGACGGCCGAGACCTCCCCCTCCGAGAGGGTGACCCGCACGCCAGGGTGGCGGTCGGCGAACCGGCGGAGCAGCCGGGGCAGGTAGAACGGCGAGAGCGTGGTGAAGCAGCCCACCGCGAGTTCGCCGGTCAGCGAGCCCGCGAGGCCGCGAGCCGACTCGGCGAGCGCGGCCGCGTGGGAGAGGAAGTCCCTCGCCTCGACGAGGAAGCGCTCCCCGGCGCGGGTGAGCGAGAGACCCCTGGCATGGTGCCGGATGAGCAGCTGGACGCCGAGCTCCCGCTCGACCTGCGCGATGGCCGCCGAGATCGCCGACTGCGCCACCATCAGCTCCCGGCTGGCCGCGGTCATGCTTCCCAACTCGGCCGCGGTCACGAAGTAACGCAGCTGGACGAGAGTGAAATTGACGTCCGCCACGTCACCCATTGTGACCTCCTGACCGTAGGTCGCTCGCAGAAATCACTTCAAGGCTGCGTCGCGGTTCCGGCTGGATTCTGCAGGTTTCAGGCGTTCTCGCTCTGGAAGACCCGTACGCCGACGGCCACGCCGGCAAGGGCGATCACCAGCGACACCGCGGTTTCCCAGAGAACGGGAGCCGAGCCGTCGAACCGGTGAACAGACCGCGAACGGCCTCGACAACATACCGGAAAGGCGTGAGCCTGGACAGGACGTCCCGCCGGCCTCTCCACCCTCTTCCAGGCTGTGCGCGGAGTGCGGGACCGTCCGGCGGTCCATGGCGCCGATCACCGGTTCCGGCCCGGCACACGATATACAGGTCCGCGTGAAGTTGGACGGATTGGATCGCGCCATCATCGGTGTCCTCGTGGAGGACGCTCGGGCGACATATGCCGAAATCGGAGCCCACGTCGGCCTGTCCGCCCCGGCGGTCAAGCGGCGGGTCGACCGGCTTCTCGCCAGCGGCGCGATCACCGGGTTCAGCGCGCGGGTCGAACCGTCGGCCCTCGGCTGGACCACCGAGGCGTACGTCGAGCTCTTCTGCCGGGGCAAGACCTCCCCCGCGGAGATCGGCGTGGCGATCGCGCGGCACCCCGAGGTGGTGTCGGCCTGCACGGTGACCGGCGAGGCCGACGCGCTCCTGCACATCCGCGCCACCGACGTGCGGGACGTGGAGCGGGTGATCGAGCGCATCGCCGCCGAACCGTTCGTGGTCCGCACCAAGAGCTCGATCGTGCTGTCCCGGCTGATCGACGAGAAACCCTGACGGGCGGCCGGACGGCGACCGGCGGCCGATTAACGGATCGCCACAAAAACAGGGAATAACGCAACCGATCCACGCCAGGGCGCAATGGCGCGGCATTGGCCCGACATGTCCGGGTTTCTAGGCTGAGGAGCAGTCAACCACCTTCTCCCTGGAGTTCCGCATGGCTCTTGCGACCCTGCCCGCCGTCACGGGCGGCGATCGGACGGGTACGGCACGGCACTACCTGATGTGCCGTCCCGAGTTCTTCGCCGTGACCTACGCGATCAACCCGTGGATGGACCCGGACCAGGGCGCGGACGCGGCGCGAGCCGTACAGCAGTGGGAGGGGCTGCGCAGGGCGTACGAGGAGCTGGGGCACAAGGTGAGCCTCATCGACCCCGTGGACGGCCTTCCCGACATGGTCTTCGCCGCGAACGGCGCCCTCGTGGTGGACAGCCGGGTCTACGGCGCCCGGTTCACGCACGCGGAGCGCGCCGCCGAGGGCCCGGCCTACCTGCGCTGGTTCGCCGACCGGGGCTTCGAGACGATGGAGCCGGCGCACACCAACGAGGGCGAGGGCGACTTCCTCACGCTCGACGACGTGGTACTCGCGGGCACGGGATTCCGCACCGACGTGGCGGCGCATGTGGAGGCCCAGGAGTTCATCGGCCGCCCGGTGGTCACCCTGCGGCTGGTCGACCCGCGGTTCTACCACCTGGACACCGCGCTGTTCCCGCTGGACGGGCAGAACGTCGCCTACTACCCCGGGGCGTTCTCGGAGGGAAGCCGCAACGTGCTGCGGCGCATGTTCCCCGACGCCGTGATCGCCACGGAGGAGGACGCCGCGGTCCTCGGGCTCAACGCGGTCAGCGACGGCGCCAACGTGGTGATCAACGCCGAGGCGACGGGTCTGTCGCTGGAGCTGGAGCGCCTCGGCTACACGGTCGTCCCCGTGGACCTGTCCGAGCTGCGCAAGGCGGGCGGCGGCCCCAAGTGCTGCACCCTGGAGATCCGGGAGGTCTCGGCAGCATGAACGCCGACATGAACGCCACCACGAACGCCGCAGCGAACGCCGCAGGGAACGCCACGGACCTCATCGAGCTGAGCGAGCGCCGCAGCGCGCACAACTACCATCCCCTGCCGGTCGTCCTCCACTCGGCCGAGGGCGCCTGGGTGACCGACGTCGACGGCCGGCGGTACCTCGACTGCCTGGCGGGCTACTCCTCGCTCAACTTCGGCCACGGCAACCCCGAGATCCTCGCGGCGGCCCGTGAGCAGCTCGACCGGCTGACGCTGACCAGCCGGGCGTTCTTCCACGACCAGTTCGCGGAGTTCGCGGCGGGCCTCGCCGACCTGTGCGGCAAGGACATGATCCTGCCCATGAACACCGGCGCGGAGGCCGTCGAGACGGCCATCAAGGTCGCGCGCAAATGGGGATACGAGGTCAAGGGTGTCCCCGCGGAGCAGGCGAACATCATCGTGATGGAGGACAACTTCCACGGTCGCACCACCACGATCGTGAGCTTCTCCACCGACCCAGACGCCCACGACGGCTTCGGGCCGTACACGCCGGGGTTCAGGCTCGTGAAGTACGGCTCCGCCGAAGCGATCGGCGAGGCGATCGACGAGAACACTGTCGCCGTGCTGCTCGAACCGATCCAGGGCGAGGCGGGCGTGCTCGTGCCGCCGGACGGCTACCTCTCGGCGGTGCGCGACCTGTGCTCCGAGCGGGGCGTCCTGTTCATCGCCGACGAGATCCAGTCCGGGCTCGGCCGCACCGGTGACACCTTCGCCTGTGATCACGAGGGCGTCGTCCCCGACATCTACGTCCTGGGCAAGGCTCTGGGCGGCGGCGTCGTGCCGGTCTCGGCGGTGGCGGCGAACGCGGACGTCCTCGGCGTCATCCGGCCCGGCCAGCACGGCTCGACCTTCGGCGGCAACCCCCTCGCGTGCGCGGTCGGCAGCGCGGTCATCAGGCTGCTGCGCACCGGGGAGTACCAGGCCAGGGCGCGGGAGCTGGGCGACTACCTGCACGAGCGGCTGCGCGAGCTGGTCGGCTCGGGCGTCGTGGCGGTACGCGGGCGCGGCCTGTGGGCGGGTGTGGACGTCGACCCCTCGCTGGGGACCGGCCGCCAGGTGAGCGAGGCCCTGATGCGCCGCGGCGTGCTGGCCAAGGACACCCACGGCTCGACGATCCGCCTCGCGCCGCCGATCGTCGTCTCCCGGGAGGACCTCGGCTGGGCGGTGGACCAGCTCGCCGCCGCCCTGGAGGAGCTCAGGGCAGCCTGATCGCCCCCAGCTCGGCGTCGTGGGTCCGCCAGGTCACGGTGGCGGTGTCCGGAGTGAGGTCGACGGTGGCCAGCGCGTTCTGGAACCAGGGCCCGGCCGCCAGCCGCCACCGGATCGGCGGCCTCGGCAGGCGGGCCGCCCGGGCCAGCAGGCTCCCGAGCGGACCCGCCACGGCGAAGGACGCGACCACGTTGGCCAGCCTGAGCGTACGGCTGAGCGGGTTGCGGATCGGCGAGCAGACGATCTGGTGGATCCGGCCTCTCCCGTCGCGTCTCCCTCGCTTCGGCCGTACCGAGGCGAGGTAGGAGTAGTGGACGTCGCCGGACAGCAGGAGGACGGTGGCCGGCGGACGTCCCCTCTCACCCGAGGCGACGCCGGTGAGCAGCCGGGCGAGGTGCTCGAAGGATCCGCGGAACGCCGCCCAGTGCTCCAGGTCGACGAGCTGGCGCAGACGCTCGGCCCACCGGGCGGCCCGCCGGCCCCAGGCGCCGTCGCAGACGGCCTCGTTCCAGCTCTCGACGTGATGGATGCCCGTGGGCAGGAGCACCGGCAGCGACGAGCCGACGATCAGGTGGTCCACGTCGCCGGTGGCCGACTCCTCCAGCCACGCCCGCTCGTCGTCGTCCATGATCCGGCGCGCGCCGGGGGTGAGGACCCGGCCGCACCGGCTGTCCAGCATGATCACCCGGTTGGATCCGATGTCCCTGCGGTAGCTCCAGCGGACGGAGGCGGGCTCGGCGTCGGCCCGCGCGGCGAACGCGTCCAGCGCCGCGCCGTCGTCGCCCGCCCTCAGCGCGGCGAGCACGGGATCCGCCCCGCGCTCCTCGGCGGTCAGGTTGCCCAGATGCTGGTAGACGTAGTAGGCGCCGAGGCCGGACACGATCCTCCGCCGCCACCACGGAACCCCGGCCATCCGCTCGCGCCACTCGGCCGAGGTGTTCCAGTCGTCCCTGATGTCGTGGTCGTCGAACATCATCAGGGTGGGCACCGTGGCCATCAGCCAGCGGACCGGCGGGTCCGACCACGCCCGGCGGTAGAGCTCGGCGTACTCCTCGAAGTCCACGACCTCCTCGGGACCGTCACTCCGCCGGGCGGCGACGAAGTCCTTCATGTCCGGTGAGAGCTCGTCGGCGTACACCTGGTCGCCGAGCATGACCAGCAGGTCCGGGAGCTCACCCGACTCCATGAGCCGCAGGCTGTGGGCGCGCAGGACGTCCACGCCGTGCGTCAGCACGTACGGACCGTCGTGCGGGACGCTGGTCCGGCAGGTGCCGAAGACCAGGCGGCGCAGGGCGGTGAGCGGCCGGACGACGGTGGGCGGCATGCCCGGGGGCGGCCACACGGCCTCGCCGTCCAGCTCCACGCGGTACGGCGTGCCGCCGGGCGGCGTGACCTCCGGGAGGGCGGCGTCGACGACCGCGTAGTGGTGCCCGTGGACGGTGAAGGTGCGCTCCTCGGAGCGCGTTTCGCCCGCCAGCACCGTGACCGCACACGGCTCGGTCGTCTCCACCCATATGGTCGCGCTCGCCGCGTCGGCATGACGGAGCAGCGGGCCGATCACCAGTTGTGCCACGCCTACAGGTCTACTGCAGGCGTGGCGCCGGACGCGAGCGCGCGAGAGGACGCTTCCCGACATTCGCGGACGGAGGTGCCGTCCAGGACAGATCTCCGCTCCCGCGCGGCTCAACCGATCTCCGCTCCCGCGCGGCTCAACCGATCTCCGCCTCCGCGCGGCTCAGCCGCCGAGGGAGCGTGCCAGATGGTCGAGTTCGCGCATGAGCCGTTCGGTGCGGGCCGCGCCGTACGCCGCGAGGACGGCACGGCGGTGTTCGGCGATCCCCGCCTCCAGGCGGGCCAGGAGCTCGCGTCCGCGATCCGCGAGGAAGACCACCACCTTGCGGCGGTCGAGGGGATCGTGACCGCGATAGACGACGGCGCGTTCGACGAGCCGATCGACGGCCTTCGTGAGCGTGGGGTGCGGCATCAGCGCGGCCTCGGCCAGACCGCCCATGGAGTGGCCGCGCCCGTCCGCGAGCGCCTGGAGGATGCGCCACTGCTCGACGGAGACCTCCTCGCTCGCGAGCGCGGCCCCGAGGCTCCGGTTGACCGCCCGCTCGGCACGGCTCAGGAGGTACGCGAGCGAGGACTCCAGGCCAGAGGAGGTCACCGGCGCCTCCGCCCCTTCCGAGGGAAGCCTGACCTGGCTCGCGTCACCGGATCCGGCCGTCATCACGGAACGCTCGGCTCGTGCGTGAGGAGGCTCGATCCCGACATGGCCACGAACCACTCCCTTCCTGCGTTTTCTTGTGCTTTTTCCGCTTCCCTGCGCGGATGCGGATGGAGGATACTCTTCCCTCGTGATCGATCCCGCCACGATGGTCATCGATCCCCTGGAAGCGCATGTGCTCAGGGCGGACACGCTCCGCGTGGGCCTGGTCGTGCCCGTCTCCGGCGTGCTCGGCCTCGTCGGACCGTGCGCGATCAACTGCGCGGTGCTGGCGGCCGCGGAGGTGAACGGCGCGGGCGGGATGCTCGGCAGGCCGGTCGAGCTGGTCCTGATCGACGGCGGCCGGAGCCCCGCCGAGGTCGGCGCCGAGGTCGCCGGGCTGGTGCGCGCGGGAGCCGTACAGGCGGTGGTCGGAACCCACGCCAGCGATGTGCGCGTCGGGATCGAGCGCGCGCTTCGCGGCGCGGCCCCGTTCGTCTACACGCCTCCGTACGAGGGCGGTGCCCGCTCCCCCGGGGTCTACTTCCTCGGAGAGCCCGCGTCCTCGCAGGTCGCCCCGGGGATCGACTGGCTGATCGGGCACCGGCGGGCGAGGCGCTGGTTCCTGCTGGGCAACGACTACATCTGGCCGTACCTGGTGCACGCGTCCGCGCGCGTCCATCTGATGTCCTGTTCGGCGCGGATCGTCGGGGAGCGCTTCCTCCCCGCCGGCACCCGCGACATGGCGCCGCTGATCGAGGAGCTCGCCGCCGTACGGCCGGACGTCGTGCTGCTCAACCTCATCGGCAGCGACCTGATCGAGTTCAACCGGGCGTTCGCGGCGAGCGGGCTGGACTGTGCCCGTCTCTGCGGCGCGCTGGAGGAGCACGGCCTGCTGGCCATCGGAGGCGACTCCAGTGGTGAGCTCTATACCGCGATGGGCTATTTCGGGGGCATCACCACGGACGACAACCTCTGGCTGCAGGAGCGCTACACGCGACGGTTCGGCCCGGCCGCGCCGCTGCTCAACGGGCACGGGCACGGGTGTTACGAAGGCGTTCTCATGCTCGCCGCGCTCGCCGCCCGCGCGGGTTCCCTCGCTGTGCCCGCGATCGAGGCGGTCGCCGACGGGACCACGGTCATCACCGGGAGGGGGCCGCTCACCCTCCGGGACCGGCACGTGTGGCAGCGCGTCTATCTGGGACGTGCCGACGGGCTGGACTTCGATGTCGTGACCTCCTCCCCTGCCCGGTGAACCTGTGAACCGTTCTGATGAACCGTCCTTGCGAACCGTCCTTGCGAACCGTCCTTGCGAACCGTCCTTGCGAACCGTCCTTGTGCACCCTCCGGCGAACTCTTGCGAACCGGTCTCTGAACCGCGTGGTGACTCCGTCCTGTGAACAGGGGCCGTGCCGGGCTTTCCCCTCCTGACCGCCACGGTCACGCCGCCGACAAAGAAATTTTCAAACGAAATCTTTTCCTTTTCAAGGATTAGTCCTATCGTACGCTCTGCCCCCAGCGTTCGAAGGAGTTCTGATGTCGTCTCCCTCCGCGGCGCCGTCCTCGCCCGCGTCATCGCAAAGCGCCGCGAACGGCGTGGAGCGTTTCGGATACCAGCAGCAGTTACAACGCTCGCTGAGCTTCACCGACCTGCTCATCTACGGCCTGATCTTCATGGTGCCGATCGCGCCGTTCGGCATCTTCGGCGGCGTCTTCCAGGGCTCCGGCGGCATGGTCGCGCTGGCGTACGTCATCGGCATGGTCGCGATGGCCTTCACCGCCCTGTCGTACGCGCAGATGTCCAAGGCGTTCCCGATGGCCGGCTCGGTCTACACCTACGCGGGTCGCGGGATCGCCGCCCCGGTCGGCTTCCTCGCCGGCTGGGTGATCCTGCTCGACTACATCCTCGTGCCCGCGCTGCTCTATCTCGTGGCGAGCGCGGCCATGGCGTCGTTCGTGCCCGTGATTCCCGTCTGGGCCTGGTTGATCATGTTCATCGTCCTCAACACGGCGGTGAACTACTTCGGCATCCAGATGACCGCACGGATAAACAAGATCATGCTGGTCGCCGAGCTGATCGTGCTGGCGATCTTCCTGGTCGTCGGCGTCGTCGCCCTCGCGCAGGGCAAGGGACACGGAGACGCGTTCAGCCCAATCTTCGACTCGTCGACGTTCACCTGGCCGCTCGTGTTCGGAGCCGTCTCGGTCGCGGTGCTGTCCTTCCTCGGTTTCGACGGCATCTCGATGCTCGCCGAGGAGAGCCGTGAGGACGCGCGCAAGCTCGGCCGTTCCATGGTGGCCGCGCTCATGCTCGCGGGTGCGCTGTTCATCGCCCAGACCTGGGTCGCCGCGCTGCTCGCGCCGGACCGCGCGGAACTGCTCAAAAACGGCGGGGACAACGCCTTCTACGACGTCGCCGAGTACGCCGGAGGACACTGGCTGAGCGTGCTCACCGCCGTCGCGACCGCGGTCGCCTGGGGCTTCGCCAACTCCCTCGTCGCCCAGGCCGCCACCTCGCGCCTGCTGTTCGCCATGGCCCGCGACCGGCTGCTGCCACGGTTCCTGGGCAAGATCCACCCGAAGCACAAGGTGCCGGTCAACGCCACGTTCCTCACTGCCGCCGTCTCGCTGGTCCTCGGCCTCATCCTCGCCAACAGCGATGACGGGATCGGGCAGCTCAGCTCGCTCATCAACTTCGGCGCGATGACCGCCTTCCTCGCGCTCCACGTCTCCGTCGTCGTCCATTACGTCGTACGGCAGCGCAGCCGGGACTGGTGGCGGCACCTGATCGCCCCCGCGATCGGCTTCCTGATCCTGCTGTACGTTGTGATCAACGCCAAGGTGGCCGCCCAGGCGGTCGGCCTGACCTGGCTGGCACTCGGCGTGCTGATCCTGATCACCTTCATCCTCATCGGCCGTCGCCCCACCCTTCCCGACGAGACGGAGGTCTCCGAGTGAACGTCGTCTCCTTCCGGCCCAAGGCCGAGGACCTGGCCTACACCTTCGGCGGACGGCCCGCCGTGGCCCGAATCGCCCCCGGCACGGTCCTCGAACTCTTCACCGAGGACTGCTTCGGCGGGCGGGTGCGCGGCCCCGAGGACCTGCCGTCGAAGGTGTGCGAGTTCCCCTTCCTGAACCCCGTCACCGGTCCCTTCCACGTGGAGGGGGCCGAGCCCGGTGACACGCTCGCCCTGCACTTCGTCTCCATCGAGCCCGCCCGCGACTGGGCCGTCTCCACGACGTTCCCCCACTTCGGGGCGCTCACCGGCACCCACACCACCGCGATGCTCCAGCCTCCCCTCGACGAGGTCGTCTGGATGTACGACGTGGACGTGGAGAAGCGGACCGTCCGCTACCAGGCCCGGAACAGCGACTTCAGCGTGGAGATGCCGCTCGACCCGATGCACGGCACCGTGGGCGTCGCTCCGGCCGCCTCCGAGGCGCGGATGACGATCACCCCGGACGCCCACGGCGGCAACATGGACACCCCCGAACTGCGGGCCGGCGTCACGGTCTACCTGGGGGTCAACGTGGCGGGCGGCCTGTTCGCCATCGGCGACGGGCACTGCCGCCAGGGACACGGCGAGGTCTGCGGCACCGCCGTCGAGGCCGCGATGAACACCGTCGTCGCCGTCGAGCTCATCAAGGGCGTCGCCACGCCGTGGCCGCGCCTGGAGGACGACGACCACCTGATGTCCACGGGCTCGGCCCGGCCGCTCGAAGACGCGTACCGCATCAGCCAGCACGACCTCGTCACCTGGGCGGCCTCGCTCACCGGCCTCGACCAGCTCGACGCGTACCAACTGGTCAGCCAGGGCGGCGAGGCGCCGGTGGGCAACGTGTGCGACACGAACTACACGATGGTCGCCAAGCTGCCCAAGGCCTACCTCGGCCGCCCCGAGATCTACGAGTCCGCGCACTCCCGGCTGCGGGCTCTCGGCGAGGAGTACCTCTCCTCCCGCTGATCCCCGACCGGACTGATCCTCGACCGGGCTGATCCCGTCTCCTCCTGGGGACGGGATCAGCCCGTGTTCGCCAGAAGACCGGCGTCGGCGAGCGCGGCAGCGACGACGTCCTCGCAGATGGCGTGGGTGACGAGCGCGTCCTCGGCGGAGATCGTACGGCCCTCGCGCACGGCGTCCAGGAAGGCGTGGCAGATCTGCTCGATGCCGCGCTGGCGCGCGACCGGCGTCCAGGGCGGCCTGCGGGACAGGGTCTCGCCCCCGGCGTGGTCCACCACGTCGCCGAGATCGATCACCCGCCGCTTGCGCCCGCCGCCCATCGCCTCGCAGGTCTCCTCGGTCGAGCCGCCGACGCGGTTCATGACCCCGATGGCGGTGAAGCCGTCGCCGCCGAGCTCCAGCACGATGTGTTCGAGCAGCCCGGACCGCACGCGGGTGCGCACCCGAACGTCCGTGACCTCTCCCGGCGCGAGGAACCGCAGCGTGTCGGCCACATGGACGAAGTCGTCGAAGACCACCGTACGCGGGTCCGCGGCCGCGTCCACCCGGTTCTTCTCCAGGATGACCAGGTCTCTCGGCAGGTCACGCAGGGCCGTGTAGCCGGGGGCGTACCTGCGGTTGAACCCCACCATCAGCGACCTGCCCCGGTCACGCGCGAGCCGTACGAGCCTCTCTGAGTCGGGGAGGTTGTCGGCGAGCGGCTTGTCGACGTAGACGTGCACCCCCGCCTCGATCAGCGCCTCGACGAGCGGCACGTGCGCGGACGTCGCGGCGTGGACGAACGCCGCCTCGATCCCCGCCTCCACCAGTTCGCCGACGGTGGTGAAGAGCCGGTCGATCCGGTACGCCGCTCCGAGCCTGGCCAGGGTGTCCTCGTTCCGGGTGCACAGGTGCGGAACGATCCCCGGCGTGGTCGCGAGCACCGGAAGGTACGCCTTCTCCGCGATGTCCCCGAGCCCGATGATCCCGATTCTCATGCGCCGGAGCCTATCGGTATTGCTAATTTTGACTTACTAAGTGAAACTGAATAAAGAGGTGATCATGGCACGCCGTCAACCCGATCTGGGACGTTTCACCGACGTCGCCCTGCTGGTGCTGGTCAGCCTGGCCGAGGGCGACAAGCACGGCTACCGCATGATCCAGGACATCGAGGAGTTCTCCGGCACGGCCCTCGAACCCGGCACCCTCTACGGCGCGCTCATGCGGCTGGAGGAACGCGGGTGGATCGAGCCGCTACCCGTGATCGAACGCCGCAGGCCGTACCGGATCACACCCGCCGGGCTCGACGCCCTGCGCGAGCAACTCGCCACCCTGCGCCGCATCGAGGAGACGGGCACCAGGCGCGCCCGGCCGTCGTGGGGGGTGGCCTGAGATGCGATCGGATTCGCCCCCGCCCTATCCCCGCCGCGATGGGCGTCCCGGTCAGCGTGGCGATATGCGGCGCTGTCGCGCGGATCTCGCTGTCCGCTCCCCGCTCGCCCGGCCCTCCCTGGTACGCGCCCGTGCCCACGTGATCAGCGGGCCCGCCACCGGGTGACGGTCTCCTTCAGCGCCCCGTCCATCGGGGTGGCGGCGACACCGAAGGTCGCGGTGAAGGCGGACGAGTCGAGGACGAAGGGCCGGTCGAACTGGTAGCGGGTCTCCCTCATTTCGCGGAGGAACGGCGACACCGCGCCCGCGGCCATGAGCGCCCATTCGGGCAGTCGTACGAGCCGGGGACCGGGGGCCCCGGCCAGATCGCACAGGCGCTCGGCCATGGCCCGGATGCTCAGCGCCGGGCTCGTGGGGATGTGCCAGGCGCGGCCCCAGGCACGTTCGTCGGTCGCCACCGTGACCAGGGCGGCCGCGACGTCGGGCAGGTAGGTCCAGCTGTGCGGGATGTCGGGGTCGCTCAGGGTCATCGCCCGCCGTCCGGTGAGCAGCGGGTCGAGGAAACGGTCCCCGAGGAACGACTGGTCCGACGCGCCGGGGCCGAAGTAGTCGGAGCCGCGCACCTCCGTGATCCGTACCCGACCGGCCCTGTGGGCGGCGAGCGCCTGCTTCCACATCTCGGCGCGTACCCGGCCCTTGGTCCCGGTGGACGCGAGCGGCGCGTCCTCGGTCATCGGGCCGTCCACGGGGCCGTAGCCGTACAGGTTGCCCAGCGTGACCAGGACCGCTCCCGTCGCCTCCGCCGCTCCCAGCAGCGAGTCCGCGATCGGCGGCCAGTCCTCCGCCCAGCGGTGGTACTTCGGGTTCGCGCAGTTGTAGAGCGCGTCGGCACCTTCCGCCAGGCGCCGCATCGCCGTGGCGTCCTGGGCCGGGATGGCGGCCCGCGTGATCCCGGCCCGGTCGGGGCCCGAGCCCGAGCGGGTGACCACGACCACCTCGTGACCCGCCGCCGCGAGCGTCTCGGCGACCCTGCCGCCGACCTGACCGGCGCCGACGATGACGTGCTTGCCCATGACTTCTCTCCCTGCTCTCGGTCTCTTACGGGGCGGCGTCGCTCAGACCTGATCCCAAACCAGGCGGAGGACGGCGTTGACGGCATAGAGGACGGCGAAGACCGCACCCCCGGTGGCGACCCCGGACGCGACGAGAGCGACCGCGCCGCCTCCGAACCACGCGATCTCGAACGCGGCCCTGGCGAGGCCGTGCAAGGGGAACCTCGCGCCGTTGGCCGCGGCGAAGAGTCCCCAGAGGGTGGCGAACATCGCGGGAGCGCCGAGGCCGACGAGGATCCTGAGCCCGAGAGGAGCGCCAAGGGTGAACCCCCAGTACCCCACCGCGATCAGCACGCCGAGCTCCAGGAAGAACATCAGGGCGAGGTTGGCTCCCTTGGCCACGGTCAGCATCGCAACTCCTTGAGTCATCGCTCTCGTTCGAGAGCAATGCTCTCTCATTAGAGCAGTGCCGTCAAGAGCAGTGCTCTCGAATCCTGCCGCCGCTCTGATAGCCTCCAGGACATGAGCGCGAGCCGTACCGCACGTGAACGAGTCAGAGCCGAGCTGATCAGGGAGATCACCGACGTCGCCCGCCGTCACCTCGCCGTCGACGGAGCCACGGGCCTGTCCCTGCGCGCCGTGGCACGGGAGATGGGCATGGTCTCCTCCGCGATCTACCGCTACTTCCCGAGCCGGGACGACCTGCTCACCGCGCTGATCATCGACGGCTACAACGCACTCGGAGAGGCCGTCGAGAAGGCCGAGGCGACCCGTGCGCGTGACGACTTCACAGGACGCTGGCTCGCGGTGTGCCGCGCCATACGCGAATGGGCACTCGCCCACCCGCATGTGTACGCCCTGCTCTACGGGTCGCCGGTGCCGGGCTACCGCGCCCCGGACGACACCATCGCCCCGGCGGCGCGGGACACCGCCGTGTTCGGCCAGATCATCGGCGACGCCGTCGCGGCCGGGCGCCTGAACCCGCCCGCCATCCTGCCCGAGCCGCCGGCGATCATCTCCTCCGACGCCGACGCGGTCCGTACGCTCATCCCCGGGGCGTCGGACGACGTGATCAGCCGGGCGGTCACGGCCTGGACCGGCCTGTACGGCATGGTGAGCTTCGAGCTGTTCGGCCAGTTCAACAACACGATCGAACATCGTGCCGAGTTCTTCGAGCACAACATGACCGGCCTCGCCCGCCTCCTGGGCCTCCCCGCCTGACGCCCCCGATGGGGTCTCGTCACAGCACGACAGGCAGCGCGCAACGGAGTCACTGCAGTGGAGCTGACGCGCCTGACGAACGACGGGATTCTTGATCGTGTCGCATTCGGTGTCTATCGCCTGCCCGGCTCCCCTCCCGGTCGGCTCACCGAGCTTCGCGCGGCATGGCTCCAGCTCGCCCCGGCTCCGAAGCCGAAGCCCGGGGCATCGACTCGGGCGTCGTCTCCCACGGCAGTGCCGCGCTCGTCCTCGGCGTGGGCGACTTCACCGGCGAACTCCACGAGTTCACGAGTCCCAAGCGCAAGCGGTCCCGACGTGGCGACGTGACGATCCACACCTCATCCATCGGGCACGACGAGATCGTGTGGTGTGATCAGCTCCCGGTGACCGCACCCGCACGTCTGGTCGGCGATCTGCTCGCGGATCGCCACGACGGCCAGCACATCTCGCATGTCGTGGCGGACATTCTCGATCAGCGGCTCGCCACACGGAAAGACCTGGCTGATGCGGTGACTCCGCATGCCGCCGCGTACGGCGTGATGCCCGCCTTCCTGTACGAAACGGAAAGGGGCGGCATCCGTGGGTCGCACGGATGCCGCCCCTCGCGGCAGGGTGGTCGAAGCCTTGTGGGCGAAGACGGAACCAGACGTCTCTGATGATCATCGAAGGATCGGGGCAGGTCGTGCCCGTTCTCCCACGCGATCAGTACGGGGGTGTCAGCGGGAGGCGCGGTTGACGGCGGAGATGATCGCCTTCAGGGACGCGGTGGTGGTGTTGGCGTCGATGCCGACGCCCCACAGAGTCCGCGGGCCGTTCTCGCCACCGACTTCGCACTCGACGTACGACGCGGCCTTGGCGTCGGCCCCCGCGCTCATGGCGTGCTCGGTGTAGTCGAGCACCCGTACGTCGATGCCGATGCCGCGCAGCGCGTCACAGAAGGCAGAGATCGGGCCGTTGCCGACGCCCTCGATCTCGCGGATCTGCCCGTCCACGCGCACGTCGGCGTTGATCATGTCCTTGTCGTCCACACCCGAGGACCCGCGGTGGGCCAGCAGGCCGAGGCGCCCCCACGGCTTGGCCGGGTTCGGCAGGTATTCGTCGGTGAACGCCTCCCACATGGCGGCCGGGGTGACCTCCCCGCCCTCCGCGTCGGTCTGGGCCTGGACCACGCGGGAGAACTCGATCTGCAGGCGGCGCGGCAGGTCGAGCTGGTGGTCGGCCTTCATGATGTAGGCGACACCGCCCTTGCCCGACTGGCTGTTGACCCGGATGACCGCCTCGTAGCTGCGGCCGATGTCCTTCGGGTCGATCGGCAGGTACGGCACGGCCCAGGTGAACTCGTCGACCGGGGTGCCCGCGGCGGCCGCGTCACGCTCCAGGTGCTCCAGCCCCTTCTTGATGGCGTCCTGGTGGGAGCCGGAGAAGGCGGTGTAGACCAGCTCGCCGCCCCACGGGTGACGGGGGTGGACGGGCAGTTGGTTGCAGTACTCGACGACGCGCCGGATCTCGTCCATGTCCGAGATGTCGACCTCGGGGTCGATGCCCTGGGAGAACAGGTTCATCGCCAGCGTCACCAGGCACACGTTGCCGGTACGCTCGCCGTTCCCGAACAGGCATCCCTCGATGCGGTCGGCCCCGGCCATGTAGCCCAGCTCGGCGGCGGCGACGGCGGTGCCGCGGTCGTTGTGGGGGTGCAGCGACAGCACGATCGAGTCGCGGTACGCCAGGTGGCGGTTCATCCACTCGATCTGGTCGGCGTAGATGTTCGGCGTGGCCATCTCGACCGTGGCCGGCAGGTTGACGATCACCTTGCGGTCGGGGGTCGGCTGCCAGACGTCGTTGACGGCGTTGCAGACCTCGACGGCGTACTCCAGCTCGGTGCCGGTGAAGGACTCCGGCGAGTACTGGAAGTAGATCTCGGTGCCGTCCATCTCGGCGGCCATCTTCTTGCACAGCTTGGCGCCCTCGACGGCGATGGCCGTGATGCCGTCCTTCTCCTGACCGAACACGACCCGCCTCTGCAGCGTCGAGGTCGAGTTGTACAGGTGGACGATGGCCTGCTTGGCGCCGCGCAGCGACTCGAAGGTCCGCTCGATCAGCTCGGGCCGCGCCTGGGTCAGCACCTGGATGACGACGTCCTCGGGAATGCGGTCTTCCTCGATGATCTGGCGGACGAAGTCGTAGTCGGTCTGGGACGCGGCGGGGAAGCCGACCTCGATCTCCTTGTACCCCATGCGTACCAGCAGCTCGAACATCTTGAGCTTGCGGTGCGCGTCCATGGGGTCGATCAGGGCCTGGTTGCCGTCGCGCAGGTCGACGGCGCACCATTGCGGCGCCTTATCGATGACCTTGTCCGGCCAGGTGCGGTCCGCCAGCCGGATCGGCTCGAACGGCGTGTAGCGGTGGTACGGCATGGGGCTGGACTGCTGTTGCGGGTACATCATGCTCCTCGTAGGACACGCCGGCACGAGCATGGAGAAACGAACATCCCGATCAGGGAGAAGGGCTCGCCACCGGTAAAAGACCTGGGGCGGCCGACGCGCACGGCTGTCTCCGCGGCGAGGGAGCCGGCCTCTTACAGGCCCTCGCCGCGGCGGATAAGAAGAAGCCCGCGCAGCATGTCAAGCACACTAGCAGACGGTGATGAATGAATCGGACGCCGCGGGTGGTCACCGCGTAGCCTGAAACGGGTGAGAGGGGGCTGGGCATGAAAGACGACGAGATCCTCGGCCGCATCGGCGAACTCATCGAGGAGGAGCACATCCTGCGCACGAGGCTGGCGGCGGGGGAGGTCACCACGGACGAGGAGCACGAGCGGATCAGGACGCTGGAACAGGGCCTCGACCAGTGCTGGGACCTGCTCAGGCGGCGCCGGGCCAGCAGGAACGCCGGGGAGGATCCCGACTTCGCCGTCCCCCGGCCCGTCAGCGAGATCGAGGACTACGAGCAATGACCGCGGTCCCGGGGACGACCGGACCCGTCCGCGGAATCCGGGGAACCCGCGCGATCCGGGACCATTCGTGCCCCTCGGCCCTGGGCGGCCATTCGAGCCCGGATAAATCGTTCGCTCACCGGCCGGGCGGTGTTGTTGTCTGGTGAACATGCACATCGAGCGCCTCGATCTCGCCGACCCCGGTGACCGCGTCGCCGGTCTGGTCGCCGGTCTGTACGCGGTGCACGAGGCCCTGGGAGATCCGGGCGCGCCGACGTCGCGGCGCCACTTCGCGTCCAAGCTGGAAGGCGGCTGGTCGGGCGAGCGCGCGGAGACCTGGGTCGTCGGAGTGGACGGCGAGATCGTCGGCGGCTGCACGGTGTACTACCCCGAAGAGGACAACACCCATGTGGCCAGCCTGCGATTTCTCGCCGTCCATCCCGACCGGCGGCGCGATGGGCTGGGCGGGGCGCTGCTCGACCGCGTGATCGACCGGGCACGGGGCGAGGGCCGCCGTCTTCTCGTCGGCGAGACTGTGGCGTTCGGGCCGGGCGCGGACTTCGCTCGCGCCCGCGGTTTCGCGCCGGCCACGGCGGAGGCGCGCCGGGTCCTCGACCTGCGCGCGGTCGACTGGGCGTCCTACGAGCTCATGCGGGCCGACGCCGCTCGACACGCGCGGGCGTACTCCCTCGAACGCTGGACCGGACCGGCCGGTGAGGAGTTGCTCGACGACATGGCCCTCCTGATGACGTCCATGAACGACGAGCCGCTGGGCGATCTCGAAATGGATGATCACCGGTGGACCGCGGAGCGGCTCCGCACCCTCGACCAGGGCGTCGTGAGCTCGGGGCTCACGCCTTACACCATGATCGCCAGGCATGCCGAGAGCGGTGAGCCCGCCGGGTTCACCCGGCTCCTGGTCGACACGGACGACGCGCGCGGGTGGGCGCGGCAGATCGACACCGGCGTGATCCGGGCACATCGCGGTCATCGGCTCGGGACGGTGCTCAAGCTGGCCACCGCCGCCTGGTTCCACGCCTGCGAGCCGGCCGTCGAACGCATCGTCACCTGGAACGCCGACTCCAACGCGCACATGCTGGCGATCAACGAACTGATGGGCTATCGGATCCTCGACACCTGGACCGCGTGGCAGCTCCATATCTGAACGCCTGGAAGGTCCCCGTTTGACTGGTTATGATCCCGCAGTGGTGTCAAACGGTGGAAACCACGACGAATCCGCAGCGAACCACGACCTACGCGACGGGGACCCGCGGCAGGCCGGACCGTACACACTGCTGCGCAGACTCGGCCAGGGCGGCATGGGAACCGTCTACCTCGGCCGCGCACCCGACGGCCGAAACGTCGCCGTCAAACTCATCCACCCCCAGTGGGCCACGGACCCCGACTTCCGCCGCCGCTTCACCCGCGAAATCGCCGCGGCCCAACGCGTCGCCCGGTTCTGCACCGCACCCGTCCTCGCCGCCGACGTCGACGGGGACACCGCCTACCTCGTCACCGAGTACGTCCCCGGCCCCACACTCCACGAGGCCCTGCGCGCCCAGGGCCCGCTGACCGGTTCCAGCCTGGAAACGCTCGCCGTCAGCGTCGCCGTCGCGCTCCAGGCCATCCACAGCGCCGGCGTGATCCACCGCGATCTCAAGCCCGCCAACGTCCTGCTGTCCCCCCTCGGCCCCAAAGTCATCGACTTCGGCATCGCCCAACTCGCCGAACCCGGAGCCCCACCAGCGGCGTCATCGTCGGCACCCCCTCCTTCATGGCGCCCGAACAGGCTCGGGGCGAACGCGTCACCCCCGCCTCCGACATCTTCGCCTGGGGCGCCCTGATCGCCTACGCCGCCTCAGGCCGCGCACCCTTCGGCGACGGCTCCCTCCCCAGCGTCCTGTACCGGATCGTCCACCACGAACCCGATCTCACCGCACTCGAACCCGCCCTCCACGCCGTCGTCGCCCGCGCTCTCGCCAAGGACCCCGCCCGGCGCCCCACCGCGCAACAGCTCGTCGACACCCTCACCGGCCACACCCCCACCGGGGACACGCCGTCGGGTACGGCGGAGCGGCCTTCATCGCCCCCCGCCGAGGCCCTCCCGTCCCCAGGCACCGGATCGGCCGTTCCCGTCATGCGCCCCGACCGGTCCGCGTACGCGGAGAGCACTGGGGGCACCGGCCGTACGGATGGAACCGGTGGCGCCCATGGCGCGGGCGACGACGGTGGCACCGGTGCCACCGTCGTCGCGAGACGCGGCACCGGAGCCCTCGTGGGCGTGGGAGCGGCGGTCGTCGCGATCGTGACGGCGGGGGTAATCATCGCCGTGCGGACCCCGCCGGCCGACGGCGACAAGGGGGCACAGCGGCAGGCGATCTCCACCACGTCTCCGGAGGCGTCCTTGGGAACGCCCGCGACGGCCGTGAACGACGACACGTCCCCCGACGGCGGCACGGACGGCGAGCCCGGCGACACGTCGAACGGCGCGAACGACGGCACGAAGGCCGGCAACCCGCTGGGCGCCCGGACCGTACGGTTCTACGCGAGCCCCGACAACGACGCCGCCCGCCAGTCGTCCATCTGGGAGGCGTCCGGGCGGGCCGGGGACGCGGCCGTCATGCGGGCGCTCGCCAAGGTTCCGCAGTCCGTGTGGCTGAGCGGCATGTCGGATTCCGAGGCCGCCCGGGTCACCGACGCGGCACTCGACGTGGCGGCGAAGCAGGACGCGGTTCCGGTGTTCGTCACGGACAGCATCCCGCTGCGGGACTGCCACTCCAGCGGCCTGCGCGACTCCCGGGCGTACTCCTCGTGGATCGGCGCCATAGCCACCGCCATCGGCGACCGCGCGGCCGTGGTCGTCCTGGAACCCAACAGCCTCTCCAAGGTGCCGGGCACGCCGGGATGCGACCTGGGTGGCGACAAGGGCGAGCAGGCGCGCTACGACCAGCTCTCCGAAGCGGTCAAGCGCCTCGGCGCCTTGCCGAAGACCGCGGTCTACCTCGACGGCGGCCAGGAGTACTGGCCGTCACTCAAGAACGCCGCGACCCGGCTGATCAGTTCCGGACTGGACAAGGCCGACGGTTACTACCTCAACGCGTCGGGGTTCCAGCCGACGGAGCAGGTCGAGGCGTACGGCGCCAAGCTCGCCAAGTGCGTGCACGTGATCGCGGCGAGCGGGGCGGGCCGCTGTCTCGACGCCGAGGTCGACGCCGTCGCCGACGACACCGCCGGACTGCCCCACTTCGTGATCGACACGAGCCGGAACGGCACGGGCGAATGGGAGCCGCGGGCCGGGACGTACAAGGACCCGCAGACCTGGTGCAACCCTCCCGGTCGCGGCATGGGCATCCGCCCCACCACCGGGACCGCGAGCCGCCTGGCCGACGCCTATCTGTGGATTCGTGACCCCACGAAGTCGAACGGGACCTGCACGCGCGGCACCTCCGGCCCCAAGGATCCGGCCTACGGGCTCGTGCCCCCGCCCGGCGGTGCCTTCTGGCCGGTCATCGCCCTCCAGCGGGCCAAGAACGCGGTCCCGCCCCTACGGTGACGATCTCGGGGCTGGTTTCTGGTGTCGCGGTTCTGTCGTGCCCGGCTGCTAAGAATTTCGGCATCACCCCGGCGATCAAAGGACATCCGATGGCGTTGGTCACTTTCCGCGATGAGACCGCGACCGGCAGGGCTCTGGACGAGTTCGTCCTGCCCGGCCTGCCGGAGCGGATCTCCGCCCGCGAGCTGGTGCGGCTGCGCGTGCGAGAGGAGGTCGCCCGGTACAACGCGGCTCCGTCGCACCACTTCCGCGGTCTGGTCAAGCCGAGCGAGGCCGAGGCCGAGCTGAACGGCTACCGGATGCGCGCCGCCCGCAGGCTCGACTGGGAGCGGCAGGCCGACGCCGCGGAGGCGGCCTTCGCCCGCAACGGGTTCATCCTGCTGATCGGTGAGCGGCAGATCGACGATCTGGACGTGGAGATCGACCTGACCGCCGACCCGGTGGTGTCCTTCATCAAGCTCGTTCCCCTGGTCGGAGGCTGACGTGGGCGTCAGCGGCCACCGCCTCCGGGTCCTCCTGCCATTCGTCGGCGTCGGCGACGGCGGCAGGTCGCCGATCGAACCGTCCGCGGCGTTCCTCCTCGCCCACGGCACCGCCGTCATCGCCGCCCCGTCCTTCGCCTGCCGGATCAAGGGGTGACCCGCGTGCGACTCTCCCCGTCGGCACAACTGCTGTACACGGTCATGACCGACCCGAGTACCGACAATCCGGACCCTTGGCCGCATTCGTCCCAGCTGACCGCCTTCGATCTGGGCACTCTGCTCCCCGTCGCCTACCGGACGACGAAAATCGTCGGCACGGCCATGTCCGCGAGGTTCGCGGTCGAGAGCGCCGCCAAGGAGCGCCGGACGTCGTTCACGCCCGAGGCGTGCGCCGATCTGTTCCAGGCCCTGGTGGACGGGCTGGAGGCGCGCAACTGGTCCAACCTGCCCCTTGCGGTGGCGTCGCTGCCGCGCTGTCCCGGCGGCCCGCCGCTCGCCGACCTCACCGAATCCGCGCGGACGCTGGTGCGCTTCCACCTCCGCGCCGAGCGGACCGGGGATGCGTACGCGCTGCTGGCGGTCGCCGGGCTCGCCGGGCTGGACGACGAGGTGGCCGCGGTGCTCAAGGAGGGCAGAGGGCCGATCGCGCTCGACGAGATCGATCTGCTCCTCGGCTGGGACGCGGAGCGCAGGGCCCTGCTGGTGGAGGCTCTGCAGGAGAGGTCGTACAACTCCCTTCCCCCGCTGCCGGACACCTGGGAGCGGCTGGCCGCGATCCCGGAGTACGTCGCCTTCGCCCGTACGGCGCTGGAGGCCGCCGAAGCCCGGATCGCCGCGATCCACGCGCGTGAGATCCCGTACCGGGCCGACCGCGCCTTCGACGACGCGGAGAAGGCGGCGCTCGGCCGGGCCGTGCGGCTGGCGCTGTGGCGGGACGAGCCGTGGCTGCCCGGCCTGCTCGACCGGCTGCTGCGCGGTGTGGCGGTCGCGCCCACGGCGGCCAAGACCCTGCCCTCCCAGGGGTTGCTGTTCGAGATCGGCCGCGCGGTGGAGGATTTCCCGACACCCGAGGCCATCTCCGCGCTGCGCACCGCGCGTGCGCTGACACGACACGCGGGCGTGCCAAAGCAGCTTGACCGCATGCTCAAGCGGATCGAGCATGCGCTGGCCGATCGGGTAGAGGTGGCCTTCCGGATGCCGGACCTCGGTTTCGAACCCGGCGGACGGCTCCGCATGCCCCTCGGCGAGCACACGGCCATGATCTCGATCGGCGACGACGTCGAGCTGACGTGGTGGCAGGGCGAGAAGCGGTTCAAGGCGGCTCCGGCGGCGGTGCGGCGGGACCATCCCGACGAGGTCAAGCGCCTGCGCGACCTCACCGGGCAGGTCCGCCGGCAACTGACCACACTGGTCCGTGCGCTGGAGGCGGGATACCCGGGTGACGCGCGTCATCCGTACGCGACCTGGCGTGAGCGGATGGCCGAGCATCCGATCGCCGGGACGGTCGCACGGCGGCTGATCTGGGAGATCGAGGTGTCTCCGGGGCACTGGCGGAGCACGCTCGGCGATACCGGAATCACGGGGATCACCGGAACCACCGGGCCCGAGCCACCGCCCGACGCTCCGGTGCGGCTGTGGCATCCGGCCCGCGCGCCCCTCGACGAGGTGCGCGCCTGGCGCGAGCAGATCACCGGGGAGCGGGTCAGGCAGCCGTTCAAGCAGGCGTTCCGCGAGGTCTACCTGCTCACTCCGGCCGAGGAGGAGACCGGCGTCTACTCCAACCGGTTCGCCGCCCACGTCGTGGACTACCGCACGCTGTACGCGCTGTTCAAGCAGCGCGCCTGGTCGGCCGACCTGCTGGGCCCGTGGGACGGCGGCGGCGACGGCGAGGCTCGGCGCGTGCTCGCCGGAGGGCGCTGGCGGGCGTCGTTCTTCCACGAGAGTCTCGGCGGGGACCACGCCGCGACGGACCAGGTCCGCTTCCATCGGAACACCGACGGCGAGTGGCGGCGGGCGGCGCTCGCCGAGGTGCCCCCGCTCGTGTTCAGCGAGGCGATGCGGGACGTGGACCTGTTCGTCGCGGTCACGTCGATCGCCGCCGACCCCGGCTGGGCCGACCGGGGCACCGAGCGCCACTATGACTACTGGCGCACGGCCGCCTTCGGCGCGCTGCCGCCCTCTGCCGAGGTCCGTCGCGACGCGCTGGCCCGCCTCCTGCCCCGTACGGCGATCGCGGACCGCTGCACCCTGACGGATCGTTACCTGGTGGTCCGCGGCGACCTGCGAACGTACAAGATCCACCTGGGCAGCGCCAACATCCTCATGGATCCCGGCGACGTGTACCTGTGCGTCGTCAGCGCGCCGGGCTCGGAGGCCGAACGGGTGTTCCTCCCCTTCGAGGAGGACGGCCGGCTCGCGCTGATCCTGAGCAAGGCATTCCTGCTGGCCCGCGACGGCGAAATCGGCGACGAGAGCATCATCCGGCAGATCAAGGGTTGACATCCGCCTCTCCCTGATGGAAGGGGATTCCAACCCTCACAGGTCGGCCTTCCTGCTTCGTCGCCGCTCGCCCGCCCGGAGGAATCCGTTGAGGTCTTACCCCAGCTCCACAGGCGTTTCGCCTCTCCGCCCCAGCCCGGCGGCGAGGATGTTCCTGGCCGCGTTCACGTCCCGGTCGTGGACCGCGCCGCGGGCGCACTCCCACGACCGGCCCCCCTATCCGGTGCCGTACGGCCCGCGCCGGCCGTACGGCACCGGAGTTCGTGGGATCGGCGCGGGTCAGAGGCCGATCCAGGCCGAGGCGGCGACGACGAGGCCGAGCGTCACGACGGTGACGGTGACCTCGGCGAGTGCACCTACGGCGAACGGCCGCAGTCCCTGGCGGCGGATCGCCCGGAAGTCGGTGCTCAGCCCGACGCCCGCGAAGGTCAGCAGGAACGCCCAGCGCGAGAGGTTGCCGAGCGAGGTCAGGTCCGCCTTGGCGATCAGCCCGGCCGTGGCGAGTACGGACACGGCGAGGAAGCCGAGCACGAACTTCGGGAACTTGGCCCACAGGAAGCGGGTCCGGCTGCCGACCGCCCGTGCCTGGCCGCGCGCCGCCCAGAACAGGGCGAAGCCGAGCACGACGAAGCCGATCGTGGCGTTGCGCGTGGACTTGGCGAGCACCGCGACCTTGGCGGCCTCGTCAGAGTAGAGCGCGCCGGCGGCGGTCGCCTCCGCGGTGTTGTCCACGGCGAGACCGGCCCACAGGCCGAACTCGTGCGCGGACATCCCGATCAGGTGGGCGATCGCCGGATAGGCGAACAACCCGAACGCGCCCAGCGCGAGGATCGCGGCGATGGCGAACGAGGCGTCCTCGTCGTCGGCGTCGATGGCGCCCTTGCCCGCGATGATCGCGGAGACGCCGCAGATGGACGAGCCGATGGCGAGCAGCGAGATCAGCTTCGGCCCGAGCTTGAACCAGCGCCCGATCAGCACGACCACGCCGATGGCGACGAACAGCTCGATGACCACGAGCGCCAGGCTGACGCCGCCGAGCTTGAGCACGTCACCGAGGAGGAACCTGGCGCCGAGCAGGACGATGCCGAGCTTGAGCCAGAACTCGTACGTCGCGATCCCCGGCCGGAAGATCCGGTGGACGCCGACGGTGTTGGTGATGATCAGGCCGAGGAGGATCGCCCACAGGACGTACTCGATGTTCGGCAACGACCAGCCGGTGCTCTCGGCGAGCTGCTTGACCCCGGTCTCGGCGAGCTTGCCCGCGTAGCCGATGGCCGCGAGCAGGAGGAGGCCGGGGATCAGGGCGGCGGCCCTGGCCGCGAGGTCGTTCCCGGACGCGGCGGGGGCGACGGTGTCCGTGGTCACCAGCTCACCTCCGGGAGGAGGCCGGTGATCGCGGCCACCACGATCACCGCGGCGACGCCGACGGCGACCCAGTCGAGGACGGGCGTGCGCTCCGGCCGGGGCGCGGCCGTCGCCCGCTCCTGAGCCGCCTCCTCAGCCGCCTTCTCAGCCGCCGCCTCAGTCACCGCCTCCGCCTCGGGAGGTACGTCAGCGGCGGTTCCGGAGGCTGGTTCGGAGGCTGGTTCGGGAGGTGTGGGCGGCCGGGCTTCGTCGGGTACGGCCGCCGGCTCTGGTGGTGGTGTCGTCGCGGACACGGCAGCGCTCCTCGGGATCGGGGGGTGGACGCGGCGCCCGCAGCATAAATCCGTTAATCCCTACTAGTAAAGAGGGTTGAATGCCTCACTGAGCCGAGCGAGTTCGCCGTGACCGGCCGGTGGATCGACCCGCCGATCGACCCGCTGCTCACACGGCTCATCGCACCCCTGATCACACGGCCGATCACACGGCTCGTCACACAGCGAGGAGACGGTGCACGTCCTCGCCCTGGAGCTCCCGCGCCGGGCCGGAACGCGCGACATGACCGGCGTCGAGGATCACGAAGCGGTCCGCCAGCCGGAGGGCGAGATCGAGGTACTGCTCGACGAGCAGCATGGCCAGACCCGCCCGGTGCAGCCGCTCGATCGTCTCCTCGATCTCGATGATGATCGACGGCTGGATTCCCTCGGTCGGCTCGTCGAGGATCAGCAGCCTGGGCCGGGCGACGAGGGCCCTGGCCATGGCGAGCTGCTGCTGCTGGCCGCCGGAGAGAAACCCGGCCGGGCGCTTCAGCAGCGGCTTCAGCCCGGGGAAGACCTCCAGAGCCTCGTCCACGGCGCCGCCGTCCTTGTGCGGCGCCGCCTCCAGCGCCACCTGGAGGTTGCCCATCACGCTGAGCTGCGGAAACGTCTCGTGACCCTGTGGAACGTAGCCCATGCCGAGCCGTACGCGCTCGTGCGGCCTGAGGCGGGTGACGTCCCTGCCGTCGAACGTCACCGATCCGGCCGTCGCCGGGAGCACGCCCATGATCGTGTTGAGCAGGGTCGTCTTGCCGACGCCGTTGCGGCCCATCACACACATGAGCTGCCCCGGTGCGACCTCAAGGGACACGCCGAAGAGCACGCGCGCCGTGCCGTACCCCGCCTCGAGTCCTTCAACGGACAACATCGCCTGCCTCCTCGCGTGCCCGGCCCAGATAGACCTCCTGTACCCGTGGATCGGCCCGGACCTGTTCCACCGACCCCTCCACCAGGACGGCCCCCTCGTGCAGCACCGTCACCTGCGAGGCGTACCGCCGCAGGAAGTCCATGTCGTGCTCGACCACGATGACGGTGTGGTCGCGGGCGATCTCGGTCAGCAGCTCGCCGGTGCGGGCACGCTCGTCCAGTGACATGCCCGCGACCGGCTCGTCCAGCAGCAGCAACCGCGGTTCCTGGGCGATCAGCATGCCGATCTCCAGCCACTGCCGCTGCCCGTGCGACAGGATGCCCGCGCGCTGACCGGCGAGGCCGGACAGTCCGGTGGTCGAGAGTGCCCGCTCCACCGCCGGGGAGGCGCCTCGGCGGCGGCGCAGCAGCGACCACAGCGGGCGGCGGAACGACGCCGCGAGGTCCAGGTTCTCCAGGACGGTGAGCTCCTCGAACACCACCGAGGTCTGGAAGGTGCGTCCCACGCCCAGCCGGACGATCTCGTGTTCCCTGCGGCCGACGAGTTCCTCGCCGCCGAAGCGCACCGTACCCGCCGCCGGCCTGGTGAGCCCGGTGACGACGTCGATCAGCGTGGTCTTGCCCGCGCCGTTGGGGCCGATGAGGAAGCGCAGCTCTCCCTGCTCGACCGACAGGTCCAGGCCGCTGATCGCCCGGAAGCCGTCGAAGACCACGTCGAGCCCGCGGATCTCCAGCAGAGCGCTCATGACTCCCCCTCGCCCAGGGACTCGCGGTGGCGGGACACGCGGTGCCCGTCCGTTCGCTCGCTCACGCCGCCGCCCTTCCGCGCGCCAGGCGGCCGCGCAGTCCCGCCGCGACACCCGACGCCAGGCCCGCGACGCCCTTGGGCGCGAGCGTCATGACCAGGATGAACAGGGCGCCCTGGAGGTAGAGCCAGGCGTCCGGCAGTTCCTCGCTGAAGTACGTCCTGGCGTACCCCATGACGACCGCGCCGAGGACCGCCCCGGCGAGCGCGTACCTGCCGCCGACGGCGACCGCCACGACCAGTTCCAGGGACGGTACGACGCCGAGCAGCGCGGGCGAGATGATGCCGACGACGGGGACGAACAGCGCGCCCGCGATGCCCGCCATGCCCGCCGACATCGCGAACGTGACCGTCTTGACGGTCGCCGGGTCGTAGCCGAGGAAGCGCACCCGGTCCTCGCCGTCCCTGATCGCCAGCAGCAGCCGCCCGAACCTGCTGCGGACGAGCTGCCACGCCCCGAGGTACAGGACGCCCAGCACGATCGCGACCGTCAGGTAGAGCCCGCGCTGGGTCGTGTCGGCGGCGACGTCGTTGCCGAAGATGTCGAAGAAGTTGGTCAGGCCGTTGGTCCCGCCGGTGAGCCCCTGCTGCCCGACCAGCAGGATCACCAGCGCGGCGGCGAGCGCCTGGGTGAGGATCGCGAAGTAGGCGCCGCGCACCCGCTGGCGGAACACCAGCGTGCCCAGCGCCAGCGCGACGAGCACCGGCACGACGACGGCCATGGCGAGCGCGAACACCGGGTTGCCGAACGGCGCCCACAGCGCAGGCAGCTTCTCGACGCCGCTCCACACCATGAAGTCGGGCAGGTCCCCGCCCGCGTCGTGCAGCTTGAGGTACATGCCCATGGCGTAGCCGCCGAGGCCGAAGAAGACCCCCTGCCCGAGGGTGAGCATGCCGCCCTGGCCCCAGGCCAGTCCGATGCCGAGCGCCACGATGGCGTAGCAGAGGTACTTGGCGAGCAACCCCAGCCGGAACGGTTCGAGCAGCAGCGGAGCCACCACCAGCACGAGTACGGCGGTCGCGGTGAAGGCGGCCGGGCCGCCGAGGCGGCTCCACCGCGGCCGGGCCGGTTCGGGCGGCGTCTGCCGTACGACGACGGGTGCGGTCGCGGCCATGTCGGCGCCCTCGGCCGTCACGTCGGCTCCTCTGGCCGTCACGTCGGCTCCCCCGGCCGTCATGTCAGCGCCCTGGAGCGGAGGACGAACAGGCCCTGCGGCCGGAACTGGAGGAACCCGATGATCGCCACGAAGACGATCACCTTGGCCAGGCTCGCGTTGGTCCAGAATTCGGCGTAGGAGTTGAGCAGGCCCAGGCCGGCGGCGGCCAGTACGGCGCCCTTGAGTTGGCCGAGGCCGCCCGCGACCACCACGAGGAACGCGTCGACGATGTAGTAGGTGCCGAGGGTGGGCCCGACCGGGCCGATCAGGGTGAGCGCGACACCCGCGACCCCGGCGAGTCCGGAGCCGATGAAGAACGTCAGTCCGTCGACCCGTCCGGTGTCGATCCCGGTCGTGGCGGCGAGCCCGCGGTTCTGCATGACGGCCCGCATTTGGCGGCCCGGCGCGCTGCGGTTGAGGTACGCCCAGATCGCGACGACCGAGAGCGCGGCCAGGAGCATGATGAACAGCCGGTTGTACGGCAGGACGCCCACGCTGCCGCGCAGCCAGCCGGGTGAGACCACCTGCACGTTGGGGGCACCGAACAGGTCGCGGGCCGCCTGCTGGAGCACGAGGCTGACGCCCCAGGTGAGCAGCAACGTGTCCAGCGGCCGGCCGTAGAAGTGCCGGATCGCCACGCGTTCCAGGGCGAGTCCCATGAGCCCGGCGACGAGGAAGGCGGCCGGCAGCGCGATGGGGAATCCGACGTCCTGGAGGAGGTAGGCCGTGTAGGCCCCGGCCATGATGAACTCGCCGTGCGCCATGTTGATCACGCCCATCTGCCCGAACGTGAACGTCAGCCCGAGTGCGATGAGCAGCAGGACCGCTCCGATGGACAGCCCGATCGGGAGCTGGTTCAGCGCTCCTCCCATGTCACCGCCTTCCCGTGGCCGGTCACGCGTGCCCGCGCGGACGCCCCGTCGCCGCCGAAGTCCTTCGACTGCGCGAAATCCATGATCGTTTCCCTTGCTCCCGGCCGATGCGTGGTCGCTGTGATGTGGCTCCGGAGGGCGGTCGCGCCCGGTTCCTTCCGTGGATGTTCACCGGCCGCTCTCCGGAGTCCGTTCTGTGGTGCGTCCCGGCGGCTCACGCCCTGCCGGGACCACTCCTTGGATCAGGCCAGCCCGCCGGCCCACGCGTACGTCGTGAGATAGGGGTCGGGCTTGATCGGCTGTCCGGAGTTCCAGACCTCCTTGATCTGGCCGTCCGGCTGGATCAGGCCGATGCGTGCCGTCTTGTACATGTGCTGGTTGTCACCGTCGACGGTGACCAGGCCCTCGGGGCGGTCCAGCGCGATGCCGCCCGCGGCCTTGCGCACGGCCTCGACCTCGGTGGTCCCCGCCTTCTTTACGGCCTCCGCCCAGAGGTAGACCGCGTTGTATCCGGCCTCCATGGGGTCCGAGGTCACCTTGTCGGCGCCGTACTTGCCCTGGAAGGCGGCGACGAACGTCTTGTTCGCCGGGGTGTCGGTGGTCTGGTAGTAGTTCCAGGCGACGAGCTGGCCGGCGATGTTGTCCACGCCGATGCCCTTGACCTCTTCCTCGGCCACCGAGACCGACATGACGGGCATCTGCTCGGCGGTGATCCCGGTGCTCTTCAACTGTTTGAAGAACGCGACGTTGCTGTCGCCGTTCAGCGTGTTGAACACCGCGTCCGGTTTCGCCGCGGCGATTTTGTTCACGAGGGTGCTGTATTCGGTGTGCCCGAGCGGCGTGTATTCCTCGCCGAGGACCTCCATGCCGTTCGCCGCCGCGTACGATTTGATGATTTTGTTCGCGGTTCGCGGGAAGACGTAGTCGCTGCCGACCAGGAAGATCTTCTTCTTGCCCTGTTCCTTCAGATAGTCCAGGCCAGGCACGATCTGCTGGTTGGTCGTCGCCCCGGTGTAGAAGATGTACGGCGAGCTCTCCAGCCCCTCGTACTGGACGGGATACCAGAGCAGTGCCTTGCGCTTCTCGAACACGGGGAGCATCGCCTTGCGGCTGGCCGAGGTCCACCCGCCGAAGACCGTGGCGACCTTGTCCTGGGCGATGAGCTTGGTGGCCTTCTCGGCGAAGGTGGGCCAGTCGGAGGCACCGTCCTCGACCACGGGTTCCAGCTTCTTGCCGAGCACGCCTCCCGCCGCGTTGATCTCCTCGACGGCGAGCAGTTCGGCGTTTTTGACGGTGACCTCGCTGATCGCCATGGTGCCGCTCAGCGAATGCAGGATGCCCACCTTGATGGTGTCGCCGCCGCTCGCGGCGCCTCCCGCGTCTCCCGCGCCGGCGGCGTTCTCCTCCGGTGACCCGCCGCAGGCCGCGAGCGCGGTGACCAGGATCGCCGCGGCCGCCCCGGTACGCCAAGCTGAATTTCGCAAATCGCTCCTCCTTGCCGATACGGCCCCCGCACCGACCTGTCTGCCGACAAGGTGATCGAGCGATATTTCCCGGCTTAATCACATACGCAAATTGGCCATTACCGGAATTTCTCAATGAGCGGCGACGTGCGGTTCACGTCCTGATACGCCGGAGAAATGCGCGGGAAACGCGGCGGAAACGGCGGCTGCCTATCGTCCCGCCATGCGGCTCACTCCACACGAACAGGAACGCCTGCTCATCCACGTCGCCGCGGGCGTCGCCCGCGACCGCCGGGAGCGGGGGCTACGCCTCAACCATCCGGAGGCTACCGCGCTCATCGCGTCCTTCCTCCTGGAGGGGGCGCGCGACGGCCGCGGCGTGGCGGAGTTGATGGACGCGGGCCGCAGGGTGCTCCGCCGCCAGGACGTCATGGAGGGCGTCCCCGAGATGCTGGAGTCCGTCCAGGTCGAGGCGACCTTCCCCGACGGCACCAAGCTCGTCACCGTCCACCGGCCGATCGCATGATCCCCGGCGAGATCGTGTACGGCGAGACGCCCGTCCCGCTCAACCCGGGCAGGGACCGGATCTCGCTGCGCGTCGTCAACACGGCGGACCGGCCGATCCAGATCGGCTCGCACTACCACTTCGCCGCGGCCAACCCCGGCCTGGAGTTCGACCGGCGGGCCGCCTGGGGCACCCGCCTGGACGTGCCGGCCGGTACCGCGATCAGATTCGAGCCCGGCATCGAGCGCGACGTGACGCTCGTCCCCTTGGCGGGCCACCGCGTCGTCCCCGGGCTGCGCCCGGAATGGGCGGGCCCGCTCGACCCCCGCCCCGCCGCCGAGGAGTCCCGATGACCGCCGTCGAGCGGGCGCGCTACGCCGCCCTGTACGGTCCGACCACCGGCGACCGGATACGGCTGGCCGACACCGACCTGTTCGTCGAGATCACCGAGGACCTCGCGATGGGGCCCTCCGGCGCCGGCGACGAGGCGGTCTTCGGCGGCGGCAAGGTGATCCGCGAGTCCATGGGACAGGCCCGCGCGACCCGGGCGGAGGGCGCGCC
Organism: Microtetraspora glauca; assembly: GCF_040656155.1. Taxonomy (NCBI): domain Bacteria; kingdom Bacillati; phylum Actinomycetota; class Actinomycetes; order Streptosporangiales; family Streptosporangiaceae; genus Microtetraspora; species Microtetraspora glauca. Next base: position 133,038 of record NZ_JBFALK010000005.1, read on the forward strand.
CGACCTCGTCATCACCGGCGCGGTGATCCTCGATCACTGGGGCGTCGTGAAGGCCGACATCGGCGTACGCGACGGGCGGATCTCGGCCATCGGCAAGGCGGGCAATCCCGACACGATGGACGGCGTCCACCCCGATCTCGTCATCGGGCCGTCCACCGAGATCCTCGCCGGCAACGGCAGGATCATCACGGCGGGGGCCGTCGACTCCCACGTGCACCTGATCTGCCCGCAGTTGCTGGACGAGGCCCTGGCGTCGGGCGTCACGACGATCGTCGGGGGCGGCACGGGACCCGCCGAGGGCACCAAGGCGACCACGGTCACCGGCACCTGGTACCTCGCGCGGATGCTGGAGTCCCTCGACTCCTATCCGGTCAACGTCGCGCTGCTCGGCAAGGGCAACACGGTCGGCGTCGAGGGCCTGTACGAGCAGCTCCGCGCCGGAGCCTCCGGGTTCAAGCTGCACGAGGACTGGGGGACGACCCCGGCCGCGATCGACGCCTGCCTCGGCGTGTGCGACGACACGGGGGTGCAGGCGGCGATCCACACCGACACGCTCAACGAGGCCGGTTTCGTCGAGTCGACGCTCGCGGCCATCGCCGGCCGGATGATCCACGCGTACCACACCGAGGGCGCCGGAGGAGGTCACGCCCCCGACATCATCAAGGTGGCCGCGTACCCGAACGTCCTGCCGTCGTCCACCAACCCGACCCGGCCGCACACGGTCAACACCCACCACGAGCACCTGGACATGCTCATGGTGTGCCACCATCTGAACCCATCGATCCCCGAGGACCTGGCGTTCGCCGAGTCCCGGATCCGCCCGGCGACGATGGCGGCCGAGGACGTCCTGCACGACATCGGGGCGATCTCGATGATCGGCTCCGACTCCCAGGCCATGGGCCGGATCGGCGAGACCGTCATCCGCACCTGGCAGACCGCGCACGTCATGAAGAAGCGCCGTGGCGCGCTTCCCGGTGAGTCCGGTACGGCTTCCGCCGGCGGGACGGCGCACCCCGCCGACAACCTCCGCGCCCGCCGCTATATCGCGAAATACACGATAAATCCTGCGATAGCGCATGGGTTGGAGGGCGAGGTCGGCTCCGTCGAGACCGGCAAGCTGGCCGACCTGGTGCTCTGGGCCCCCGCGTTCTTCGGCGTGAAGCCGGACCTCGTGATCAAGGGCGGTGTGATCGCCTACGCCCAGATGGGCGACGCGAACGCGTCCATCCCGACCCCGCAGCCCGTACTTCCCCGCCCCATGTTCGGCGCGGCACCCGTGACGGCGGCGGCGACGTCGTTGCACTTCGTGTCCCCTCTCGCCATCGAGGACGGCCTCGCCGACCGGCTCAGGATCGGCCGCAGGCTCGCCCCCGTCTCCGGCGTACGGCGACGCGGGAAGGAGTCGATGCTGCTCAACGACGCGCTCCCCTCGATCGAGGTGCACCCCGACACCTTCGCGGTGCGCGTCGACGGCGAACTCATCGAACCCGCTCCCGCGGACGTGCTGCCCATGGCCCAGCGTTACTTCCTCTTCTGACGCGATGTCCGGCGCCGTTCACCGGCCGGGGCGGGGCCCGCCGGGATGCGGGTCCGCTCCGGCCCGAATCTCCATCACCACGACCACGACCACGACCACGACCACGACCACGACCACGACCACGACGAAGGATGGTGATCGTTGCACGCCGCGCTCCTGCTGCTCGCCGACTCACGGCTGCCCGCCGGAGGCCACGCGCATTCGGGGGGTGCCGAGGAGGCCGTACGCGCGGGCACGGTGACCGGCCCCGATGACCTGGCGCGGTTCCTCCGGGGACGGCTCGCCACGGCCGGGCTGGTCGCCGCCGCGCTCGCCGCCGCCGCCTGCGAACTCGGCTCCGCCGCCGTCGACACCTCGGAGAGGGTCGACGGGGATGCGGGGACGGGCGAAGGGGATCCGGCGATGCTCCCCTGGCGACGGCTCGACGCCGAGGCGGACGCCCGGACCGCGTCGCCCGCGCAGCGGGAGGCCGCCCGCACCCAGGGACGGCTCCTGGTCAGGACCGCACGCCGGATCTGGCCGTCACCCGCCCTGGAGTCGCTGGCGAGAGCCGTACCCGATGGCGCGCACCATCCGGTCGCTCTCGGCGCGACGGCCGCGGCGGCGGGCTGCGACCCCGGGCAGGCGGCTCTGGCGGCGGCCTACTGGTCGGTGACCGGGCCGGCGACGGCGGCCGTACGACTCCTCGGCCTGGACCCGGTGGCCGTGCACCGCCTGCTCGCCGACCTGGCTCCGTCACTCGGCGCGACCGCACGCGCCGCCCGTACGGCCCTGCACACGTGGACGGCGGACCCGGGCGCGCCGTGGACGACGAACCCGGACGTGCCGTGGACGGCGGACCCGGACGACAGGCGGGCATCGAGCCCGGACATCGGGCGAGCGACGGACCCGGATCTCATCGGCGTGGAGTTCATGAGCGACGCGTGCTGGGCGGCGCTACCCGCCACGACCGCTCCCGCGCTCGACCTCCTGGCCGAGAGCCACCTGAGGGCGGAGACCCGCCTCTTCGTCTCCTGACCACCCCAACACCCCACATCCCCACGCCGGCCATCCCGACCCCGCCGATCCCGATCTCCCCGCCGATCCCGATCTCCCCGGCCGGCCCATCCCGGCCATCTCCTGGGCAGTTCCCGATCCCGCAGGCTACGCAAAGGACGGTGACCCGCACATGGGCGCTCACCACGACGACAAGCACGACGCACCCGACGGCCACGGCCGGGCGCTCCGCCTCGGCATCGGCGGCCCCGTGGGCAGCGGCAAGACCGCCCTGGTGGCCGCCCTGTGCCGCAGCCTCGGCCCCTCGATGCGGCTCGGGGTCGTGACGAACGACATCTACACGACCGAGGACGCCGACTTCCTGCGCCGAGCGGGGGTCCTCGACCCCGATCGCATCCTCGCGGTGCAGACCGGCTGCTGCCCGCACACCGCGATCCGCGACGACATCGCGGCCAACCTCGACGCGGTCGAGACCCTTGAGGAGCGGTTCGGCCCGCTCGACCTGGTGATCGTGGAGAGCGGAGGCGACAACCTGACCGCCACCTTCAGCAGGGGGCTGGCGGACAGCCAGATCTTCGTACTCGACGTCTCCGGCGGCGACAAGGTCCCGCGCAAGGGCGGTCCCGGCGTCACCACGGCCGACCTGCTCGTGGTCAACAAGACCGACCTCGCCCCCATGGTGGGCGCGGACCTGACCGTCATGTCCCGTGACGCGGGAGCCGTACGCGACGGCAGGCCGGTGTTGTTCACCTCGATCAGGGAGGACGGGGGCGCGCACGGCGTCGCCGAGTGGGTGTCCGGCGTCGTGGACTCCTGGCACCACCACGGCCACCTCCATGACGGCGAGGTGGTTCCATGAGGACGTCCTCCGGCGACGTCCGGTCGTCGGTACGGGCCCACGCGTCGATCAGGACGGAGCTCCTCTCCGGTGGCGGCACCCGCCTGGAGACGCTGCGTTCCGATCCGCCGCTGACCCTGCGGCAGACCGGGCCCGGCGTGGTCCACCTGGTCTCGACGGCGGCCGGGCCTCTGGGCGGCGACCGCCTGAGATTGGACATCGACGTCGCGCCCGGCACCATGCTGGACATCCGGTCGATCGCGAGCACGCTGGTCCTGCCCGGCCCCTTCGCGGAGGACTCCGTCATGGTCGTCAACGCCCGGGTCGGCGCGGGCGCCTCGCTCCGATTCGCTCCTGAGCCGACCGTGCTGGCCGCGGGGTGCTGCCACCGCGTGGCCGTACGGCTCTCGCTCGCGCGGGACGCGACCGTGTTCTGGCGCGAGGAGATCGTATTTGGACGGCACGGCGAGCGCCCCGGCCGCTGCCGTTCCCGCTTCGACGCCGTCGTGGACGGGATGCCACTGCTCCGGCAGGAGCTCGTCGTCGGCGATCCGGCGAGCGACGGCAGCCCCGCCGTGTACGGCACCGCCCGCTGTGTCGGCAGCACCCTCGTCGCCGGACGCGGAGCCACCGGGACAGCCCTCGGAGAAACCACCCGAGAAACCACCCGAGAAGCCACCGAAGATGCCACGCGGCGCGGTCACGCGGAGGCCGTACGGACCGGGAAGGCGGTGGGGCGAGCCGTGCTCGGGGACGGCTGCGCGGTGCTCCCCCTGGCCGGGCCCGGCGTGCTGGTCTCGGTCCTGGCCGACGACGCCGTCCAGCTCCGCGAACGCCTCGAATGGGGCGAAGCGCTCGCCGCGCCGGGTGGCGTCGCTCCCGCGTTCCCCTCGGGACAGCGGTAAGGCCCCCGGCCGGGGCGATACTCCCAGCCCATCCTTCGCGGCCGGGGCATCGGGCTCACGACCCATCCGGGTGAGCAGGAGCGGCGGGAGCGCCCCTCTCACCGGTCCTGAGCCGTAGCCTGGTGATCGTGGCTGATCTCACCTCGTCCCCGCAGGGAGTTCCCGCCAGGAGCGGCGCGGGGACGATGCTCTCGCTGGCCGTGGTCGTCACCGGTCTCGTGCTCGCCGTCACCGCGATCCTGCCCTGGGCCGGAGTCACGGCGGAGTTCGGCCTCATGGGCACCGAGTTCACCCATGCGATCCGCGGCGTCGACAGGGGCTCCGGCTGGTTCGTCCTGGGCGCGGGCATCGCCGCCACGCTGCTGGGCGTTGCCGGGATGACGCGGGGCCGCCTGTTCACCGGGTTGGCGATCCTGCCCGGAGCCGTGGCCGCGCTCGCGCTCGCCATGTTCCTGACGGACCCGCAGGACTGGGGCGATCGGCTCAGCTTCCGGATCCCCGGGCTGGTCGATGTTCATCCGACGATCCAGTACGGCTGGTTCGCCGCCCTGCTCGCCTCCGTCCTCGTCGCCGCCCTGTCCGCCACGGCCCTCATCCGCCGCCCTCGTCCACTGGAGTGACGCCGCGCGACCGCGCCGAATGTATGAGGTCAGAACGGCAAGGCTGGGTACTCCGCCATGCATGCATGTAGAATTGCATGCATGGTTGCCCTCCAGATTCGAGATGTGCCCAAGGAGCTTCGCGATCGACTCACGGAGATCGCGCGTTCACGCGGCCAGTCGCTCCAGGCATACCTCTTCGACGTGATCTCCAACGAGGCGCGCAGAAAAGACAATCTCGCCGCTTTGGAACGCTTCTCCCGAAAGTCCTACAACGCTCATCTGTCATCGGATGACGTCCTTGATGTCCTCCACGCCGCGCGCGCGGATCGCGACACCGCTCTCGGGCTGCCGGAAATCGACACGTGATCGTCGTAGACGCATCCGTCTTCGCCTTCGCCCTGCTGGACGAAGGGCCCCTCGGGAAGACCTGCCGTGACGCGCTGTCCCGCGACCCCGACTGGATCGCTCCGGAGCACTGGCTCGTGGAGGTGCTCTCTGTGGTCAGAGGGAATCACCTGGGCGGGAAGATCGGTCCAGATCACGCGGCGGACGCCGTGGCGGCTCTGCACCAGATCCAACCTGTCACACCCCACACCCGGATCCTCCTGGCACGGATGTGGGAACTGCGCGGAAATCTCAGCACCTACGACGCCGCCTACGTGGCAGCGGCGGAAGCCTACGGCTGCCGCCTGCTCACCACGGATGCGCGCCTCGCTCGGGCCCCCGGGATTGGCTGTGACGTCGACGTCCTCAGCTAGGTAGTGATCGTGGAGAAGCGCGCGGAGAAGGCCGCCTACGGCGTCTTGACGACGCGGGAGAGCCTCAGTCGTAGAAACCGAGGCGGCGGAGCTGCTTGGGATCGCGCTGCCACTCCTTGGCCACCTTGATCCGCAGGTCGAGGTAGACACGCGTGCCGAGCAGCGCCTCGATCTGCTTGCGGGCCCGGGTGCCGACGTCCTTGAGCCTGGCGCCCCCCGGACCGATCACGATCGCCTTCTGCGAGGGCCGCTCGACGTACATGAACGCGTAGATGTCGAGGAGGTCGTCCCGGCCCTCACGCGGGGTCATCTCCTCCACCACGACCGCGATCGAGTGCGGCAGCTCGTCGCGCACCCCCTCCAGCGCGGCCTCGCGGATCAGCTCCGCGACCAGGACCTGCTCGGGCTCGTCGGTCAGCTCGCCTCCGGCGTACAGGGGCGGGGACTCGGGCAGCCGCGCGGTCAGCAGATCGGCGAGCACGTCGAGCTGCTCCCCGCTCTCGGCGGACACCGGGACGATCTCCTGGAAGTCCGCCAGGGCCGAGACCGCGAGCAGCTGCGCGGCGATCTGCTCCCTGCTCGCCAGGTCGCACTTGGTCACCACGGCGATGAGCGGCGTCTTCTTGAGCGCCGCGAGCTTCTCGGCGATGAACCTGTCGCCCTTGCCGATCGGTTCGTTGGCGGGCACGCAGAAGCCGATCACGTCGACCTCGGTCAACGTGGACAGCACGAGGCTGTCCAGCCGCTCGCCGAGCAGCGTACGCGGCCGGTGCAGGCCGGGGGTGTCCACGATGACGAGCTGGGAGTCGGGCCGGTGCACGATCCCGCGAATGGCCCGGCGCGTGGTCTGCGGCTTGGACGAGGTGATGGCCACCTTCGTGCCGACCAGCGCGTTCATCAGCGTGGACTTGCCCACGTTCGGCCGGCCGACGAAGCAGGCGAAACCGGCGCGGAATTCGGGAGTACTCACGTCAGATGTACCGGCCCTTCACCACACCGTCGGGACCGGCCAGGAAGATGGTCGCGGTGCCGAGGTCCTCGACCACGGCGATGTCCTGCTCGCCAGGCTCGTCCGCCTCGCTGACCAGCGCCACCGCCTCCAGAGACGCCGCCCCGCTGGAGACCGCCATCGCCACCGCCACCTGCGTCGCGGACAGTTCGAGCGAGGGCAGCGCGACGTTCGTCGCCACGTAGGTGCGCCCCGTCTCGTCCCGTACGGCGGCGCCCTCGGCCGAGCCGTTACGGGCGCGGGCCGACCTGGCCAGGGTGATGATCTTGTGGTCTTCGGGGTCCAGTGTCTCTGTCACAGCTCAAGGGTACTGACCCTTCCGGCAAGCACCCTGGCCAGTTCCTCGGTGCCCTTGACATCCGGAGACGTGACGCCTCCGTGGACGAGGGTGATCAGCGCGTTCCCCTCTCTCGCCACCACGAGGTGTAGTTCGTACGGATATCCGCCGACCCGGCCCCTGAACCGCCGCGCCTCGGCGCCGTCGCCGACGTCCGGGATCCGCAGGTTCGACACCCGCAGCCTGTCGCCCTTTCCCGCGCCTCCGGCGGCGGCGACCCGGCATCCCCGCATGGCCCGCTCCAACCGGCCGAGCCCTCCGTCGGCGGCGTCCTCCCCGTAGACGGCGAGCCCGACGGCCGCCGACTCGCCGAGGTGATCGCCCTCGTACGTGGTCGCGGCCCCGGCAACGAGCCCTCGTCCGGGCGGCCGGCCCGCCGCCGCGTCAAAGAGCGCACGGCAGTCGCCGTCCTTGGCACGGAACGGCGGGCGCCACCGCTCACGCTGACGGTCCGAGAACCCCTGGGGCATGTCCTCGATCCCCCGGAGCAGGACCTTCAACTGCCCGGAGTTCGGCGCGGCCCGCCGACCCGCCTCCTCATGGGCGCCGCAGCCCGCCAGCGCGGCCAGCAGGCAGGCGGCGGACGCGCAGACAGCTCCGCCGATGATCCGCATTCCGGTCTCCCCTGTTCGCCGGCGGGTCCGGAAGATCCCCGCCGACGGCTTTCTTCCCGGCAGCAAAAGCCGCAATCACTCTCAGTAATCAAAATGGGCCCCTCACCCGATCAAGTCGGGCGAGAGGCCCCATGGACTCCCCCGTATGGAAGTGGGCCGGTGCGCCGCGAACCCCTCCCGGCGCGCCGGTTCTTCCCCTCTGAACGCCCCGAACCCCTCCTGGGCGTCTGAAGGAATCGTCCTCTATCGCACTTGGAGACGACTTGCGACCTGCTTGCCAGCTCCGCCATGCACCGGCCTAGGGGCTTCCAACTGCCCGAATGCACTCTGGAACAGTGATTAGCGAACTGGAGCGGCGGCTGTCCGGCGCCCCTGTGCGAGGCGCTCTCATGCATCTCGCCACCCTGCGCACCGACGGCTCCCCCGCGCTCTGCAACGTCCGGTACCACGCCACGTTCTCACCCGACCGGCTCTACTTCATCGCCCACCATGATCGGCCGCACGCGCACGACCTGCGGTCCGACATCCGGGTGGCCGGGTGCATCGTGAGTCTCGGCGGGGACGGCCACGCCCCGGCCGAGGGGGTGACCTTCACCGGCACCGCGCGCGAGCTGCCCGAGAACACTGAGATCCCCGACCATCCCGTACGGCTCTCGCCCGGCGAGCGGCTCTACCGGCTGGACGTCACCGAGTGGACCCTGTACGACGGGGACCGGCCGGATCAGGTGCCCCGGGTGATACCCGCGAGACCTTGACGGGCGGCCTCGGCCCACACCGTGGCGCCGGCCCCGTCGGCCATGCGGAGCGCGGTGGCGTACCGCTCGGCGGCCTCGTCGGGACGGCCGAGATAGGCCGCCAGATCTCCGAGCACCTGGGCGATCGGCCACAGCGGGACGAGGCCGGAGCCGTTGGTGACGATGTTGTCCGGGTACGGCACGAGCGCCTCGTATGCTTCCATCACCCTGTCGCGGTCACCGATGGCCACTCCGAGCAGGCCCCGGACCACGAGGAACAGGCGCCCGTAGTAGTCGGGCCGGATCGGCCGCGGCGTGCCCGCGACCTTGGTCGCCTCCGCCACCCGCCCGGCCCTGGCCAGCGCGAGCGCGTACGGTTCCACGGCGACGGCCCAGTGCTCGGCGATGAGCTCGGCCTCCGGCAGGAGGTCCGTGAGGTCGCCACGGAGCAGTCCGAGGCAGTACCTCCCCATGTACGACAGGCCGATCTCGAACCGCCACGCCCCCACGGCGGCGTGCGCCCGGGCACCGGTGCGGAAGAACCGCGCGGCCTCGTCGAAGTCACCGACCAGCGCGCACCGGAACGCCCGGTAGAAGGTCACGAGGGATCCCGGCATCGCGAGGTCGTGCCGTTCGGCGAGCCGTTCCGCGTGACCGGCGTGCTCCTCCGCCCGCGGGAAGTCGAGGACACCCAGCGCCTGCTGCATCAGGATCAGGTGGGCCACGACCTCGGCGATCGCCATGCCGTGTGCCTGGGCCAGCCGCAGCATCTCCGAGCCGAGCCGCCGCCGGTCCGCGAGGCCGTCCTCGCGGAAGGTGTGGAAGTGCCGGGCGTTGAGCGCCCGCACGATGGCATGGGCGTCGCCGAGCCGCCGGGCCATCGCGAGCGCCTCGTCCGCGGCCTCGACCCCGCGCGTGGTCGGCTCACCTTCGAGCTCGAACGCCAGCGACGTGAGCAGGGCGCACCGGGCCGCGCCGTCGCCGGGCGGGAGCATCGGCAGCGTGGCCTCGATGGCCTCGATGAGCTCGTAGGAGACCACGCCGTAGTCCCTCGTGCTCCACAGCGACGGCGTGTCGAAGGCGCCGATGACGCGGGCGACGAGCTCGGGATCGGCCTTGGGCAGCGCCAGGCCGATGGCCCGCTCCCGCATCTCACGGGCGGCGGCGAGCTGGTTGCCGAAAGCCAGCGCCTGGACCCGCCGCATGATCAGCTCCAGGTCCTCCCCGTCGCCGAGGTCGAGCGCCTGCTGCCAGAGCGCGGCCGCCTCCCGGTAGGCGAACCGCCTCTCGGCCTGCTCGGCGGCGAGCGCGCTGTACCGCGCCGCTTTGGCACGTTCCCCTCCCGCCGCGAAGTGGTGGGCCAGCGCCGCCACCTCGTCCGGGCGGAGCCGTTCGAGTACCTCGGCCACGCGGGCGTGCGTGCGGGAGCGCCGCAACCGCGACATGTCGTCATAGAGCGTGTCCCGGACCAGGGCGTGCGCGAACCGCAGACCGCCCCCCTTGGGCTCGACGAGCAGCCCGGCCATCAGCGCCGCCTCCACCGCGTCGACCACGCCGTCCTCGCCTCCGCCGTTCACGTCCGCGAGCACGTCCACGTCGAGGCTCCCGCCGATCACCGCGGCCTCGCGGAGCGTGGTCTGTGCGGGTACGGGAAGCCGGACGAACCGGCGTCGCAGCACGTCGCGGACGCCCGCCGGGACGGCGGACACGGCCGCGGGCTCACCCTCGGCCGTGATCAGCCGGGCGGTCTCCCGGAGGAAGAACGGGTTGCCCCCGGTGCGCTCGGCCACGGCGTCGACGGTCTCGTCCGAGAGTTCGGCGCCGGAGACCGCGGTGAGCAGTTCGGCGGCGGCGTCCCGGCCGATCCCGCTCAGGACGATCCGGAGGGGCTCGTACCGGGCCAGCGCCGCCGACGTCTCGGCCAGCCGCTCGGCCTCCTCCTGTCGGAATGTTCCGACGATCAACGCGGGCACGTCCCTCAGGTCGGCGGCCAGGTGCACAAGGATGGCCAGCGTCTCCTCGTCCGCGCGGTGCATGTCGTCGAGGACCAGCAGCAGGGGCGCCTCCCGTGCCACCTCCGCCAGGTACATCGCGAGCGCCCGGCGGAGCCGGAACCGCTCGGCGGTCACGTCCGTGTCCTCCTGCCCGCGCTCGCCCTCGGTCGGCTCGCCGAGAAGCCGCCGGATCTGTACGGCGAGCGCCCCGCGCGGCATGACGTCCGCCATCAGCGTCCGGAGGATCTCCGCCCAGGCCCATCCCGCGGGGGCTCCCTCGGTCTCGGGAGACCTGCCCACGGCCACCCGCCATCCCTCGCGGGATCGTTCGGCCGCGAGGGCCCCCGCGAGGGCGGACTTGCCCATACCCGCCTCGCCGCCGATCAGGGCGACGCCCGTGGCGCGGCCGAGCAACTGGGCCAGCTCCCGATCCCTACCGACCAGTCGGTCTGCCTCGATGGTGGGAGACTCGGGAACGATCCTGATATCGCTGACTCCCCCGGCCACACCCCCGGCCGCGCCGGTCACGTCTCCAGCCGCGCCTCCGATCACCGCGTGAGCGGGCTCCAGCGAGGCCGCGTGGGCGAGTATGTCGCTCTCCAGCCGCTGCAGGGCGGGCCCCGGGTCGACACCCAGCTCGTCGGCGAGCCGGCCGCGGGCCTGGCGGAGCACGGCGAGCGCGTCCCCCTGCCTGCCCTGGCGGTACAGCGCGATGGCCAGCAGCCGCCAGCCCTCCTCGCGCAGCGGGTGCTCCGCGACGTGCCCCTGAAGGTCCGCGACGGCCGAGCCCGCAGCGCCGAGCGCCACGGCGGCCGACGCCCTCTGCTCCACGGCCATGGCGTGCAGCTCCTCCAGGCGCATGATCTCGGTGACCGCCCAGTCGGCCATGGCGAACTCGACGTAGGCCGCACCGCGCCATAATCTGAGCGCCTGGTCCGTCTCGTGGATGGCCATCCTCGCGTCTCCGCCGGCCAGCGCCTCGGCCCCCTTGCGCACCAGCTCCTCGAACCGCCACGCGTCGACGTCTCCGTCGCGGATCGCGTATCCGGGCGGGATCGTCACCAGCACCCGCGCCGGCGTGCGCGCCGTGCGGTCCGGCTCCAGCGCCCGCCGGAGATTCGAGACGTACGCCTGTATGGAGGCCAGCGCGCTCGGGGGCGGTTGATCCCGCCACAGATCGTCGATCATCCGCTCGACCGGAACGATGTGCCCCCGTGCGACCAGCAGCCGCGCGAGCACTGAGCGCTGCCGCGGTCCGCCAAGCTCTGCCGGTCCCCTGTCCCCTATGGCGTCGAACGCACCAAGAACCCGGAATGTCGCCACGGAAAAACCCTACAGAGCAGGTAGTCCCGTGCGGCAGAGCTGCGGAGTCCCGAGAATCCGGGACATTACTCCTGTTCCGCCCGGGTCGTGACGGGTCCCTGCTCCCCCTGCTCGACCGGACGCACCACCACGGTGCTGATCCGGTTGCGGCGCCCCGCGAGGTTCTCCGCGATCAGTCGCAGCCCGTCGACGGTGGCCTCGGAACCGGCGATCGGCACCCGGCCCAGAGCGTGCGCGAGCAGCCCGCCGACCGTGTCGACGTCCTCCACCTCGATCTCGCGGTCGAACAACTCGCCCAGTTCGTCGACCGGCAGCCGTGCCGTCACCCGTACGGAGCCGTCCTCCAGCCACTCGACCGGGGGGATCTCCTGGTCGTACTCGTCGGTGATCTCCCCGACGATCTCCTCGATCACGTCCTCGATCGTGACCAGGCCGGCGGTGCCGCCGTACTCGTCGATCACGATGGCGAGGTGGATCTGCCTGGCCTGCATCTCGCGCAGCAGGTCGTCGATCGGCTTGCTGTCCGGGACGAACGTGGCCGGGCGCATCAGCTCCTGGACCCGGGCCGTCCCGTCGCCGGTGTCCTGCATCCGGCGGACGATGTCCTTCATGTAGGCGATGCCCACCACGTCGTCCTCGTTCTCACCGGTCACGGGGATGCGGGAGAAGCCGCTGCGCAGGGCCAGGGAGAGCGCCTGGTTGAGGGTCTTGTGCCGCTCGATGATGACCATGTCCGTGCGCGGGACCATGACCTCGCGGACCAGCGTGTCACCCAGCTCGAAGACCGAGTGGATCATCTCTCGCTCGTCCGGCTCGATGACCCGGCGCTCCTCGGCGAGATCCACCAGGTCGCGCAGCTCGGCCTCCGACGTGAACGGTCCCTCGCGGAACCCCTTGCCGGGCGTCAGCGCGTTGCCCAGCAGGATCAGCAGCTTCGGCAGCGGGCCGAAGATCCTGGTCAGGCCGTACACGACAGGCGCGCTCGCGAGCGCGACCCGGTCGGCGTGCTGCCGGCCGAGCGTACGCGGCGAGACGCCGACGATGACGTAGCTGACCAGGACCATCACGATCGCCGCCGCGGCGTATGCCTGCCCCTTGTCACCGAGCCAGTCGATGAACAGGAGCGTCGCGATCACCGTCGCGACCAGCTCGCAGATCAGCCGCAGCAGGAGCAGCAGGTTCAGGTATCGCGGCGGGTCGGCGACGATGGCCTGCAGACGCCCCGCGCCGCGCCGCCCCTCCTTGACGAACTCCTCGGCACGCACCCGGGAGATGCGCGACAACGCCGTCTCCGCGCTTGCGAGCAGGCCGCCGACCACGATCAGGACGACGGCGGAGAACAACCAGCCGTTCATCGGTCGCTCACCGCTTCCCGCGCGCCTCCCGCCACGACTCGAGCAGCTCGCCCTGGAGTCCGAACATCTCGGCGTGCTCCTCGGGCTCGGCGTGGTCGTAGCCGAGCAGATGCAGGATGCCGTGGGTGCAGAGCAGCTCCAGCTCGTCCTGCGTGCCGTGTCCCGCCTCGGCCGCCTGCTTGGCGGCGACCTGCGGGCAGAGCACCACGTCGCCGAGGAGCGCCGGATCCGGCGACGCGTCCTCGTCGCGGCCCCCGCCGGGGCCGGGACGCAGCTCGTCCATCGGGAAGGCGAGCACGTCCGTGGGGCCGGGCTCGCCCATCCACTGCTCGTGCAGCTCGGCCATCGCCGGCTCGTCGACGATCAGGATGGACAGCTCGGCGAGGGGGTTGATCCCCATCTTTCCCAGGACGTGACCGGCCAGCTCGGCGAACACCGCCTCGTCGACTTCGACGCCCGACTCGTTGGCGACCTCGACGCTCACCGATTCTCCTCGCTCGGCGACCCGGGCAGGGAGCGCGGGCCGCGCCGTTCCGTTCTCACGTTCACCGTCTCCCCCGGGGGCGCTTGTCGATCGCCCGCGGCTCCGACGCCATGGCCGCGTCGTACTTGCCGTACGCGTCGACGATGTCGCTCACCAGGCGGTGCCGGACCACATCGGCACTGGTCAGCCTGCTGAAGTGGATGTCGTCGATGCCGTGGAGGATGTTCTGGACGACCTTGAGGCCGCTGTCCTGCCCACCGGGGAGGTCGATCTGGGTCACGTCACCGGTGACGACGATCTTCGAGTTGAACCCCAGCCGGGTCAGGAACATCTTCATCTGCTCGGGCGAGGTGTTCTGCGCCTCGTCGAGGATGATGAACGCGTCGTTCAGCGTGCGTCCCCGCATGTACGCCAAGGGGGCGACCTCGATCGTGCCCGCCGACATCAGCCGCGGGATCGAGTCGGGGTCGAGCATGTCGTGCAGCGCGTCATAGAGCGGCCGCAGGTAGGGGTCGATCTTCTCGTAGAGGGTGCCGGGCAGGAAGCCCAGCCGCTCCCCCGCCTCGACCGCGGGCCGCGTCAGGATGATGCGGTTGACGTGCTTGTTCTGCAGGGCCTTCACGGCCTTGGCCATCGCGAGGTACGTCTTGCCGGTGCCGGCGGGGCCGATGCCGAACACGATCGTGTGCTTGTCGATCGCGTCGACGTACCGCTTCTGGTTGACGGTCTTGGGGCGGATCGTCCGGCCGCGCGCGGAGAGGATGTCCAAGGACAGCACCTCGGCGGGCCGGTCGCTGGTCATCCGCAGCATCGCGATGCTGCGCTCGACGGAGTCGGTGGTCAGCTCGGCGCCGGAGCCGACGAGCTCCACCAGCTCCTCGAAGAGCCGCACGACGACGCCGCTCTCCTCCGGAGAACCGGTGATGGTGATCTCGTTGCCGCGCACGTGGATGTCGGCGCGGAAGGCCTTCTCGATGACCCGCAGCAGCTCGTCACGCGAGCCGAGCAGGCTGATCATCGCCTGTCCCTCGGGGATGAGGACCTTGGCCTGGGTCTTGTTGGTGGTCTGTGACTCGGACATGGGCGGCCGTTACGGCCTGCTCGCCTCCCTAGTTCCTACGGTCATGCTATCCGCTAGCCGGGAGGCCACGTCAGGCTGCGTCCGCCCAGCACATGTGCGTGAACATGGAACACGGTCTGGCCCGCTCCCAGACCGGTGTTGAACACGACGCGATATCCCGAGTCGGAGACGCCCTCCTGAAGGGCCACGTCGTGGCATGCTTTGAGCACGTCGTCGGCGAGGCCGTCGTCCGCCTGGGCGAGCGCCGCGGCGTTCTTGTGATGTGACTTGGGGACGACCAGGACGTGCGTGGGCGCTTGCGGATTGATGTCGCGGAACGCCAGCGCCCGCTCGGTCTCAAGGATGATGTCGGCGGGGATCTCCCTGGCCACGATCTTGCAGAACAGGCAGTCGGTCACGATCGAGAAGCGTAGCCGTTGCCAATCAGTGATGCCGTTGAAAGATCCCCCGGATAGTGTGAATGTGCGACACTGCACCGACAAAAACACCCCTAGTGTCGGGCGAGGACACAACTGGGTCATGCCCCCTAATGATTCGGAAGAGCGTAAACCCCCCGGGGAGGACGAGCGTCCTACTGACGTGACCACCGAGACCCTCGTGGCCGACAGGTCGCTGGGGGCGGTGCCCGTCGGATGGGATGCCGACATGGCCGTGACCGCGCTGTACAGCGCGCACTATCGGTCACTCGTGCGTCTCGCCGTGCTGCTGGTCAGAGATGTGGCCAGCGCGGAGGAAGTCGTGCAGGACGCGTTCGTCGCCATCCATGGGGCTTGGCGGCGCCTGCGGGACACCGACAAGGCACTCGCCTACCTGCGCCAATCGGTCGTGAACCGATCGCGCTCCGTGTTGCGTCATCGCGCCGTCGTGGAGAAGTACGCCCCCAAGGGGCTTCCTGACGCGCCGAGCGCCGAGAACGGCGCGATCGGCGAGCTTGAGCGATCGGCGGTCATCGAGGCACTGCGCCATCTGCCGACACGGCAACGCGAGGCACTGGTCCTGCGCTACTACGGGGATCTGTCCGAGGCCGAGATCGCGCATGCGATGGGCATCAGCAAGGGCGCGGTGAAAAGTCACACGGCCCGCGGCATGGCCGCCCTGAGGATGGCACTGGAGCAGTTCTCATGACCTTCCCCACCGACGACGAGTACGGCGAGTTCCTCCGCCGTGCGATGCGGGCGGAGGCGGACTCGGTCGTGCCTTCGCCCGAAGGGCTCGACATCATCCGGCGCCGCATCGACGAGCGTGGCGTGCGCGGACTGCGCGGCCTCTTCTGGTGGCGCGTCGGCGCCGCCGTGGCCGGCGCCGCGCTGGTGGCGGGCACGGTCGTCATGATCGTCCCCGACCTGCGCACCCAGGTGATGCACAGCTCGGTCTCCAACACGGGCGACGACTCCCGGCTCCCCGACATCTCCTCCATCAACCGCCCCCCGACGGTGCACACCCCGCCCCAGGTCGTCAACAGCCCGCCGTCCCGGAGCGAGGCCTCGTCCGTGGTGACGCCGAAGGACAGCCCTCCGGCGAAGCCGACGCCGTCCCCGAGTGACCCGTGCGCGACTCCGGCGACGCCGGCCCAGGCCGTCGAGCCGTACGCGTCGGGCTCCCCGATGTGTCTCACGACGGAGACACCGGCCCCGCCGACCAGCCCGTCCACCGGCCCGAGCCCGAACCGCACGCCGACCGGCTGCTCCGGAGGTCAGTGCGGAACGCCCACGCCCAAGCCGTCGCCCTCACCGACGCCCAGCCCGTCGGCGAGTGACGTGGTCACTCCGGAACCCCCCGCGGAGACGCCCACGCCGTAGGCGCCGACCGGCGTCGGGAGCGGAGCCGTCACACGGCTCCGCGGATCACCAGCGGCCGTAGCGTGACAGGATCACCGCCGCGGCGGCCACCCCCGCCGTCGAGGTGCGCAGCACCGTCGGGCCCAGCAGGGTGGGTACGGCTCCCGCCGCCCGGAAGGCGGCGATCTCCTCGTCCGTGATGCCGCCTTCGGGGCCGACGACCACGACGACGTCGCCGTTCCGCGGCAGGGACAGGCCGGTCAGGGGTTGGGCGGCCTCCTCGTGCAACACGACAGCCAGCTCGGCCCCGGCGAGCAGTTCGGCCACCTGGGCGGTGCTCGCCTGTTCGGCCACCTCCGGCAGGTGGAAGCGGCGGGCCTGCTTTCCGGCCTCGCGCGCGGTGCTCCGCCAGCGGGCGAGGGCCTTGGCGGCGCGCTCGCCCTTCCACTGGGTGACGCAGCGCGCCGCGGACCACGGAACGATCACGTCCACGCCCGCCTCGGTCATCATCTCGACCGCGAGCTCTCCCCTGTCGCCCTTGGGCAGCCCCTGGACCACGACGAGGCGCGGCCGGGCGGCCTCCACGTCGTACCGCCGGAGCACCTCGGCGGTGAGGGAGTCCTTGGCCACGTCGCGGACCACGCACTCGGCGACCCGGCCGGCGCCGTCCGTCAGGTCGAGCCGCTCCCCCGGGCGCAGCCTCCGGACGGCGGCCGCGTGCCGCCCCTCGGGGCCGTCCAGCAGGACACGATCACCGGGGGCGACGGGCGCGCCACCGGGCAGCACACCGGACAGATCGGCCAGGAAGACAGGAGCGGTCATGGCGTCACCAGGAGCCTGATCATGGTGTCAGCGACCGTTGAACGCGTCTCTCAGCCGGGAGAAGAAGCCCTGTTGCCCCGGCGAGAACTTCCCGGGGGGCCGCTCCTCACCGCGCAGCTTGGACAGCTCTCTGAGCAGCTCTTCCTGCTGCGCGTCGAGCTTCATGGGCGTCTCGACGTTCACATGGATGAGCAGGTCGCCCCTGCCGGTCTCGTTGAGGCGCTGGACGCCCCTGCCGTACAGCGGGATGACCTGGCCCGCCTGGGTGCCGGGCCGTACGTCGATCTCCTCGGTGCCGTCCAGGGTCTCGATCGACAAGATGGTGCCGAGAGCGGCGGCCGTCATCGGGATCTGGACCGTGCAGTGCAGGTCGTCGCCGCGCCGCTCGAAGATCTGGTGCGGACGCTCGGCGATCTCCAGGAAGAGGTCTCCGGGCGGGCCGCCGCCGGGGCCGATCTCGCCCTCGCCGGCCAGCTGGATGTGCGTGCCGTCCTCGACGCCCGCGGGGATGCGGACCTTGATCGTACGGCGGGTGCGGACGCGGCCCTCGCCGGAGCACTCGAGGCAGGGGTTGCGGATGACGCTGCCGTAGCCACCGCACTGGGGGCACGGCCGCGAGGTCATCACCTGGCCGAGGAACGAGCGGGTGACCTGCGACACCTCGCCCCGGCCGTGGCACATGTCACAGGTGTCGGGGTGGGTGCCCGCGGCGGCGCCCGAACCGTGACAGACCTCGCACAGCACGGCCGTGTCGACCACGATCTCGCGGGTGGTGCCGAACGCGGTCTCCGCCAGGTCGAGCTCGACCCGGATCGTCGCGTTACGGCCGCGCCTGGCCCGGGAGCGTGGTCCGCGCGAGCCTCCGGCGGAGCCGAAGAAGGCGTCCATGATGTCGCTGAACGGGAATCCCGCGCCGAACCCGCCGGCCCCGGCGCCCGCGCCGGAGCTGAACGGATCGGCTCCGAGGTCGTACATCTGGCGCTTGTTGGTGTCGGAGAGGACCTCGTAGGCCTGTGTGATCTCCTTGAACCGCTCCTGGGTCTCAGGATCCGGATTGACGTCCGGGTGCAGCTCCCGGGCAAGACGGCGGTATGCCTTCTTGATCTCTTCCTGGCTGGCGTCCCGCCGCACCCCGAGGGTGCCGTAGTAGTCCTTGGCCACTTATGACCCCGCCAGGATCTGCCCGACGTAACGCGCGACCGCGCGCACCGCACCCATCGTCACCGGATAGTCCATTCGCGTCGGGCCCAGCACTCCGAGCCGGGCCAGTTCCTTGTCGCCCGCACCGTATCCCGCGGCCACGATAGAAGTGCCGCGCAGTCCGGTGTAGGGGTTCTCGGAGCCGATCCGGACGGTCAGCCCCGACA
The DNA here is from genome assembly GCF_040656155.1 of Microtetraspora glauca. Classification (NCBI taxonomy): domain Bacteria; kingdom Bacillati; phylum Actinomycetota; class Actinomycetes; order Streptosporangiales; family Streptosporangiaceae; genus Microtetraspora; species Microtetraspora glauca. The sequence continues at coordinate 151,572 of NZ_JBFALK010000005.1, forward strand.
GGTCGCCGGTCTCGCCGAGCAGCCGCATCAGCACGACCTGCTCCTCCAGCGCCTCGAGCACCTCGCGGAGGCCCACGCTGAAGTCGGCGGCCGCCAGGTTGGCGGCACCGGCGAAAACGATCTTTTCTTCGTGCCGCTCGACCAGGGTCTCCAGCAGCACCGACAGGATGGTGGCGGCCACCGGCCTGTCCTCGGCGGGCAGCCGATCGGGCAGCTCCGCCACCGTGTCCGGCACCCTGGACAGGCCGCAGCCGTCCAGGCACGCGTTCAGCACGGCGCGCAGGTGAGCGATGCGGTCGTCCGCGACGGTCTCGGGCAACTCGATCACGCGCTGCTCGACCCGGCCGGTGTTGGTGATCAGCACGAGCATGACGCGCCGCTCCGCCAGCGGCACGATCTCCACGTGGCGGACCGTGGACCGGGTCAGCGAGGGGTACTGCACCACGGCGACCTGCCGGGTGAGCTGGGCCAGCAGCCGGACCGTCCGCATGACGATCTCGTCCAGGTCCACGGCACCGGCGAGGAAGGTCTCGATCGCACGGCGTTCCGCCGCGGACAACGGCTTGACCTGGGAGAGGCGGTCGACGAACAGGCGGTAGCCCTTGTCCGTCGGCACCCGTCCCGCACTGGTGTGCGGCTGGTGGATGTAGCCCTGCTCTTCGAGCGCCGCCATGTCGTTTCTGATGGTGGCCGGTGACACGCCGAGGTTGTGCCTGTCGGCGAGGGCCTTGGACCCCACCGGCTCATTGGTGGACACATAGTCCTCGACGATGGCACGAAGCACGGCCAGCTTGCGTTCGTCGAGCAAAGTGTCACCTCCCTGTGCATCGGGAAACGCGGTGTCTGGCACTCCGTGTTCCCGAGTGCCAAGTGTACGGCTACCGCCCACAGGGTGCGATAACACCAATCCGGCCAACCCGGCAAGCCGGTCGCAATCAGCTCACAAGTCGCATTCCTTATGGTCCGACCCATGACCGAGAATCAGAACCCCCTCCCCGGCGACGTCCGGGGCCCGTCTTCGCCGTATAACCAGGCCACGCCGTACGGGCAGCCCACGCAGTACGGACAGGGCTCGCCGTACGCGCAGGGCACACCGTACCCGCAGGGCGCCTACGGCACGCCGCCTCCGCAGGGACCCGTGCGGCCCAGGATCCTGTGGATCATCCTGGCCTGGCTGCTCTTCGTCATCCTGATCGTCGTGGGAGTGGCCGGCTTCGCGGGCGGGCTGACCTCCACCATCAAGGACGCCGCCTCCATCACGACGTTCAAGAGCGGCGAGAAGGTGAACGTCCAACTCGACCCGAAGGACAAGCCGGCGATCTACGCCTCGTCCGACCAAGCGGGCGATGTCACCTGCAAGGTCGAGGGCGACGCGGGCCTGGACATCAGGCTCACCCAGCCGACCGCCTCCCAGACGATCGCGTACGGCGACGCCACGTGGGAGATGGTCTTCCAGATCGGCGTCCCCATCGCGGGCGCCTACAACGTCTCCTGTGAGGGCGATGGCGTCAGGTTCGGCGTCGGCAAGGAGATCATGGGCAGCGTGGGCAAGCTGGTCGGCGGCACGGTCGCGATGATCGCTCTTCCGGGCGTGGGCTTCCTGATCGCCATCATCGTCACCATCGTCGTGCTGGTCCGGCGCAGCGGCGCCCGCAAAAGGGCGATGCGCTGACCCGCGCCGGCGTCTGTCCACAGCCTCCGGCGGACTTCCCCGCGCGGATGCCCGATTTTGCTAGCGTTCCCGGCATGTATGGGCAGGACGTGCTTTCCGGAGACTGGCGGCGGCCCGGACGGGGGAAGATCCCCCAGGTGCCCGCGGAGCGGGATCTCGTGGTCGAGGACGCGGAAGGGCGCTTCTGCGGCGCGGTGGTGGCGTGCGACAAGGAGGCCGTCACCCTGGAGGACCGGTTCGGGCGGCGGCGCGTCTTCCCGCTCGCCCCGGCCGCGTTCCTCCTGGAGGGCAAGCCGGTGACGCTGGTCCGCCCGTCCGAGGCGCCGCGCGGACAGCGGCGCAGCGCCTCCGGGTCGATCGCCGTCGAGGGACTGCGCGCGCGGGTCGCCAGGGAGAGCCGGATCTACGTGGAAGGCGTCCACGACGCCTCCCTGGTGGAGAAGATCTGGGGGCACGACCTCCGGGTCGAGGGCGTCGTCGTCGAGTTCCTCGAAGGGGTCGACGACCTGCCCGCGATCGTCGAGGAGTTCTCCCCGGAACCGGGCAGGCGGCTCGGCGTGCTGGTGGACCATCTCGTTCCCGGGTCCAAGGAGAGCCGCATCGCCTCCCAGGTGTCCGGGGCGGACGTGCTGATCGTGGGCCATCCGTACGTGGACATCTGGCAGGCGGTCAAGCCGTCGGTCCTCGGCATACCGTCCTGGCCCTCCGTGCCGCGGGGGATCCCGTGGAAAGAGGGTGTGATCGCCGCGCTCGGCTGGCGGATGGACCCCTCGGAGGCATGGCGGCACATCCTCGGCCGTGTGACGGCCTTCACCGACTTGGAACCCGAGCTGCTCGGCCGGGTCGAAGAGCTGATCGACTTCGTCACGGATCCCGGCGAGGACGGGTGACGAAGCCCGGCCCGGTGCCGGGAAAGGACGAATCCGCCGCGTCTCCCTCGCGGCAGCAAGGCAAAGCGAACTCCAATCCCTCTACACAGCGAAGGAAGGCCGCATGACTGGCGATCCACGGGAGCCGTACGGAGGCGAGAGCACTCCGGGACACGGAGCTCCCGGTCAGGGCGCTCCGGGATACGGCGGGCCCGGTCAGGGCGCTCCGGGATACGGCGGGCCCGGTCACGGGGGTCCGGGCTACGGCGCCCCCGATTACGGAAACCAGGGCTACGGAAACCAGGACTATGGGACTCCCGGTTACGGCACGCCGGGCTACGGGACTCCCGGTTACGGCGCACCGGGATACGGGGCCCCGGGATACGGCGCGCCCGTTCACGGCCCGGCCGGGCCGCACGTGCCCGGGCAGTACGGCCCGCGTCCCGGCACCGACGACACCAACATGGCGATGCTGGCCCACCTGGCCGGCCTGGGGAACCTCATCGCCTGGCCGCTGGGTTCCGTCGGCTCACTGGTGATCTACATGACGAAGAAGGACCAGTCGCCGTACGTCCGGGACCAGGCGGCCGAGGCGCTGAACTTCTGGATCACCGGCACGATCGCCTTCGTCACGGTGACCGTGTTGTCGTTCATCCTGTCGTTCGTCCTCGTGGGAGTCATCGGGTTCCTGCTCCTCCCGGTCATCTGGCTCTACACGCTGGTGATGGGGATCATGGGCTCGATGGCCGCCAACCGGGGCGAGAGCTACCGCTATCCGATGACGATCCGGCTCATCACCTGATCAGGTCAGGTCGCGGATCAGGGCGTCCGCGAGGAGCCGGCCCCGCAGCGTCAGCACGGCGCGGCCGCGCTTGAACGGTTCCACGTCGAGCAGGCCGTCGGCCAGCGCCCTGGCGCACGCCGTACGGGCCGACGGCCGCAGGTCGGCGAGCGGGAACCCGGAGGCGAGGCGGAGCTCCAGCATCAGCCGCTCGACGGCCCTGTCATCCGCCGCCAGCTCCTCGCGCGCGTACCCCGGCGACTCGCCCACCGCGAGACGAGCCGCGTACGACGCCGGATGCTTGACGTTCCACCACCGGGTGCCGCCCACATGGCTGTGCGCGCCCGGCCCGACGCCCCACCAGTCACCGCCGGTCCAGTAGAGCAGGTTGTGGCGGCAGCGGGCCTCGTCGGAGACCGCCCAGTTGGAGACTTCATACCAGCGGAACCCGGCGGAGGTGAGCATCTCCTCGGCGATGAGATAGCGGTCGGCGGCCACGTCGTCGTCCGGCATGGGCAGCTCGCCACGCCGGATCCTGGCGGCCAACCGGGTGCCCTCCTCGACGATCAGCGAGTACGCCGAGATGTGGTCGGGACCCGCGGCCAGCGCGGCGTCGAGCGACGCCCGCCAGTCGTCGTCGGTCTCGCCAGGGGTGGAGTAGATCAGGTCGAGGTTGACGTGGTCGAACCCCGCCTTCCTCGCCTCCTGCACGGCTGCCGCCGCCCGGCCAGGGGTGTGGCGGCGGTCCAGCACGGCGAGGACGTGCTCGCGGGCGCTCTGCATGCCGAAGCTCATCCGGGTGAACCCGCCGTCCCGCAGGACTTCCAGGGTCTCCTGGGTGACCGATTCCGGGTTGGCCTCCGTGCTGACCTCCGCCCCGGCGGCCAGGCCGAACTCCTCGTCGATGGCGTGGAGGATCCGGACCAGGTCGTCCGGCGGGAGCAGGGTCGGTGTGCCCCCGCCGAAGAACACGGTCTCCACGGGCAGTTCGGCGTCGCCGAGGACGCGCCGGGCGAGCCGTACCTCCTCGATGGCGGTGGAGGCGTAGTCCCGCTGCGAGGCGCCGGGGCCGAGCTCGGCCGCGGTGTAGGTGTTGAAGTCGCAGTAGCCGCACCGGGTGACGCAGAACGGTACGTGCACGTAGAAGCCGAACGGGCGGGACCCGAGCCCGTCGAGAGCGCTGGAAGGCAGCTCGCCGGAGGCGGGAACCGGGTCGCCGTCGGGAAGAACGGAAGGCACGTCTCCAGTCTGCCGGTATCCGGCCGATGCCCTTGCCGTCCCGCTCTCATCGACCGCGGAGCGGGGGCACGGCGATGCACGCCGTACGGACGGCCACCTGATCACCATCGCCAACCCGGAAGGGCGGCGTGGGCGAGGCGATGCTCACGCCGTCCTTGGCGCCGCACACCGCCAAGGCGAACGGCCGGGCAATCGCCTGGGACATCGATCCGCAGGCCAACGCCGACGACCTGACCAGCGTCATGAGCTCCCCCCGGCTACGACGTGGGCAACGAACCGGACCCAGACCGGGATCCGGGGCCGGCCAGGGCCTTCCATCCGGGCCCTCTTCCACCATTGACCGCCGCGTTCCCCGGGGCTACGATCCAGCAAACTTTAAGGAAAGTTTCCTAAGAGTAGGGGACAACGTGCGTCGACTCCTCCTCGCCGTGGCATTGGCCACGGGACTCGCGGCCGCGGCCGCGTCCACGCCCGCGCTGGCACAGACAGCGCAGGCCCGATCGGCACAGGACGAACCGGTACAAGCCGCGGCACCCGAAGCCGCCGCGGCCACTGGGACCGCCGCCGGGACCGCCGCCGGGACCCAGGAAGAGGCGGCACGGGGCCGGTCCGGCGGCAACGACCGCTACAAGCGGGTTGGCTACTTCATCCAGTGGGGCGTCTACGGCCGGAACTTCCATGTGAAGGACCTGGACACCAGCGGCGCCGCCGCCAAGCTCACCCACATCAACTACGCGTTCGGCTTCGTCGGCGCCGAGGGCACGTGCTACTCGGCGGATCCGTGGGCCGACTGGCAGCGGGGCGTTCCCGCCGAGCAGAGCGTGGACGGGGTCGCGGACGGCGACGACCAGGCGCTCAAGGGCAACCTCAACCAGCTCAGGAAGCTGAAGGCCAAGCACCCGAACCTGAAGGTGCTGATCTCGCTGGGCGGATGGTCCGGTTCGAAGTACTTCTCCGACGCCGTACTCACACCGCAATCGCGCGCCACGCTCGCCGCGTCCTGCGTGGACCTGTGGTTGAAGGGCAACCTGCCCGGTCTCCCCGAAGGCACCGGGGCCGGGATCTTCGACGGCATCGACCTCGACTGGGAGTGGCCCGGCTCCTCCGGCAACGACGGGAACATCATCCGGCCGGAGGACAAGCAGAACTTCACGCTGTTCCTGAGCGAGCTGCGGCGGCAGATGACGGCCGTAGACCGGCACTCCGAGCTCACGGCCTTCCTCCCGGCCGCGGCGGCCAAGATCGACGCCGGCTTCGAGGTGGGCCCGGTCTTCCGCCAGCTCGACTTCGCCACCGTCCAGGGCTATGACCTGCACGGATCCTGGGAGCTCCGGACCGGACACAACGGCAACCTGCTGACCGACCGGCGGGACCCGAACCCGGTGCGCTTCAGCGTGGACCAGACCGTGAAGGACTACGTGTCGCGCGGCGCCCCCAAGAACAAGATCGTCATCGGCGTCCCGGCGTACGGGCAGGGCTGGACGGGTGTGCGGTCCAGCGGTAACGGGCTGTACGCGGCGGCGACCGGCCCCGCTCCGGGAACCTTCGCCGCGGGCACCGAGGACTACAAGATCCTTGCGGGCAAGCCGGGCAAGCGATACCGGGACCTGCTGACCGGCACCCTGTGGCTCTATGACGGCAACGAGTTCTGGTCGTACGACGACCCGGCGGTTCTCGTGCAGAAGGCGGCCTACATCCGCCTCAAGGGTCTCGGCGGCTCGATGATGTGGTCACTCGATCAGGACGACGCCAAGGCGTCCCTCACCTCGGCGCTCTATTCCGTGCTGCGCTGACCACCCACCTGCTGCGGGGATCGGTGCGCCTGGGTTCGCACCGGTCCCCGCGACATCCGCCCATTCCGACCCGGCACCGCCCGATTCCGATCCCCGCCACATCCCCATCCGGCGCTGCCGTACCCGGTCCGGTGGCGCGACTCAGTGCCCCGTTCCCCGCTCCCGTGGAGGTGCCATGCTCCGCCGCTCGCTCACCCTGACCGCCGGCGTGCTCCTGTCCTTCGCCGCCGTTTTCACCGTTAGCTCGCCCGCCCAGGCCCAGACGGTCGACCTGACGTTCGGCCCGCTGTCCATCGGCGACTACTGCCACGCCAAGGTCAGCTCGTCGGCGTGGATCGGCTTCTACCAGAGCGACAACGTCCTCAGGTGTTACGCCTCCGGCTCCACCTCCTCCGCGCTCGTCTACGCCGGCCAGGGAGACCCGTACCTGGCCTGCAAGTACCTCACCTCGGACGTGATCTCGGCCGCCTTCCGTGGCTCGTCCGACGCTCTGGTCTGCCGCGCCATCCGCTGATCTCCGTACGGGAGCCCGCGGGCGCGCATCCGCGGACCGTCACCCGCCCCGGACCGACTGGGGCGGGATGGCGGGACCCGCGAGCGAGGCCAGCTCAAGCAGCGGGATGAGGACGGCCTGCCGTGGATCCTCCCCCGTGTCACCTCGCGGCTGGAAGCAGGTGGCGGCGGCGTCGAGCACGGCGGCGATCACGGTCGACTCCGGGAACGGGATCTCGACCCCGACGGTGCCGTCCGCGTCGGGTGGGGAGTCGCCAGTATGGAGCCGAAGGATCCGCTGCGTCTCCACGGCCATCGCCACGCCAAGCATCGCGGCGCGCAGGAACCGCTCGGCGGCGTGAGCATCTGCGATCATTTTCGACCTCCGAATCGCACAGGCGTTCGACTCAGAAGGTACGCGAGGCGACCGACAATTCCCGGCGGGTCAGCGGTTCGCGCCGTTGGGAGCCGGCCGTACGCCGGGGTCGAGCACGAAGACGTGGCTGTCCACGCCGACATAGGGGATCGTGCGGTCGAACCGCATGCCGATGCCCTCGGCCACCTTGCGCGAGGGGATGTTGATGTCCCGGACGACCGCGACGATCGGCAGGTCGGGGAATCGTTCCCGACCTGCGGCCAGGGCCGCCGCGGCCATCTCCCGGGCATAACCGCGCCCCCAGGCGGCGGGCCGGAACCGGTAGTAGAGGTTGAGCACCACGTCGCCCTCCACCTCGTGGAAGCGGAGCCCGCCGAAGCCGAGGACCACTCCCCCGGCGCGCACGGTCCAGTAGCCGATGCCGCGCTCCCGCCAGTCGGCGATCCAGCCCTGCAGCCGGAGCCGGCTCGCCTGCTCGTCGGCGTCCGGGCCGGACGGGTTGTACCGGCTGGTCTCCGGGTCGGCGTGCACGGCGTACACGTCGGCGAGGTCGCCGATCACCGGCCGGCGCAGCTCCAGACGCTCGGTGACCAGGACGTCCATGCACGCTCCTCAGTCGGCGACCCGGCGGCTCGGATCGCGCCGCATCCGCTTCGCGCCTACTTCTTGGCCTTGTCCGCCGACGGCGTCTCCGTGGAGAGGGCCGCCACGAACGCTTCCTGGGGGACCTCGACGCGACCGACCATCTTCATCCGCTTCTTGCCTTCCTTCTGCTTCTCCAGCAGCTTGCGCTTACGGCTGATGTCGCCGCCGTAGCACTTGGCGAGGACGTCCTTGCGGATGGCGCGGATGTTCTCGCGGGCGATGACGCGGGCGCCGATGGCGGCCTGGATGGGCACCTCGAACTGCTGCCTCGGGATGAGGTCCTTGAGCTTCTTGGCCATCTCGACGCCGTACGCGTACGCCTTCTCGCGGTGGACGATGGCGCTGAATGCGTCGACGGCCTCGCCCTGCAGCAGGATGTCGACCTTGACGAGGTCGGCGGACTGTTCGCCCGACGGTTCGTAGTCGAGGGAGGCGTAGCCGCGGGTCTTCGACTTGAGCTGGTCGAAGAAGTCGAAGATGATCTCGCCGAGCGGCAGCGTGTAGCGGATCTCGACGCGGTCCTCGGACAGGTAGTCCATGCCCTGGAGGTTGCCGCGCCGTCCCTGGCACAGCTCCATGATCGCGCCGATGAACTCGGCGGGAGCGAGCAGCGTGGCCTTGACCACGGGCTCGTGGATCTCGGCGATCTTGCCTTCAGGGAACTCGGACGGGTTGGTGACGATCAGCTCGCGCCCGTCCTCCATCACCACCCGGTAGATCACGTTCGGCGCGGTGGAAATGAGCGAGAGGTTGAACTCACGCTCGAGCCGCTCCCTGACGATCTCCATGTGGAGCAGGCCGAGGAAGCCGCAGCGGAAGCCGAAACCGAGCGCGGCCGAGGTCTCGGGCTCGTAGACCAGCGCGGCGTCGTTGAGCCGCAGCTTGTCGAGGGCCTCGCGCAGCTCGGGGTAGTCGTCGCCGTCGATCGGATAGAGCCCGGAGTAGACCATGGGCTTGGGGTGCTCGTAGCCGCCGAGCGCCTCCACGGCGGGCTTGGTCGCGCTGGTGACGGTGTCACCGACCCGGGACTGTCGGACGTCCTTCACACCGGTGATGAGGTAGCCCACCTCGCCGACGCCGAGCCCCGCGGACGGCATGGGCTCGGGCGAGATGACGCCGATCTCCAGGAGCTCGTGCTGGGCGCCGGTGGACATCATCAGCAGCCGCTCGCGCTTGGACAGCTGCCCGTCCACGACCCGGACGTACGTGACGACGCCGCGGTAGGTGTCGTAGACCGAGTCGAAGATCAACGCGCGGGCCGGCGCGTCGGCGTTGCCGACGGGCGCGGGGATGGTCTCGACCACGTGGTCGAGCAGCTCGGTGACGCCGACTCCGGTCTTGCCGGACACCCGCAGCACGTCGGAAGGGTCGCAGCCGATGAGCCCGGCCAGCTCCTCGGCGTACTTGTCCGGCTGGGCGGCGGGCAGGTCGATCTTGTTGAGGACCGGGATGATATGCAGGTCGGCGCTCATGGCCAGGTAGAGGTTGGCCAGCGTCTGGGCCTCGATGCCCTGGGCCGCGTCGACGAGCAGGATCGCGCCCTCGCACGCCTCCAGCGAGCGGGACACCTCGTAGGAGAAGTCCACGTGGCCGGGCGTGTCGATCATGTTGAGCACATGACCGTTCCACGGGAGCCGCACGGCCTGCGACTTGATCGTGATGCCGCGCTCCCGCTCGATGTCCATGCGGTCGAGGTACTGCGCGCGCATGGAGCGCTCGTCGACCACACCGGTTAGCTGCAGCATCCGGTCGGCGAGGGTTGACTTGCCATGGTCGATGTGCGCGATGATGCAGAAGTTGCGGATCAACGCGGGGTCGGTCTGGCCAGGCTGAGTGCGCACCGAGGTCCGTTTCAACAGGGTTTGTGACTGCGATCGACGGATCGGGCCGTGCCGTCGCCGACTCGGCCTTCTCTCTCGTCAACGGCTGGCGAACCAGCCAACCTCCATGGTGGCATGTCCGGATGCTTGCCTTGACCATCACCAAGCGGTTGATCAGGTGGACCGCGATCGTCCTGGCCGTACTGGTCGCCCTCGGGCTGATCGCCATAGCGGCGTTGCGCCTGCAGTTCACCGGCTCTCCGGCCGCGTGGGCCAGGAGCACGGGGAACGACGCTCTCTGGATGGGACACGCGTGGGTGGACGGCCGCCGCACCGCCGCCGACGTCGACGCCCTCGCCGTACGGCTGGGCTCCGTCAAGGACGTGTACGTCCACAGTGGCCCGTTCTCTCACAACGGCACCCTTGCCCCTGACAAATACCCCAACGCCCGAAATTTCTTGAAATGGTGGAAGAAACGGCTGCCCGGGGTCCGAGTCTCCGCATGGCTGGGGCAGCGCGTCGATCCGGGTCGCCTGGATCTGAGCGATCCCGAGGCCAGGACGCGCATCGTCGCCGGCGCCAAGGCCCTCGTCGATCTCGGCTTCGACGGCATCCATTACGACTTCGAGCCGGTCAGGGACGGGGATCCGGCCTTCCTCGACGTGCTGCGGGAGACCCGCGAAGCCATCGGGACGCGTCCTCTGTCGGTCGCCACCCAGCAGATCGAGCCGCTGGCGGGCCTGGGGCCGCCGGCCCGGCTGGCCATCGGGCACGAGAAGTACTGGAGCCAGGGCTACTTCCGCCAGGTGACCGGACTCACCGACCAGGTCGCCATCATGACGTACGACTCGTGGACGTTCCTCCCTTCGCTCTACGGCGGCCATGTCACGCGGCAGGCGGAGATCGCACTCGGCATCGTGCCCGAGGACAAGACCCTCCTCATCGGCGCCCCCGCCTACCACGACCACGCCGGCGACCACGCCGAGAGCGTCGCGACGGCGGCCGAGGGCGCCCGCCTGGCCCTCACGGAACACGGCCGCAAGGCGAAGGTGGGGCTGGCGATGTACGTCGATTTCACGGCCACGGACGAAGACTGGCGGGAATACGAGGAATCCTGGGTCCGGCCGCACACCTGACGGGGCCGGTCCGGGTTAGGATTGCCGGGGCAGGTGACCACCCGTTCGTTCGATTTGAGCGACATACCAGGCTGTTGGTACCCTGTTCAACTGCGTGTGGCGCGCCCTCTCTCGAGCCCGCGCGCCCCATCCGACCAAGACTCACACCGAGGCTTTCTTCGTGGCGAACATCAAGTCCCAGATCAAGCGCAACCGGCAGAACGAGAAGGCCCGGCTGCGTAACAAGGCTGTCAAGTCGTCCCTGAAGACGGCGGTCCGCAAGTTCCGCGAGGCCGCCGACCAGGGCAACGTCGAGGAGACCCTGGCCGCGCTGCAGACCGCGAGCCGTCAGCTGGACAAGGCCGTCAGCAAGGGCGTCATCCACAAGAACCAGGCCGCCAACCGCAAGTCGGCGATCGCCAAGCGCGCCGCCGCCCTGCAGGCCGCCAAGTAGTTCACGCTGTCGCCCGCGACGCGGGCCGCGCGGACGTCCACGCCGCATCCCCTTTTCCGGGGGTGCGGCGTTTTGGTGCTTCCAACCGGTTCATCGCGTTCATCGCGTGGCCGCCGCGCGCCGGCAGGCACCATTTCATCGTGTTCATCACGTCATGACGCTCAGTTCATCAGAGTCATCACATTCATCGACTTCATCAGGTCCATCAGGTCCATCAGGTTCATCGGGTTCATCACGGTCATCGGAGTTATCGCATTTTCGCCGCGCCCGGCGTGCTCGCGGTGCTCCGGTGCTCGCGGTGCCGGGGTTCACGTGATGACCTGGCACGGCGCCGGCCGTACGGTCACCGTGATCCACCGTGCCTTCGCCGCGCCCACCGCGATTCCTGAGCGCACGGCGGCACCTTCCGCGCGCATGGGACGCATTCATAAACTTTTCGACGATTCAAGTCGAGAAATGTCACAGTTTCGATATCACATCCGGGTCGCCGCCGCGCATCGAGTCCGTCACTGATCTTCCTGACCCGTCGTCAACCCCCCTATGGTGAGGCGATCGATAGGTAGTCCGGCGAGCCTTTAGGACGGTACATGCGGGGGCGGACACCGCTGGTCATCCGGCGCGCGTTGAGCGAGCCGCTCCTGCTGGTGGCGGCGTTCGGCTCGATCCTGCTTGCCACCACCACGCTGGTCGCGCTCATGGCGTACGCGGCCTCCGTCACCGATAGGGGTGTACGGCAGGCCATGGAGACCGCGCCGCTCTCCCTCACGTCGACCACCGTGACCTCCTCCGTGCGGGCCGACGACTACGCCCGCATCGACCAGAGGGTCCGCGACCGGATCGCGCGCGGCTACGCGGGTGTCCCCAACCGCGTGGTGTCCGGTGCCCGGTCCGACTCGTACGCGATGCCCGGACAGGAGGGGCGGGACCGCCCGGACCTGACCCGATTCGCCACGTACGACGACCTCCGCGAGCACGCCGAGCTGGTCTCCGGCGCCTGGCCCGGTGAGAGCGCCCCGAACGCCGGCACGGGAGCGGACAAGGGCGAGAAGGAAAGCACGGTCGAGGCCGCGCTGTCCGAGCCCGCCGCCGCCGCGATGCGGCTGAGCACGGGCAGCGAGTTCGAGGTCGTGGGCCGGCTGGACGACCGCCGCGTCCGGGTTCGGATCAGCGGCGTCTTCCGGCTCACCGCCCCGAACGGCGGCCGGTGGACGGGTGACGAACTGCTCCGCGCGGGCAGTCAGGTCGGCGACTACACGACGTACGGCCCGCTCCTGATTCCCGCGAAGACGTTCCTCGGCCGGTTCGCCACCGGCGTCTCGGCGACCTGGCTGGCCGTACCCGATCTGGGCGGCCTGTCCCGAGAGGACCTCCGTCCCCTGGCAGCGTCGGTCACCGGCATCTCGGACGCGCTCAAGGGCGACTGCGCGGGGTGCTCGATCTCCACCGGCCTTCCCGGCATGCTCACCCAGCTCGACCGGGCCGCGCTGGTCGCCCGCTCGACGATGCTGATCCCAGTGCTCCAGCTGCTGGTGCTCGCCGCGTACGCGCTGACCCTGACGGCCCGCCTGCTGTCCGACCACCGCCGGATGGAGATCGCGCTGCTGCGGTCCCGGGGTGCGGGATCGGTCCGGCTCGCCGCCCTGGCGGGCGGTGAGGCGCTGCTGGTGGCGCTCCCCTGCGCGGTGGCCGCGCCGTTCCTGGCGCCGCCCCTGCTCGCTCTCGTCGGCGGCGCGGAGGTGCCGTTCTGGCAGGCCCCCGGTGTGAGCACCTTCGTCATCTCCGCGGGAGTGGCCCTCGTCTGCGCCGTGCTGCTCGCGCTTCCCGCCGTCAGAGGGGCCCGCAGGACGTACGTCGAGGAGCAGGGGGCGCGCGGGCGCGGTGACCGGCAGGGCCTGATCCAGCGAGCCGGGGCCGACCTCGCGCTGCTCGTGGTCGCGGCGCTCGCGATCTGGCAGCTACGGCTCTACGGCGCCCCCGTGACCGAGACGACGGGCGGCGATCTGGGCATCGACCCGCTGATCGTGATGGGACCGGCGCTGGCACTGCTCTGCGGTGGCCTGCTCGGCCTTCGACTGGTCCCCCTCGTCTCACGGATCCTGGAGCGGGCCACCGCCCGGCGGGCCGGATTCGCACCCGCCGTCGGCGCCCGCCAGGTGAGCAGGCGACCCGCGCGCTACTCAGGCCCGGCGCTGCTCCTGACGATGGCCGTCGCGATCGGCGCGCTGTCCCTCGCCACCTCCGCCACCTGGAGGCAGTCGCAGGACGACCAGGCCAGGCATCTCGCGGGCGCCGACCTGCGGGTGGCCGTCCGGCCGGACGCGGGAGACCAGAAGCAGGCGTTCTCGTCGCTGCCCGGTGTCACCGCGCTCATGCCGGTCCATCGCGTACGGGCGGCCATGGGAGGCGGCGACGTCGATCTCATCGCGGCGGAGGCGACGAAGCTGAACGAGATCATGCTGCTCCGCCCGGACCTGTCCGACCTTTCGCTCGCCGCACTCTCGTCCCGGCTGACCGCGCAGGAAGCGGCTCTGCCGGTCGTGGTCACCGAGGACCTGGCGAAGAGCGACACGCTGACCGTCGGCACGGCACCCGTCGCGGTCATGGTGGTGGGGACCGTGCGGGCGATGCCGGGCACGCCCGCCGGCACCTCGGCCGTCCTCACCGACCTGTCCCTGCTGCGCACCGCGGCCAAGGTCCCGGCGGAGGCGACGGAGTGGTGGCTGGCCGTCTCCGGCGACGACACCTCGGCCGCGGCGGCCGTACTGGCGAAACGGGGAGCGGAGGTGACCGACGTCGGCGCCCTGAACCGGCAGCTCAGGGACGACCCGCTGGCGGGTGGCCTGCAGGGAGCGCTGGTCCTCGGCTTCGTCGCCGCGCTGGCGTTCGCCGTCCTGGGATTCCTGGTCAACGCGGCCGTGTCCGCGCGAGAGCGCCGGTCGGAGTTCGCGCTGCTGGGCGCGCTCGGAGTCAGCTTCCGGCAGATGCTCGGCCTGCTCGCCGTCGAGCAGTCGTTCGTCATCGGGTTGTCACTGGTGGGAGGCATATTGCTGGCCGCGGTGGTGGCCATGGCCGTCGTGCCGTCCATCGTGCTGACGGGGCAGGCCACGACGGTGACACCTTCGGTGATCCTGGACATCCCGTGGCCGAGCATCGCCGTGCTCGGCCTCGCGGTCGCGGCGGTGCTCCTGGTGGTCGTGATCGGACTGGCCCGCACGCTGCATCGGCGCGGGCCCGGTGGCGTGCTGCGTTCCGGGGAGGACCGATGATCCGGCTGCTCACAGCGCACAGGGGGACGGCGGCGCTGCTCGCCCTGCTCGCGCTGACCGCGTCGTTGCTGGTCGCCGGGCTTCCGCGGGCGCTGGAGGCGTCCCTCGACGAGAGCGCGGAGACCCTGCTGCGAACCTCGCCCCCGTTGACGACCACGCTGACCGTCAACATGAACGGCGCCTACAACTTCGACCCTCCGAAGAACGTCGAGCAGGTGACGCGGAAGGACGCCCTCTGGCGTTCCGCGATGCCGCCGAGCGTCCAGGGCATGCTGGACGGCACCGCCAGGTACGGCTACCTGACGAACAAGATGCAGATCACGAACGGGCGCCACCGCTACCTGTACCTCGCCTGGGTCAACGACACGGATTCACGGATCAGGTATGTCGAGGGCAAAGCTCCTGGTCGGAGTGACGCACCGAAGCACTTCGAGGTCGCCTTCGCGGCCAAGCCCGCCGCCCAGTTCGGCATCAAGATCGGCGACACGGTCCCGTTCGAGGGGTACCAGGCCACGGTCACCGGCCTCTACGAACCGCTGGACCCCGACGACGCGTTCTGGACGGTCTACAACAAGGGGATGTCGAAGGTCGTCGAGAAGCAGGAGCCGCTCGCCGACGAGCCAGACCACTACATCACCGGCCTGGCCAACGGCGACGCCCTGGCGTCCGGAGAACTGGACCTGGGTTACAGCTGGGTCTTCCAGGTGAACCCGGCGGCCCTGACCGCCCGCAACGCGCGGGAGGTGCTGGCCGGGGTGGTCGAGGCGGGCGACAAGGTGCCCAGCGCGCGGCAGGGCACCTCCGTCACCACCGGGATCTCCACCCAAGGGCAGGGCGGCGTCTCGCTCGCCACGGGACTCGACCAGCTCATCGCGGAGTTCCTCGACCGGCTGTCCACCACCCGCGCGCTGATGGCGGTGCTCCTCGGCGGCCTCGCCGTGGCCTGCCTCGGCACGATCGCGCTCGCCGTACGACTCCTCGGCGCCCGGATGCACGGCAGCCTCTCCCTGATGCGGGCGCGCGGCGCGTCACTGCGGCGGATCACGGCCATCGGGGGCGGGGTGACCGCGCTCGCCGTGGTGCCCGCAGCGCTGGCGGGCGCCGGGCTGTCCTTCCTGGTGCGGGGGCCGTCCCTGCCGATGCTGCTCGCCGGTCCCGTCGCGCTGGCCGTCGCGGCCGTCGCCTACGCGTGCGCGGAAGCGGCCCGCGACCACCGGCAGCCCCTCAACGAACGCCGGGACGACATCGTGGCGCGCAAGCCGTCCCCGAAGCGGATCGCCCTGGAGATCCTGGTCGTCCTGCTCGGGGCCGGAGGCGTCCAACTGCTGCGCACCCGCGGGCTCGGCGACGACCCGTTCCTGATGCTGGTGCCCGCGCTCCTCACGGTCGCCGCCGCGCTGGTCGCGCTCCGCCTCTACCCGTTCCCGCTCCGTCTGTTGCTGCGGCTCGCCGCCCGCCGCAGGGACGCGGCGCCGTACCTCGGACTGGCCATGGCGGCACGCGCCGCGACGGGCGCCACGCTGCCGGTGCTGACCCTGCTGCCCGCGCTCGCGATCTCCGCGTACGGCGCGGTCGCCGCGGACGGGCTCGGTACGGCGCAGCGCCTGGCCGCCTGGCAGCGGGTCGGAGCAGAGATCCGGGTGGAACGGCAGCAGGGCATCCCGGCGGACCTCATCGAGCGGATCAGGCGGACGTCGGGGGTCAAGGAGGTCGTCCCCGCCGCGATCGGCCAATCCGTCGCCGAGGTCGGGTTCAGGGGCCGCGACGCCGCCGTCGTCGCGGTCGACCTGAACGCCTACCGGCGACTGGTGGCGGGCAGTCCCCTCGACATCCCCCGGCCGCCCGCGGGCGGGGCCCTCGTGTCACCCGACGTGGCCGCGATGTCGAGCTTCGACATCGGCTGGCCGGAGCGGATGACCGTGCGCCCGCAAGGCAAGATCACCTCACTGCCCGGTGTGGGATCCCCCGACCTGGCGCTCGTCGTCGTCCCGGCCATGCCGCAGCACACGAACACGCTGCTGATCAGCGGAGACCCCGCCGCGGTCAAGGCGGCCGTGCCGGCCGGCACGGTAGTCCGCACCATGGAGGACGAACTCGCGCAGATCGCCGCGGCGCCGCTCACGTCCAGCCTGATGACCGGGTTGCGCGTCGTGACGCTCGCCCTCGCGGCGTACACGCTGGTCGCGGTGGCGATCATGCTCATCTCGGGAGCGGCCGAGCGGGCCCGCGCCCTGCGACTGCTGACCGCGATCGGCCTGACGGGCCGCCAGGCCAGGGTCATGGCGGTCCTCGAAGTCGGCCCGGTGCTCGTCCTCGCCGGATTCGCCGGGCTCGCGCTCGGGCTCGGCCTGCCCACGCTGCTCGGAAAGGGCATCGACCTGTCCGCCTACGCCGGCCTGCGGTTCGGCGACTACCCGATCGACCCGGTCATGCCCGCCCTGCTGGCCGGCGGGATCGCCCTCGTCGCCCTGGCCGGCATCTACCTTGGAGGCAGCCGTGCAAAGTCTCGCTGATCTGGAGGCACAGGCCGGGGCGGCGAAAGCCGCCTTCGGCGCGGCCGCCCACATCCTGTGCGACAACCTGGTGCGCATCTACAAGACCGAGGGCGTCGAGGTGGTCGCCCTGCAGGGGCTCGACCTGCTGATCGACAAGGGTGAGCTGATCGCGATCGTCGGCGCGTCCGGGTCGGGCAAGTCGACGCTGCTCAACGTGCTCTCCGGGCTGGACGTGCCGACCGCCGGGCTCGCCCGGGTCGCCGGCATGGATCTGCTGTCGATGACCGCCCGCGACCGGCTGCGGTTCCGCCGCTCCGTCGTCGGGTTCATCTGGCAGCAGACGGCCCGCAACCTGCTCCCCTACCTCACCGCGCAGGAGAACGTCCTGCTGCCCATGCGGCTGGCGGCCAACAAGGCGCATCGGGCGCGGGCGGCGGAGTTGCTCGACCTGCTGGGCGTGGCCGACTGCGCCGGACGGCGCCCCGGGGAAATGTCGGGCGGCCAGCAGCAGCGCGTGGCCATCGCCGTCGCGCTGGCCAACTCTCCCGAGGTGATCCTGGCCGACGAGCCGACCGGCGAGCTCGACAGCGACACCTCGGAAGACGTCTTCGGCGCCCTGCGCCGGGCCAACCGGGAGCTCGGCGTCACCACCGTCATCGTCACGCACGACCCCATGGTGGCCGACCAGGTCGACCGGACGATCGGCATCCGGGACGGCCGGACCTCCAGTGAAACGCTCCGCCGTACGTCCGAGGACGGCGGCGTGATCGCCGAGGAGTACGCCGTCCTCGACCGGGCAGGCCGCCTGCAGCTCCCGCGTGACTTCATGTCCGCGCTGGAGATGGAACGCCGGGTCCGGCTTGAGCTCGAACGCGACCACATCGGAGTGTGGCCCGCCAACCAGGGAGACGAACAGTGATGACGAAGCAGCCGCTGGTCGTCGCCGAAGGCGTGCGCAAGGTCTATCCCAAGGGGGTCGAAGCCCTGCGAGGGGTGTCGTTCGAGGCCTACCCCGGAGAGCTGGTCGCCGTACGCGGCCGATCCGGATCAGGGAAGACGACGCTCCTCAACATGATCGGCGGCCTGGACCGGCCGGACGAGGGCCGGGTCGAGGTGGCCGGGCGGACGGTGACGGAGCTGCCCGAGGCCGCCCTGCTTGAGCTGCGCCGGGACATGATCGGCTTCGTGTTCCAGTCCTTCGGACTGATTCCCGTGCTGTCCGCGGCCGAGAACGTCGGGGTGCCGCTCCGCCTGACCCGCGCGGCCGTCGCCGAGCGTGAGGAGCGGGTGCGGATGCTGTTGACCTTGGTCGGGCTGGGCGATCACATGAACCAGCGGCCGTACGAGCTGTCCGGTGGGCAGCAGCAGCGTGTGGCGATCGCCCGGTCGCTGGCGAACCGGCCCCGCCTGCTGATCGCGGACGAGCCGACGGGACAGCTCGACTCGCACACCGCGCTGCAGATCATGCAACTGCTCCAGGCCCTCGTCCGCAGCGAAGGGGTGACGGCGCTGGTCGCCACCCATGATCCGAAGCTCATCACACTCGCCGATCGCGTACTCGAACTGCACGACGGCGCCATCATGCAGGAGACCGCCGCCTGACCTGGTCCGTCGGGCCCGGGAGCGAACGGACAGCGCCGGAACGCCGGGCGGGGTCGGAGGCCGGCTCGGAACCGAAGGCTGTGCCAAGGGCCAGACGGCCGATCGGAGACAGGGCCGGGGCTTGGAGGCCGACCCGGGATACATGTGCCGAGGAGCGGAAGGCCGCTCAGGTCCCGATCCGGGGGCTGGAGGCCGACCCGGGATACATGTGCCGAGGAGCGGAAGACCGCTCAGGTCCCGATCCGGGGGCTGGAGGCCGACCCGGGATACGTGTGCGAGGAGCGGAAGACCGCTCAGGTCCCGATCCGGGGGCTGGAGGCCGACCCGGGATACGTGTGCGAGGAGCGGAAGACCGGTTGGAGCCCGGTCAGCGGCCGGTTCGGCTGGCGACGATGATCTGGACGGCTCGCTCCAGAGCGTATGCGGGGTCGGTGCCACCACCCTTGACCTGCTCGTCCGCCGTGGCGATGGCCTGCATGGCGCGGGAGATGCCTTCCTGGCCCCACCCGGTGAGCTGGCGCTTGACGCGGTCGATCTTCCACGGAGGCATGCCGACATGGCTGGCGAGCTGGCCACCCCGCAGATTTCGCGGAGCACCCCCGACCTTGGCGAGCGACCGGAGGCCACCCGCGAGGGCGCTGACGATCAGCACGGGTGCCACCCCGGTCGCCAGGGCCCACCGGAGCTGTTCGAGCGCTTCACCGAGCTTGCCCTCGACGGCCAGGTCGGCGATGGTGAACCCGCTGACCTCAGCTCTGCCCCGGTGGTAGCGGGCGACCGCGGCCTCGTCGATGGTCTTGCCAGGGGTGTCGAAGGCGAGTTGGCCGCACGCGGCGGCGAGTTCGCGCAGGTCGCTCCCCACCGCGTCGAGCAGCGCCTGCGCGGCGGCGGGAGCGATCGATCGGCCCGCCCGCTTGATCTCGGCCTTGATGAACTCCAACCGCTCGCCGGGCTTGGTCAGCTTGGTGACGGTGACGACATCGGCACCGGCCTTCTTCACGCCGTCGACGAGGGCCTTGCCCTTCACACCACCCGGATGGGCCAGCACGAGGACCGTGTCCTCCGCCGGATGGGCCGTGTACTTGACGATCTCGGCGATGACGTCCTTGGACAGGTCCTGGGCGGAACGGATCACGATCACGGATCTGTCGCCGAACAGCGACGGCGACGCCAGGCCGGTGAGCTCGCCGGACTCGACCTTCCCGCCGACCAGGTCATAGACCTCGGCGCTCGGGTCGGTGGCTCGTACGGCCGCCACGACGGATCCGACCGCCCGGTCGGACAGGAGTTCCTCGTCGCCGACGACCAGGGTCACGGGTGCGGGATTCGCCATGCCTGGCAGCATGCCACGCCCGGCCTCCCCACCGGGAACCGGACCGGAGGAGAAACGGCCGACTGAACGCCCCTCCGGCCCCTCAGCCCGCTTTCCCTCCGTACGGAGGCCGTACGGAGGGCCTACCGAAGTCCTACGGAAGCCATCCTCGCCGGCTCCCGCCGTCCGGCGATGATGGTCCTCGGTCCTCGGTCGTCGGCGCATCGCCAGCCCCTTCTCGGCCCGCGGGCGTGGCCGTTCGAGGTTGTGCCACCCGGGGCTGCTCGGGCCGGCACTCCGCCGCAGGGCTCAGGGGCCGGCCGCCGGCGATCCATTCCGTGATCGAACCGTCGTACACCCGTACCCCGGCGATGCCGGCCGAGCGCAGGGCGAGCCAAACGGCCGGGGCGGAGATCGCCGCTCCGCAGTACGCGACAACCGGTGTGCTGACGCCGATCCCGGCCGCGGCCGCCGCCGACCTGATGCGGGACGGCGGAAGGTGCAGCCCCGAGGAGTCGACGAGCATGCGCATCGGCAACCTCGTCGCGCCCGGGATGAGCTGCGGCTGCTCCGCCCAACTGGAGTCGCGGCGGCAGTCGACGATGGGCAGGCCGGCCGCCTGGTGCGCGAGCACGTCGTCCAGACCGGCGACCGCGGGGCCGGCCTGGCTCAGGAACGGCGGGCGAGTCGTGCCGGGCCGCCAGGAGGTCGGACCGGTCTCCACGGGCCCACCTGACCGCAGCCAGGCGGGCCAACCGCCGTCGAGGCGCAGCGACCGCTCGAAGCCGTGAGCCCGCATCAGCCATACCAGCCGCGCCGCGGTGAACTGGTGATTGTCGTCGTAGGCCACCACGGTGGTGTCGGTGCCGACGCCGAGGCCGGCGAGCGCGGTGGCGAGCGTCGCGGGATGGGCGGCCCGGCCCTGTGGCTGCGGGCTGGGCGCGTGGGTGGCGTCGAACCCGAGGTAGACGGCGCCGGGCACGCGTGAGCGGCGGTACAGGCCACGTCCGGCCGGACCGTCGCCCACGGGCCAGCGCGTGTCGATGATCCGGACCGACGGTGCGCCGATCAATCCGGCCAGCTCCTCACACGAGACGAGCAGCTTCTCCACAGTGATCCTCCCGGTGGCCATAGCGGCGTTGACGGCGTCCCATGACCGCGTCCGCGCTCTATCGCAGATGATCACAGAGATCGGCCCTCGCCGGAGGACGGCGTTCAGGAGGAGCCGACGCGCGGCAATCGACTGGCGTGGGGCGACCTCGCAGAGGGAAACGAACGTGGGACCGGGGCCCGTCTCGCGGAGTGGGGGCGATCAGCGGTCATCGCCGCGCTGGACGACGGCGAGGCGGCCGTCGCGCTCGATGACCGCGATGTCGCCGGACAGGTCGGTACGGTAGGTCCGCATGCCCAGCAGATGAAGGCGAGCCATCGTCAACGGTGAGGGATGCCCGTAGTCGTTGCCGGTGCCGACGCTGATCAGCGCGGCACGCGCCCCCGTCGCGGCGAGGAAGGCCGGCTCCTGTCTCAACGAACCGTGATGCGGCACCTTGAGCACATCGACCCGCGGGATGCCCCGGCGCCACAGGGCGGCCTGTGCCTCGGTCTCCAGGTCACCCGCGAGCAGTGCCGACCCGATGAGAGCGCCCCCCGCGCCGGACCACCGTACGAGCAGCACGACACTGGCGTTGTTCGCGATCGTTCCTTCCGCCGAACCTTCTCCGGAGGCGTCGGGCTCGGGTGCGACCACCGTGATCTCGGTGGCGCCGAACCGCCATCGGCCGCCGGGTGGGACCACCCACTCGGGGATCCGCCGCGCGCGGAGTTCCGCGGACACGCGGGCACTCTCGCCTGCCGGTATCCGTCCCGGGCTGACGACCGCGGCACCCACCGTGCGCCCGCGCAGCACGCCCGCCAGCCCACCGACATGATCGAGATGCGGATGGCTGAGGACCAGGAGAGGCACCCGCCTGACTCCGAGATCGCGCAGGCACCGGTTCGCGGAGCCGGGCTTCGGGCCGGCGTCGACCACCACGGCGCTGCCCGGACCGGCGGACAGGGCCATGCCGTCCCCCTGCCCGACGTCACAGGCGACGAGCAGCCACCCGGGAGGAGGCCACGGCGAGGTCGCCGGACCGATGACGAGGACCGCGACGAGGGCTCCGACCACCAGCGCCGCCACGGCGTACCGGCGGGCTCTGCCGCGCAGAACCAACCAGCCGAGGACGGCCGCCGCCGCCAGGAGTGCGAGCCCGGTCAGGCCACCGGGCCAGCCGATGGTCGCCGCCGGAAGCGCCGCCGCGCGCTCCGCGACGACGATGATCCAGCCGGCGGCCAGTCCCGCCGGACGGACGAGAAGCTGAGCGATGGTCATGCTCACCGGGGCGACGATCGCCGCGCCGAAACCCAGCACGGTCGCCGGTGCGACCGCCGGGCCCGCCAGCAGGTTCGCGGGGATCGCCACCAGGCCGAGCTGTCCCGACATGAGCACCAGTAGTGGGGTCACGGCCACCTGCGCCGCGGCCGGTACGGCTATCGCCTCCGCCGCCCAACGGGGCATCCGCGCCGCCATCCGGTCACGCCAGCGGGGAGCGAGGACGAGGATGCCACCGGTGGCGAAGACCGACAGCGCGAAGCCGTACTGCCGGGCGAGCCCGGGATTGAAGAGGATTAGGCCGAGCACCGTCGCGGACAGTGCGGTGACGCCGTCCCGGGACCGTCCCGTGCCCAGGGCGAGCGCCGCCACCACGCCCATGGCGAGTGCCCGGACCACGCTGGGAGACGGCCGGGCGACCACGGTGAATCCCGCCATGGCGACGACCGCCAGGACCGCCCGCGCGGGAAGCGGAAGCCCCGCCATCCTCGCGATAACGAGTGCGGCTCCGGCGACGAACGCCAGGTTGGCGCCGGAAACGGCAGTCAGATGGCTGAGTCCCGCGGCGGTGAAGTTCTCCTTGATCTCCTCGTCCAGGCGGGAGACGTCCCCGACGACCAGACCGGGCAGCAGACCACGCTCCCCCTGCGGGAGCACGTCACAGGCCCCTCGCAGACCCGAGCGCAGCGCCCCGGCGGCCCGCTGCAGCGCAGAAGGCTCGGTCAGCACCTCCGGCGGCCCCCGGACCAGCAGCACGGCGGAGGTCAGGCTCCCCTTGTCTGCCACCCCCAGTCGCCCCCACACGCGGACGCGCTGACTGGGCGACAACGTTCGCCAGCCGGCCCCCGAAGCGAGAACGATCACCGGAGCATCGACCAGGATCCGCCCGCCCGTCCCCTCTCGTCGGCCGTCCCCAACGGAGGCGGCCGAGCTGGCGGGGTGGGAGTCGAGGAGCCCCGAGCGGGAGGCGAGAGCTCCACCGGGTGTGCCTCCTCCGGGCTCGACGGTGAGCATCCGGACTTCCACCACGACGCTGTCCTGCCGGGTCAGCCCGCCCCGCTGCGGTCGCGGCCTCGGGTCATCGCTGATCTCGACCTCGGCGGTGACCGTCGCACGCCGGGCGGCGAGCTCGGCCACCGGACCGCTGCCGACCGCATGCACCGTGAAGGCCACGACCGCCGCTGTCGCCGCGCAGCAGACCAGCACCCCGAGGGCCGTCCCCACCACCGGGCCGTGCGAGCGGCCGGTCCGCCCGGCACCAGAACCGGCCCCATGAGCCATGGCGCCACGCAGGCGGCCGACTCCACGAGTCATGAAGCCGCGTGCGCGGGAAGTCGCAGGGGCTCCGGGGCCGCCTTTCCGGACACGCGGGCGGCGGCGCTCGGCCGCCGCCCAGATCAGCAGCGCGGCGGACGCGGACCCGGCCGCCACGACGGCACCCGTCGTGGCGGAGCATCCGATGAGCACGAGCGCGACCAGCCAGCAAGAGATCGCCGGGCAGACCAGACGCAGGGAGTGCCCCGAAGCCCAGGCGAGGCCGGCCGTCCCGGTGTGCGGCCGCTCAGACGCTGTGGGCGAAGCCGCCGGACCGAACCGCCGCGCCGAGCCGCTCATGGCGTGACCCTGCCTTTCAGGTCGGCGAACTTCTGCGGGCCGATGCCGGAGACGTCCTGGAGTTGGTCGATACTCTGGAAGCCTCCGTGGGCGTCCCGGTACTCGACGATCCGCTGCGCCAGCACCTCACCCACGCCGGGCAGGTCCTGCAACTGATCGAGTGTCGCGGAGCTGAGGCTGAGCGTCGTGATCCCTCCGGCGCCGGTACCGGCCGGGGCGCCCGGCGGGGCGGGGACACCGACCACGATCTGCTCGCCGTCCACGAGGCGCCTGGCGAGATTGAGACCGTCGGACGAGGCACCGGCCCGCGCTCCCCCGGCCGCCTCGATGGCGTCGACGACTCTGGCTCCGGTGGCGAGTGTGAGCACACCGGGTTTCCGCACCTTGCCCGTGACATGCACCGTCACCCCGGCTGCCTGCGACAACGACGTAGGACCGGAAGCGGCACCGGAAGCGGCACCGGGACCGGCGCCGGGCAGAACCGCTCTCGCGGCGGCTCCATCGGCGCTGATGGCCCCCGCACCCGAGGGAACGGGCGGCGTGACGGGCTCGGCCACCGGCTGTGACCGCCAGGCGTAGATCCCCGCCACTGCCGCGGCGAGAAACCCGAGAAGAACCAGAACGCGCAGGCCGGGACGCCCGGGATCGAGCAACGGCATGGTCTCCTTCAGCGCCGAGCTTCCGTCGAGGACCGCTCGCCCCCTCGACAGGGCGTTTTCCCTCCAGGTGGAGCCGATGCGCTCCGGCGGCGTCGGCGGCAGACAGTGATCATCCTGCGCCGCCTCGTCCTTCATCGGCCGGGGCCCGGGATCCGCCCACTCACCCCCGCTTCCGGCGCCCCGACGTGAGTCGTCGACGGGGAGCATCGCGATGTCCACCGACGATCCGTCACGGTCGGGATCTACTCCTGTCGCAGGCCCAGACCGCTCCGGCCACTTGCTGAGGACCCGGCCCGGAGGCCGGGGCCGGCCCTCGTGATGTGCGCGTGGCGGAAGAGCCTCAGAAGCGGAACCCCCGTGGGGAGGCCGGGCCTGTGGAGAACGGCCGAAGGACGGCGGCGGTCCTGGACGCGCGGATCGGCCGGAGGAAGGCTCGGAGCCCCCTGGTCGGCGAGGCGGCTCGGACGGCCGGGACGCCGGCCGCGCTGGCCGGGCATCCAGGAGGAGGCGGAGACGTGCCTCGGCGGCGAGGCGGTGGTCCGGCTGCTCCTTGGTTCGCACGCCCGTGACGTTAGGCGCGCCCGTGCCCCCGCGACGGCCCCGCGGTACACCCTGTGGAAACCAGTGCGCCTGTGGAAATCAGTACGCCTACGGATGGGCCGGCGCGATCGTCACCCCGAGCAGGCCGGGACCGACATGCGCTCCGATCACGGCTCCCACCTCGACCACGGTCAGGCGCGACGCCGCGGGCACACGGGCCGCGAGGCCGTCCGCCAGTGCCCGCGCCCGCGCGGCCGCCCCGAGATGTTGCACGGCGACGCTCACCGCACCGTCGGCGGTGGCCTGGACGGCGAGGTCCTCCAGCCGGGCGATCGCCCGGTTCGCCGTTCGCACCTTCTCCAGGACCGTGATCGTGCCGTCGGCGAGGTGGAGCAACGGCTTGATCGCGAGGGCCGATCCCAGGAGGTTGACGGCGGCACCGATCCGGCCGCCGCGACGCAGGTATTCGAGCGTGTCGACGTAGAAGAAGCTGCGCGTGGCGGCGGCGGACTCGCCCGCCGCGGACACCACCTCGGCCAGGGAGGCGCCCCGCCGGGCGGCGTCGGCGGCGGCGAGTACCGGGAATCCGAGGCCCATGCCGACGGACCCGCTGTCGATCACCTCGACCGGGACGGGAGCGTCCTTCGCGGCCAGCCTGGCGGCCTCCGCCGTACCGGACAGGGAGCCGGACAGATGGACGGAGACCACGCCGTCGGCTCCCGCGGCCGCCGCGGCGGCGTAGGCGGCGGCGAAACGCTGCGGTGCCGGCTGGGACGTGGTGACGGGCGCGTGCTCGCGAAGCGCCTCGGCGACTCCGGTGAGCGCAGGATCCGCGGTGTCGTCGAACTCACGCCCGCCGATGACCACGTGGAGCGGAACGACGGTGACACCCCACATCGCGCTCTCCGCCGCGTCCAGATAGGCGGTGGAATCCGTGACGACGGCGACCGGCATAGCACGAGATTACCCTTTGTCGACGTCATTCCTCCGCGACTGGAACCAGACGACTCCCCCTCGCGCATCGCGCTTCCGGGAGTGCTTCCCGCCCCTGCCCCGAAGGCGGCGGTCTCCAGAAAGCGCCTGGAGGAACGGACGGCGCCCGGTTGGTCGGTGCACACCGTGGCACGCGGGCCCGAGCACACCGCGGCCACTCCGCCGCACGTCGGCGCGGCTCAGAGCGGGAACGGCGGGCGAGGGCCTCGGGTCACTGGACGGGAGTGCCGCCGCGCCACACCCTGCGCGGCTTGAGTCCGAACGACCAGGCGAAGGCGCCCTCGTGGTCGGCGTCCCACTGGACGATGTCGGCGAGCCGCCCCGGCGCGAGGACCCCGCGATCCGGTGCGCCAAGGACCTGCGCGCCGCCGAGCGTCGCGGCACGCAACGCGTCGCCCACGCTCATCCCGAACGCGGCCACCGCGAGGCTGATCACGAGCGACATCGAGGTGATGCCGCAATGGCCGGGGTTGTGGTCGCTGCCGAGCGCGATCGGGACGCCCTGGGCGAGCATCCGCCGCACCGCGGGGAGCTGGCCGTGCTGGAGTGCGGTGCCGGGGCACACCACGGCGGGCACGCCGTACCGCGCCATCAGCGCGATGTCCTCGTCCGCGGTGTGATGCAGGATGTCGGCCGAGGCGCAGCCCATCTCGGCCGCGAGCTGGACCGCGCCGCGCCTGCTGTACGAGCCGGCGTGGATGCGGGGCATGAGCCCGACGTTGCGCCCGGAGGCGAGGACCCAGCGGGCCTCGTCGGTGCCGAAGTGTCCCTCGTCGCAGTAGACGTCGACGCTGTCGGCCCCGGCCGCCGCCGCGTCGGCGCACCATGCGGCGGCCGCCTCGACGTAGTCCCGCTGGCGGCCGAAGTATTCCGGTGGGACGACGTGGGCGGCCAGGAACGTGACGTGCACCCGCGGCATCATCGGCTCTTTCTCGAGCTCGCGGAGCAGCCGCACGTCGGCCAGCTCGCCGTCGCGGGTGAGGTGGTATCCCGTCTTGGCCTCGACGGTGGTGGTGCCGCCCAGGAGCCACTCGCGCAGCCGCTCGCGGACGCCGTTGCAGAGCGTCCAGGGGTCGGTGCCGCGCGTGACGGTGATCGTCGAGAGGATGCCGCCGCCCGCCGCCGTGATAGCGGAGGGCGTCGAGCCGCCGGACCGCATCGCCATCTCGGCGTACCGGTTCCCGGCGTAGACGGGATGGGTGTGCGCGTCGATCAGTCCCGGGGTGACGAGCGCACCGCCGAGGTTCTCGACATGGTCGACGTCGACGATGTCGTCGACGACGCCGGGGACGCTCTGCGGAAGGTCCGCGGCACGGCCAACCCAGGCGATGCGGTCGCCGTGCACCAGGATGGCGGCGTTGCTGCACACGTCATGGCCGGTCCAGAGCCGGCCGATGTTGGTCAGGAGGCGAACGGTCATCCGACCACCTGCTTTGAGGCCGGGGACAGCGAGCAGTCACCGCTCGCGGGCGATCCGCCCGCCGGGTCCACTCGGTGTCCGGAGGTCATCGGGGGTCTCCTGCCTCATCGCGCACTGCGTGCGATGGACCCTACCGCCAGGATCGAGATCCCAGGCGATTTCAGTCCAGTTACGTTATTTCACAGGTCGGCTTGCTGTACAGGGGTATTGAGAAGAACGCCGGTTCGCCTCTGTGGCCTCGGGATGGCCACGCCGTATCCCCGTCACATCCGGCCCCGTCTCCGCAGCTCAGAGACGGCGATCACGCTGGTCCCCCACGCGTAACAGCACTCAACGGTGTCACCATGTTACCCGCGCAGTATCTCTCGTAAGGCTTGCCAAATGATAGCAAGGTCAACGGGAATGGGCTAGCATTTCGGTTTTTCGCCCTTTAAGTCCTGCTTTAACGCCAAATATCCAATAAGTCACGAAATGTCGAGACTGTGACTGGAGTGCGTCCCGTGGCGGCAGCAGAAAACGATAGCGGCCCCGGAAACGGTCACTCCCCGCATTCATCCCGAGGATGGTGCGGGGAGCGACGACTGCGATCAGTGCCCGTCGGTGCGGGCGGCGACGCCCGCGATAAGGGGTTGTCGGTGCGGGCGGCGACGCCCGCGATAAGGGGTTGTCGGTGCGGGCGGCGACGCCCGCGATGAAGGGGCCGGTGCCGAGATCAGACCGTCTCGACCGGCTTGGCCACCCGGTCGAGCTCGGCGTACAGGTCGCCGAGGACGCGAGCGTGCAGGATGGTGCCCTCGCCGGTGTGCTCCAGGGAGAGCACCTCGCCCTCCTCGTGCGCCCGCGCGACCAGGTCGCCCCGCTCGTACGGCACCAGCACGCGGACTTCGTGGTCGAGCCGCGGCAGTTCACGCTCGATCAGCGCCATGAGGTCGCGCATGCCGGAGCCGGTCCGGGCGGAGACGACGACGCTGTGCCGTTCCTTCATGGTCAGCCGGGCGAGCACGACGGGATCCGCCGCGTCGGCCTTGTTGACGACCACGACCTCGGGCACGTCCAAGGCGCCGTCGATCTCGGACAGGACCTCGCGGACCGCGGCGAGCTGGGACTCGGGGTCGGGATGCGAGCCGTCCACCACATGCAGGATCAGGTCGGCCTCCGCGACCTCCTCCAGCGTCGAGCGGAACGCCTCGACCAGCTGGTGCGGCAGGTGCCGGACGAATCCGACCGTGTCCGCCAGCGTGAACAACCGGCCCTCGGGCGTGCGCGCCTTGCGCACCGTCGGGTCCAGGGTCGCGAACAGCGCGTCCTCGACCAGCACGCCGGCGCCGGTGAGCCGGTTGAGCAGCGACGACTTGCCGGCGTTGGTGTAACCCGCGATCGCCACGGCCGGGACCTGGCGGCTGCTCCGCCGGGAGCGCTTGGTCTCCCGCGCGGTCGACATCTCCTTGATCTGCCTGCGCAGCTTGGCCATCCGCTCGCGGATCCGCCGCCTGTCCAGCTCGATCTTGGTCTCACCGGGGCCGCGGCCGCCGATGCCGACGCCGCCCGCGGCGCGACCGCCGACCTGACGGGACAGGTTGCCACCCCAGCCTCGCAGGCGGGGCAGAAGGTATTGGAGCTGGGCGAGCTCGACCTGGGCCTTGCCCTCTCGGCTCTTGGCGTGCTGGGCGAAGATGTCCAGGATCAGGGCGGTCCGGTCGATGACCTTGACCTTGACGATCTCCTCCAGCTGCCGCAGCTGGCCGGGGGTGAGCTCGCCGTCGCAGATCACGGTGTCGGCGCCGGACGCCGCCACGATGTCGCGCAGCTCGACCGCCTTGCCCGAACCGATGTAGGTCGCGGGGTCCGGCCGGTCACGGCGCTGGATCAGCCCCTCGAGAACATCGGATCCGGCGGTCTCGGCGAGAAGCTTCAGCTCCTGGAGCGAGTTCTCCGCGTCGACGATGGTGCCGCCGGTCCACACGCCCACCAGGACGACCCGCTCGAGCCGCAGCTGGCGGTATTCGACTTCGGTGATGTCTTCGAGCTCTGTCGACAGACCCGCCACGCGCCGGAGCGCTTGGCGCTCTTCAAGTTCGTAATCGCCGACGGCGAGGTCTTCGGGCTCGTTGCGCATATATGTCATCTCTACTAGACCAACACGTAGACACCCCTGGTGTCTTCCCCACGATGGTGACACGCCCGCCGCCGGTCACGCACCCCCTTATCCGCCCAGGTCAGGTTGTCCGCCCAGGTCAGCGAGGAGTCGCCGGCTCTCGCTCGACCAGTGCTCCAGTCCCAACCGGTCGTGGACCTCCGCTGCCAGGCGGGCGTGGCGCAGGGCCGAGTGCCGGTCGCCCGTCGCCACCGCCAGCCTGGCCAGCGCCTGATGGATCGACCCCCACCCCGCGGTTCCGCTGCCGTTCACCGCCAGCCGGTCCGCGTACGGCAGCAGCAGCCCGTACAGCGACGCCGGGTCGGGGACACCGAGCTCGGCCGTCACGTACGACCAGATGACGGCGGCGAACTCCCCGGACCAGTCCTCGGGGACCGGGGTACCCCAGCGCGCGATCAGGCTCCTGGCCAGCGTCCGGTCCCCCACGTCGAGGGCCGCGAGCACGGCCATCGGGCGCAGCGGCTGCATGTACGGCTCCGCCGCCCCGGCGACCAGCTCATCCACGATCTCGGCGACCCTGCCCTGCCCCCGGCGGCAGGTGTAGAGAATCGACAGCCGTACGTAGCTCAGCCCCCACATGGTGCTGTCGCCGAAGATCTTGTCCAGTTCGTCCGTCATGTGCTCGGCCTCGCTCCACCGGCCCTCCAGGGTCAGCCGCGCGGCCTGCGCCACTCTCACCATCGCGGTCAGCTCGGAGCTCCTGACCTCCCGCAGCAGGCGTTCGGCGCGCGCCAGGTCCCGGTCCCACTCGTCCAGGTCTCCCATCCTGAACAGGCAGTGCAGCCGGTGCACCCTGGCCACGAGCTCGGCGGGGGCCGGGAGGCGGGGCACCGCGAGCATCTCCTCGACGGCCCGGCGCCGCTCGTGCTCGCGCGCCGGCACCCAGGCCGCGATCAGGTAGTTGTTGAGTACCTGGAGGAGCAACGGCGGATTCCCCACCCTCCGGGCGATCTCCACAGCCTCCGCCGCCATCGCCTCGCCCTCGGCCCGTCGTGGCCCGTAGTTCAGCTCGATGCCGAGCGTGCCGAGCAGCGCGGCCCGATGGGCGTCGTCCAGCGGGCCCGCCAGGAGGTCTTCGAGCAGGGCGATCGCCCGGTCGTCGACCATGCCGTACGGCCGCCAGTTCCAGACACTGAGCGTGCCGAACACGGTCACGGCCTCCACCAGCGTCACGCGGTCCCCCTGACCCGCCGCCAGCTCGATGGCCTCCTCGATGGCGGAGCGGGCGCGGACGGTGTCCCCGATGTCCCGTCGCGCGCGGGCCAGCTCGACGAGCAGGCGGCACTTCCTGCCCGGGTCACCCTGCCCGAGCGCCAGCAGCGCCTTCTCCCAGAGCTCGACCGCCTCGACGTAGGCGCGCTGCGCGGTGGCCTGTCGCGCGGCCCTGGCGGCGTAGTCCACCGCCCTGTCGGCTCCGCCGATCCGCGCGGCCATGGCGAAGTGGTGGGCGAGGATCGGCAGGCGCGCCGCACCGCCCCCACCCGGCAGCGACTCGAGCGCCTCACCGGCCCGCAGGTGAAGGCGGGCCTTCTCCAGGTGACCCAGCCCGGCGTAGAGGGCGTCGCCGACCAGCGCGTGCGAGAAGCGGTAGTCGATTCCGTCACGGGTCTCGACCAGCAGCCCGGTGGCCACGGCCGGTTCGAGCCGCGACATAACCTCCTCGGCGGGGACTCCGGTGAACACCTCCAGCACGTCGAGGCCGACGTCGCGGCCGAGGACGGCGGCGGACCGAAGCAACTCCCGTGTCTTGTCCGGCAGCCTGGCGACCCTCCGGCCGATCACCTCGCGTACGCTTTCCGGCACCCCGAGCGACGCCGTGTCGAGCCGATGCTCACTGCCCAGGAGCCGGAGCAGCTCCCCGAGATAGAACGGGTTGCCGCTGGTGCGCCGGAAGAGGACCCGCGCGAACGCGGGGTCGGTCAGGTCCCGCCTTTCCAGGAACGCCTGGACGTCCTCCTGCGTGAACGGGGGAAGCGACATGCGCTCGGTCCCCGGCTCACGGGCCAGCGCCGCGAGAGTCTCGCTCAGCTGTTCCGGGTCCAGGCCGGGCTCGGGCCGCAGGGTGGCCAGGACGAGTACCGACTCTCGGCTCAGGCTGTTCGCCATGTGGCCGAGCAGCCGCAGTGAAGACGCGTCCGCCGCGTGCAGGTCGTCCAGCACGACGAGGGTGGGTCCGTCCGCGGCGGTCAGCGCCGAGAGCGCCCGCTCGTACAGTTCGAGGAGGGCCGCGCCCGGGTCGGCGGAACCGTCCGCCCCCTCTCCCGCGAGGAGCCGGACGGCCTGCGCGCCCCGCTCGCCCAGCGCGCGTAGCGCCTGGAGCCACGGCCAGAACGGCAGCGTCCCGTGTCCCTCCACGCAACGCCCCCAGACGACGGATATCCCCCGCGCCTCGGCCTCTTCTGCGGCGATCTGGGCGAGGCGCGTCTTGCCGATCCCCGCCTCTCCGGTCACCAGCATGACCCCGCCCCGGCCGCGCCGTACGTGGCCGAGTCTGTCGGCGATGCGGCCCAGCTGGCTCGCCCGCGCGATGAGGGGTTCGGATTTCGGCTCGTACGCCTTCGGCTCGTACGCCTTCGGCTCGGCGGCCACGATCCTGGCCTGCTCCTTCGGCGCCTCCAGAAGCGCGGACTGGTCGAACACCGCCTGTTCGAGCCGCCGCAGATCCGGCCCGGGGTCGACTCCCAGCTCACGGGCGAGCAGGGCGCGGACCCGGCGAAGCGCCGCCAGGGCGTCCGCCTGCCGTCCCGCGCGGTAGAGGGCCAGCACGAGGAGCCCCCACGATCGTTCCCGGTACGGATGGGCCTCCACCATGCGTTCGAGGTCGGCGACGCACGACCCGCTGTCCCCCAGGGCGAGCCTGGCCTCGAACCTGTCCTCCGCGGCCAGGGCCCGCAGCTCGGTGAGCCGGGCGATCACCGGCTTGGCGAACTCCTGGCTCGCGAACTCCGCCAGCGGCTCGTCCCGCCACATGCCGAGCGCCCGGTCCAGCGCCTCGAGTGCCGGGCCGTACCGCCGCTCGGCGAGGGCGCGGCGGCCCTCCTCCGCCCAGGAGGTGAAGCACGACAGATCGACCTGGCGCGGAGCCAGGGCCAGCAGGTAGCCCGGTTCGCGGGTCAGCAGCACGGTGGGCGGCGTGCGCGGCGCGCGGTGCGGTTCGAGGACGCGGCGCAGGTGCGAGATGTAGGCCTGGAGCGCACCCGTGGCACTCGATGGCGCCTCGTCCGCCCAGACCTCGTCGATCAACCGGTCGAGTGAGACGATCCGCCCGGGTTCGAGCGCGAGCAGGGCGAGGACCGCCCGCTGTTTCCGCGACCCCAGATCCAGCGATTCGCCATCTCCGGAGATCACCTCAAAGGGCCCGAAAAGCCGGAAGAACAACGAACCCATGACTTTCCCATCTAATCGGCCACGCAAGCGTAGAGCCTCATCGGAAAGATCGGAACGCTCCACTTGGAGGCGGCTTACGGAACCCGTAAGCCGGAGACAGTAGGACGTCAAACGCTCTGACCCATTCTCGATCCCGGCGGAAGAAACTCCACGAGAAAGGTCATGAACGACATGGATGACATGAACGGCCTGGGGCACGACCTGCGCCGCGCTGTACGCGGCTCGGTCCTGGTCAGAGGTGACGAGGGCTTCGACTCCGCGCGTACCGCGTGGGACCCGGCGATCGACCAGAAGGTGCTCGCTGTGGTGGAGGCGGAGGACGCCGCGGACGCCGCGGCCGTCGTGGCCGTCGCCCGGCTCGCCGGGGTCGGTGTCGCCACCCAGCCGTACGGCCACGCTCCCGCGGGCTTCGAGGGCACGATCCTTCTCAGGACCGGGAAGCTACGGAGCGTGGAGGTCGACCTCGACCGGCGGACCGCGCGCGTCGAGGCCGGCGCCACCTGGGGCGACGTGCTGTCAGCGGCCGGCAAGCACGGACTCACCGGGCTGGCGGGCAGCACCGCGGTCGTGAGCGCGACCGGATTCACCCTGGGCGGCGGCCTGAGCTGGTTCGGCCGCCGATACGGTTTCGCCGCCGACAGCGTCCGCGCCTTCGACGTGGTGGACTCCCACGGCGACCGCGGCCGGGTGACGGCGGCCTCCGATCCGGACCTGTTCTGGGCGCTGCGCGGCGGGGGCGGCGACTTCGCACTGGTGACCGCCATGGAGATCGATCTGCACCCGGCTCCGTGCCTGTACGGCGGACGCATCCTGTGGCCGGCGATGCGGGCCCAGGAGGTGCTGGCGGCGTTCCGCTCCGTCACCGCGAAGGCTCCTGACGAGCTGAGCGTGTGGTTCCAGCTGCTGCAGTTCCCGCCGCTGCCGGAGCTGCCCGAGCCGTTGCGCGGTCTGTCGGCGGTGACCGTCGACGTGGCCTTCCTCGGTGACCCGGAGGAGGGACGGGCTCTGCTGCGCGAGTTCGACGCCATCCCCGGCGCGATCTTCGACACCCGGGACCGGATGGAGGTGGCGAACCTCGCCGACATCTGCGCCGAGCCGACGATGCCGACGCCCTCCCTGTTCCGGGGCGAACTGCTGACCGCGCTCGACGACGCCGCGGCCGCGGCGCTACTGGCGTCGTCGGGTCCGGGCACGGTCGCTCCGCTGGCCTGCGTGCAGCTACGCCACCTCGGGGGAGCGCTGGCCCGGCCGGCGGAGAACGGCGGCGCCTGCGGCCACATCGAGGAGCCGTACCTGCTCGGGATGTTGGGCGTGCTCGTCACCCCGGACGCGGCGGGGGCCATCCGGGACCGGCAGGCGTCGATCGCGCGGGCGTTGACGCCGTACACGAGCGGGCGCAAGCCGTTCACGTTCCTGGCTCACGAGGAGAGCGCGGCGTCCGCGTTCACCGGCGACGTGCTGGCCAGGCTGCGGGAGGTAAAGCGCGACCGTGACCCTCAGGGCGTCTTCCGCAGCAACCACCCGGTCCTGGCCTGACGATCCTCCGGCTCGGGTCCGGCCGCGTCCACGGCCGGACCTGCCGGAACGAACCCCCTGATCACCGGCCTTGTCCCGCCCGTACGGGCACATGTCAGGGCTTGAGCACCTTGATGTCGCCGATGCCGGTCGTGATGGTGATCGACCGTGACGCGGAGGGGTCCGAGACGATGCCGATCTCCTTGTCCCCCAGCCCGGTGTCCGCGGTGAGCTTGTAGCTCTCCGCGGGGATCCACATCGTGGCGTCGCCCGTACCCGTCTCCACGTCCACCCTGTCGGGTGCGGAGGCGAACTTCAGCTTCACGTCGCCCGTACCGGTCTCCGCCGACACCTGCTTGCCGCCGAGCCCGCTCGTGTCCACGTCGCCGGTGCCGGTGGTGAGCCGGACCGGGCCGGTCAGCGAGCGGACCGTGATGTCGCCCGTGCCGGACTCGACCTTCACGTCCAGCCCGCGCGGCACGTCGACGCGGTAGTGGATCGCGCAGTTGTTGCAGTCGTAGGCAAGGGTCAGGGTGTCGCCGTTCACCTTGTGGCCGTCGTGGGGCTTGTCCCCTGTCCACTCCAGCGTCTCTGCGACCTGGATGCCCGACGCGTCGGACCCGTTCACCGTCACGTCACCGACTCCGGCCCGCACGACCAGCGCCGCGACCTTGTCGGTCACGTCGTAGGTCAGGGTCTCGCGCTCCTTCCAGGCACCGAACCTCAGGTCGCAGGCCGAGAGGGTGAGGCCGAGACCGAGCGCGATGCCGAGTACCGCGATGTTCTTCCTTCTCATGCCCCCGATTTTGCTGTGCCGTACGGCTCGCGCCCATCCGGGAATCCCCCTGCACACCCCTGAGGGCACCCCCGACATTGACCATGCTCACGCCCGCAGAGTACCGTCGATTCCACAATTCAGAACTTTGTTTCCGCATCGTGGAAAGGAAGCCCGATGGCAGGCGTTGAGATCAGGGGTCCGCTGCTGGACAGGTTCGACGAGATCCTCACCCCCGAGGCCCTCGACTTCGTGGCTACCCTGCAGCGGGAGTTCAACGCGCGCAGGCTGGAACTGCTCGCCGCGCGCCAGACACGCCAGGCGGATCTCTCGGCCGGCGCCTCGCTCGACTTCCTCCCCGAGACCAGGGACGTCCGCGAGTCGGACTGGCGGGTCGCGCCCCCGGCCCCCGGCCTGGAGGACCGCCGGGTGGAGATCACCGGGCCCGTCGACCGGAAGATGACGATCAACGCGCTGAACTCGGGGGCCAAGGTGTGGCTCGCCGACTTCGAGGACGCCAACTCCCCGACCTGGGAGAACACCGTCAGCGGGCAGCTCAACCTCCGGGCCGCCCTCGACCGCACCATCGACTTCGAGACCGGCGGCAAGACGTACGCGCTGCGACCGGACGAGGAGCTCGCCACCGTCGTGGTCCGTCCGCGCGGCTGGCACCTGCCCGAGAAGCACGTCCTGGTGGACGGAGAGGAGATGTCGGCCTCGCTGCTCGACTTCGGCCTCTACTTCTTCCACTGCGCCGAGCGGCAGATCGCCAAGGGACGGGGACCGTACTTCTACCTGCCCAAGATGGAGTCGCATCTGGAGGCCAGGCTCTGGAACGACGTGTTCGTCCGGGCCCAGGAGCTCCGGGGCATCCCGCGCGGGACGATCCGGGCCACCGTGCTGATCGAGACCTACCCGGCCGCGTTCGAGATGGAGGAGATCCTCTACGAGCTGCGCGAGCACTCCGCGGGCCTGAA
Organism: Microtetraspora glauca; assembly: GCF_040656155.1. Taxonomy (NCBI): domain Bacteria; kingdom Bacillati; phylum Actinomycetota; class Actinomycetes; order Streptosporangiales; family Streptosporangiaceae; genus Microtetraspora; species Microtetraspora glauca. The sequence goes on from NZ_JBFALK010000005.1 coordinate 187,909, forward strand.
CGCGGGCCGGTGGGACTACCTGTTCAGCGTCATCAAGAAGTTCCGCACCCGGGGCCGGGAGTTCCTGCTCCCCGAGCGCAACGCCGTCACGATGACCGCGCCGTTCATGCGCGCCTACACCGAGCTGCTCGTCCGCACCTGCCACAAGCGCGGGGCGCACGCCATCGGCGGCATGGCCGCGTTCATCCCCTCCCGCCGCGACCCCGAGGTCAACAAGGTGGCACTGGAGAAGGTGCGCGCCGACAAGACCCGCGAGTCCGGTGACGGCTTCGACGGGTCCTGGGTCGCCCACCCCGACCTGGTGCCGGTCTGCCGCGAGGTCTTCGACGGCGTGCTCGGCGACCGCCCCAACCAGCTCGACCGGCTGCGCGAGGACGTCCGGGTCACCGCCGAGGACCTGCTGTCGGTCTCCAAGACCCCCGGAGAGATCACCGAGGCGGGTCTGCGGAACAACGTGGACGTCGCCCTGCGGTACCTCGCGGCCTGGGTGGGCGGGCTCGGCGCGGTCGCGATCCACAACCTGATGGAGGACGCGGCGACCGCCGAGATCTCCCGCTCTCAGATCTGGCAGTGGATCCACAACGACATCGAGCTCGCCGACACGGGCACGCCCGTGACGCGCGAACTCGTCGAACGGATCATCGGCGAGGAGCTGGACAAGATCGCGGCCGAGCCCGGATACGACGACAAGCTGTACGCCGAGGCCACCGCCCTGTTCAAGGAGGTCGCCCTTGACGACGACTTCGCCGAGTTCCTCACCCTCCCCGCGTACGCCCGCATGCCCTGACCCGGACCGTGGACCCGAGTGCCGTGGACCTGTGGTGGACCTGTGGTGGACCTGCCGTGGGCCTGAACGGCGTGACCTGAACGGGTCGTGATCCGGAGCCGGTCCCCGCGCCGAGGGGCCGGCTCCAGGTCGCGCGTGAATGTTCGGGACTGTCGACGCCAGGTCGTGTCTGACAAATCAAGCCCTGCTGCGCACGGCCCGGATCCGCACTCGCACGGGGCAGCATTTGTCAGACACTCCCTAGCGATGTCCGCTTTCGCGGTGATGGGATGGGCTTATGACTGATGCGGTTCTTACCCGATTGGCTGGTCTGTTCGGGGAACTGCTGCCGGCCGACGCGGTGATCACCGACCCCGTGCGGCTGCGGACGTACGACTGCGACGGGCTGACCTACCACCGGGCGACGCCGGGGATCGTCGTCCTTCCCGACACCGCCGAGCAGATCGCGGCCGTGGTCCGGCTGTGCGATGAGTACGGCGTGCCGTTCGTGGCACGGGGGTCGGGGACCGGCCTGTCCGGCGGCGCACTCCCCAGGACCGACGGCGTCCTGATCGTCACGTCCCGGATGCGGCGCATTCTGGAGATCGACCTGCAGAACCGGCGCGCGGTGGTCGAGCCGGGAGTCACCAACCTGGCGATCACCGAGGCGGTCCGCGACCAGGGGTACTACTACGCGCCCGACCCCTCCAGCCAGCAGATCTGCTCGATAGGCGGCAACGTCGCGGAGAACTCGGGCGGCGCCCACTGCCTGAAGTACGGGTTCACGGTCAACCACATCCTCGGACTGGAGATCGTCACTCCCGACGGGGAGATCGTGGAGCTGTCGGCCGATGACCCCGGCTACGACCTGCTGGGCGCGTTCATCGGCTCGGAGGGCACCCTCGGCATCGCCACCAAGATCACCGTACGGCTCTCGCGGATGCCGGAGGCGGTCACCACCCTGCTCGCGGCGTTCACGGGCATCGAGGCCGGCGGCCAGGCCGTATCCGCGATCATCGCGGCGGGCATCGTCCCGGCGGCCATCGAGATGATGGACGCGCTGGCCATCGAGGCGGCCGAGGCCGCCGTCAACTGCGCATACCCCCAGGGCGCGGGAGCCGTACTCATCGTGGAGCTGGACGGGCCGCACGCCGAGGTGGGGCACCAGTTCGCCGAGGTGGAGCGGATCTGCCGGGAGAGCGGCGCGTTCGAGATCAGGGTCGCGGCGTCCGCCGAGGAGCGGGCCGCCATCTGGAAGGGGCGCAAGTCCGCCTTCGCGGCCGTGGGCCGGATCAGCCCGGCGTACATCGTGCAGGACGGCGTGGTCCCCCGCACGGCGCTGCCGGAGGTGCTGGCCGGAATCGACCGCCTCCAGGAGGAGTACGGCATCCGTGTGGCCAACGTCTTCCACGCGGGGGACGGCAACCTGCACCCGCTGGTCCTGTTCGACGACGCGGTCCCCGGTCAGGGCGAGCGCGCCGAGGCGGTCAGCGGGCGGATCCTCGACCTGTGCATCGAGCACGGCGGATCGATCACCGGCGAGCACGGCGTGGGCGTCGATAAATCCCGATATATGCCGAAGATGTTCACAGAGGAAGACCTGGACACGATGCAACTCGTCCGCTGCGCCTTCGATCCGCGCGGCCTGTCCAACCCGGGCAAGGTCTTCCCGACACCGAGGTTGTGCGGCGAGGTGCCGGGCGTGCGCAAGGGCGTCCACCCCTTGGTCGAGTCCGGCCGGGCGGAGCAGTTCTGATGAACGACGACGCCGGCGCGGAAGAGGTGCTCACCGCAGCGCTCACCGACACGGGCGTGGCGATCCGGCCCGCGGGCCCGGACGACTCGGTCGCGGGGGTCCGGCCGCGATGGGTCGCCCTGCCCGAGGCCACCGAGGAGATCGCCGCCCTCATGCGGGTGACGTCCGCGCACGACCTCGCCGTCGTCACGACCGGCGCCGGGACGAAACTGCACTGGGGCCACCCCCCGGAGCGGTGCGACGTACTGATCGACACCTGCTGCCTGAACGAGATCCTGGAGCACGAGGCGGGTGACCTGGTGGTCCGCGTCCAGGCCGGGGTGCCGCTGGACGCGCTGGCACGGGCGCTCGCCGCGAAGGGGCAGGAACTCGCCATCGACGTCCCGCTGGAGGGCGGCACGGTCGGCGGCCTGCTCGCCACCGGGATCGCCGGTCCCCGCAGGTTCCGGTACGGCACCGCGCGCGATCTGATCATCGGGATCACCGTCGTCCTCGCGGACGGCACGATCGCCAAGGCGGGCGGCAAGGTCGTCAAGAACGTCGCGGGCTACGACCTGGGCAAGCTGTTCACCGGCTCGTACGGCACGCTCGGAGTGATCGCCGACGCCACGTTCCGGCTCCATCCCCTCCCCACGGCACGGGCGTGGGTGACCGCCACCTTCGACCGGCCCGTGACGGAGACGCAGGGCACGCGGGAGGACGAGAAGGGCGTCGCCTTCGACACCGCGTCCGTCGACGTGGCCGACGAGATCCGCGTGATCGTCCCGGCCGTCGCCGAGTCCCAGGCGGAGCCGAGCGCGATCGAGGTCGACTGGCCGGACGTGAACGGCCCCTGCGTGATCGCGGTCCTGGTCGAGGGGGCGGCCGCCGCCGAGCGCGCGCGGGCCGTACAGGACATGATGGGAGAGAAGGCGCAGGTGGCGGACGAGCCCCCGGAATGGTGGGGACGGCTCCCCGGACTCCCCGGACTCCCCGGTCCCGCTGACCGGGCGGGCGACGAGGGCGTCCTGCTGGAGTTCAGGAACGTGGCCTCCCGGCTTCCCGGAACGTTCGTCGGCCCCTTCTCCACCGCCGCGACGACGGGCACGCGCCCGGCCGTACGCGGGTCCCTGGCCTCGGGGGTGCTCCATGTCGCCCTCCCGCCGGGAACCGAGCCGGCCGCGGCCGCGGCGTTCGTCGGCGCGCTCCGCGCCGAATGCGAGGACGCGGGACGGGTCGTCGTGCTCACCGCGCCCGAGGAGGTCGCGCGGCGGGTGGACCGGTGGGGGCACGTCGGAGGGCTCACGCTCATGCGCCGGGTCAAGGACCGTTTCGACCCTGAACGCCGGATGTCTCCCGGCCGATTCGTGGGAGGGATCTGATGTGGACCCCGAGCTGATCAAGGATTGCGTGCACTGCGGGTTCTGCCTGCCCACCTGTCCGACGTACCTCCTGTGGGGAGAGGAGATGGACTCGCCCCGCGGCCGGATCCATCTCATGGCGCAGCACGTCGAGGGGACGCCGGTCACCGATGAGATGGCGGGCCACTTCGACGCCTGCCTCGGCTGCATGGCCTGCGTGACGGCCTGCCCGTCGGGCGTGCGGTACGACCGGCTCATCGAGGAGACCCGCGCCGTGGTGGAGCGGGAGCACGTACGCGCTCCCGAGGACCGCGCGATCAGGGGGCTGGTCTTCGCGTTGTTCCCCTACCGGCGGCGGCTGCGGGCGATGCGCCTGCCGATGCGCCTGGCGACGCGGATGCGGCCGTTCCTCGACCGGGTCCACCCGTCCCTCGGCGCCATGGCCGAGCTCGTTCCCCCACCCGCCCGGCCGGTACGGCTGCCGCCGCGCGTACACGCCCTGGGCCGACGCAGAGCCACCGTGGGGATGCTCACCGGATGCGTGCAGAGCCAGTTCTTCCCCCGGGTCAACGCGGCGACGGCGCGCGTGCTCGCGATGGAGGGCTGCGACGTGGTGATCCCGCCGCGCCAGGGATGCTGCGGAGCGCTGTCCCTGCATTCGGGCCGGGACGCCCGCCGGTTCGCCAAGCGCACGATCGCGATGTTCGAGCGGGCCGGGGTCGACACGGTCGTGGTGAACGTCGCCGGCTGCGGGTCGAGCATGAAGGAGTACGCCGAGGTGCTCAGGGACGAGCCGGAATGGGCGGAGCGGGCCGAGGCGCTGCGCGTGCGCGACCTCGCCGAGTACCTGGTCGAGCTGGGCCCGGTCGCGCGGCGCCATCCGTTGCCGGTTTCCGTGGCCTACCATGACGCGTGCCATCTGGCCCACGCTCAGGGGGTGCGGTCCCAACCGAGGGAACTGCTGCGCGGGATCCCCGGCCTGGAGCTCCGGGAGATCTCGGAGTCCGCCATCTGCTGCGGGTCGGCGGGGACCTATAACCTGTTCCAGCCGGGACCCGCCCGCGAACTGGGCGACCGCAAGGCCGGGCATGTCATGGCGACCGGCGCCGAGGTGCTGGTGTCCGCGAACCCCGGCTGTTCCATGCAGATCGCGGCCGCCGTACGGAGGTCGGGGAAGGGCGAGATGAGGGTGGCGCACACCGCCGAAGTGCTCGATGCCAGCCTGCGCGGGCTCGGCGCCCGTGCGCTGGGACGCGCATGATCGAGCGAATCGCGTTTCGCGCGGGTGCTCATTGCTCGTCCTCGACACGACCCGACTCCGAGCCGCCAGGCGAGGAGACGACATGAACGAGCGAAGCGAGCGAATCAGTAAGCACAGCGCGTTTCGCGAATGCGACTCCGAGCCGCCAGGCGAGGAGACGACATGAGCGTGCAGAGCGTCGATCGGGCGCTCGACGTGCTGGAGGCACTGGCCGATCATGGCGGCGAGGCCGGGTTGTCGGAGATCGCGGCCAGGACGGGCCTGCCGTACGGCACGATCCACCGGCTGCTCCAAACGCTGCTCGCGCGCGGTTACGTCCGGCAGGAGAGCGACCGCAGGTACGCCCTGGGCGGTGCCTTGGTACGCATCGGCGGAGCGGCCGAGCGGATGGTGGGCACGTGGGCGGAGCCCTACCTCGCCAAGATGGTCGAGTTGTCGGGCGAGACCGCGAACATGGCGGTGCTGGAGGGCGATTTCGTGGTGTACGTCGCCCAGGTGCCGTCGCCGCGCAGGTTGCGGATGTTCGCCGAGGTGGGGCGGCGGGTGCTCCCGCACAGCACGGCCGTGGGCAAGGTGCTGCTCGCCGACCGTCCGGACGCGGCGGCCATACTCGACCGGACCGGCCTGCCGCGCCGTACCGACCGGACGATCACCACGACGGACGACCTGCTGGCAGAGATCGGCCGGGTCCGCGACCGGGGTTACGCCCTGGACCTGGGCGAGGAGGAGAACGGCGTGCACTGTTTGGCTGTGCCGGTCCGCGCCGGCGGCCGAGTGCTGGCGGCGATGTCGGTGTCCGGCCCGGCTGAGCGGATCGACGCGCATGACCGTGAGGAGCTCGCCGCGTCCCTGCGCGCGGTCGCGGACGACTTCGGGGCGTCCGTGTTCGGCGCCTGACCCGCGCACCCGACCCGCGACCGAGGAGGATGGGGGGCATGTGCCGAAGCATCAAGACCCTGCGCCCTCCGTTCGCCGACGAGGTGACCGACGACGACATCCGGGCCGCCGCGCTGCAGTACGTCAGGAAGATCTCGGGGTTCCGCGCTCCCGCCGCCCACAACGCGGCCGCTTTCGAGCAGGCCGTCGAGGCGATCACGCGGGCCAGCGCCGACCTGCTCGCCTCGATCGAGGTTCGCGGGGCCAGGCCGTAGGCGCTGCTTCCTACGACGCCTTCGGCGCTGCCGGTCGGACGCCTTGGAGACGGCGGCTTTCCTCGTCGCTAGGGAGTCGCGCCTTACCCGCTCGCTCCGCTCGGCGGCCCCGAAACTGCGGGGCTTCGGAGCTGCGGGGCTTCGGAGCTGCGGGGCTTCGGAGTTCCTTGGGATCTTCGCGTGCGAGCCGCTCAGGTCGCGTACAAGCCGCCCCCAAGTCGTGCGGTCGAGACTGGGCCGCATGGGACTGTTTTCTAATTTCTTCCTGGTCCGGCGGCTTCGCAAGGGACCGACGCTTCTCCTTCCCTACGTCCCCGACACCGAGGCGGTGCTGAACACCGTACGGCTGCACGGTCCGGGGGCCAGGCCGTACGGCGACGGCCTGAAGGTCAGCGACAACGTATGGCTGCGCGGCCCGATCACGATGACGCCCGAGTTGGCGGCCAAGGCGGGCATCCCGGCCGGATGGCAGGTCGCCTACGTCGCGGCGAACATCGACGACGAGGAGGGCGGGGAGTACGACCGGCCCATGGCGGTCGCGGCGGGCCTGGCGGAGCGGTTGAACGGCCAGGTCCATCCTCACGCGCCCGACTCGCCCGCCGATCTGGCTGACGTCACCGGCGGGCGACGCGTTCCGGTCGCCGAGTTGGTCGAGCTGCTGGCCGATGAGCTCCCCGGCCTGACCGCCACGTCGGTGAATCCGGTGATCACCATGCTGACCAGCGAGCGAAGCCCGATCGAGATCCTGGTGGAGGAGGACGACGGCGAGGTGACGTACGAGATCTGCGTGGACGACGGCGTCCAGGGTCCCGATCTCGTCGGGACGGCCCGCCGGGCGGCCTTGGCGATCGCCGAGCGGGCCGGCGGGATCGCCAGGGACCACAACGGGTTCCTGATCCGATGAGCGGATCGGCCGCCGGAGACGGCCGGGGCACGCGCGGCCCGCGCTGAAGGCGCGGGGTGACCGGGACGCGCCGCGCATGCTGAAGACGAGGGCGACCGGGGCAGGGCTACGCCCGCTGAAGGCGCGGGGTGACCGGGACGCGCGGCGCGGGCGGAAAGCGGGGGCTGCCGAGCCCAGTCGGCGTCCGCCCCAAAAAAGGGAGAACAGACGTGGAACTCGATCCGGGCGTCCGGCGGAGGTAGGGGTGAGGGGCGCGCGGGCGCCCACTTAGCCCTATGGAAGGATCGATCCTTCTCATGCCGACCGAAGCTGGGGGCCCTCCCCCGACCCTCTCGCGCCCTTCGGGTTCCCCGAAGGCCCCGAGTTCCCCGAGCCCCCTGAGATCCTCCGTGGACGGACACGACGGGTGGTGAGTTCAGCGGCTCCACATCCCTGGGGCCTGTTCACCACCTCCGAGGCGGAGCCGAGCGGGCCCAGCGACGCCGGGCTGATCCGCGCATCGCTGGACCGGCCGGAGGAGTTCGCCGGGGTGTTCGACCGGCATTCCGACGAGATCCACGCCTACGTCGCGCGCCGTCTCGGCCCCGAGCTCGGCCAGGCCGACGACGTGACGGCGGAGACGTTCCTCATCGCCTTCCGCAAGCGGCACAGATACGACCTGACCCGGCCGGACGCCCGGCCGTGGCTGTACGGCATCGCGGGCAAGCTGATCTCCGGTCATCGCAGGTCCGAGGTGCGCAGGCTCAAGTCTTTCGCCAGGGCCGCGGGCGGCGCGGACGCGTCCGGCGCGGAACTCCACGAGGAGGAGCGCAGCGCCGAGCGTGCGAGTGCCGCCGCCATGCGCCCCGCGCTCGCCGCCGCCCTGGCGCGGCTGTCCGCGGCCGAGCGGGATCTGCTCCTGCTCGTCGCCTGGGCCGATCTCACGTACGAAGAGACGGCCGAAGCCCTCAAGATCCCCATCGGCACGGTCCGCTCCCGGTTGCACCGGATCAGGGCGAAGCTCCGCCGCCATCTCCACCTCTCCGAGGAGCCCGCCGCGTGAACGACGAAATCGACATGATCAAGCAGGCCCGGCCGGAAGTGACTCCGTACTCCGAGGGGGCCAAGCTGGCGGCCCGGCGTACCCTGACCGCCTCCGCCCCACCCAGGCGCAGGCCGTACGGCATCGCGCTCGTGGGGGCCCTCGCGGTCGCGGCGGCGAGCGTCGTCGCGGTCGCCACGCTCTTCCCCGGTGCGGGCGCCGACGACGCGCCGACGGTCGCCGTGGGAACGGCGAGCGCGGGCACCGGCGAGCGGGCCGCGATCACGCTGCCGAGGATCGCGAAGATGTCTGCGGAGGAGGTGCTGGGCCGGGCCGCCCGAGCGGTGACCGACCTGCGGCCGGGTGACGACCAGTTCATCAGGGTCACATCGCAGACGATGTACGGCGCGATACGGATGGGCGCGAACGTCAAGACCGGCGAGTCGATCGAGGAGAGCCGCTACCTCTACCGCTCCAAGCGGACGATCTGGCTCTCGGCCGACGGCACGAGGGACGGCGCCCTGAAGATCGAATACCTGGAGCCCCGGGCATACCCTGGCTGGCCGATCCCGAAGGAGGCCTACGACGAGCAGGGCACCGAATGGAACAGGCTGCCGGTCTGCGGGAACGTGTCGGAAACCGCGTACACCTCGCTGAAGAAACTGCCGGGCGACGCCGAAGGGATGCGCGCCCACCTCTACGCCAGGGATAACGGGGACAATTCGCCGGACGCCGGGGCGTGGACCGCCGTCGGCGACCTGCTCCGGGAGACCTACCTACCCGCCGAGCAGCGCGCCGCGCTGTTCAAGGCCGCGGCGACGATTCCCGGCGTCACCGTGACCGAGGACGCCGAGGACGCGGCGGGACGCAAGGGCATCGGCGTAGGGCGTGAGTCGCTCGGCATCCGTGAGGACATCATCTTCAACCCGGAGACCTACGAACTCCTGGGTGAGCGGGGCATCGTGGTGGACGAGAAGGAGGCCAAGGCGCCGCTCGGCAGCCTGGTCGCCTCAACGGCCCAGCTGACGATCTCCGTCGACGACAAGGCACCCCGGGTCGACGACCCGCACGCCGGCTGCGGCTGATCTTCCGCCTCCGCCGCCGGTTCACGAGGACCCGCTCTCCCAGGCCATAAGGGCGGGTCCTCGTCGCGTTCTGGGACAGGCGCACCGGCGTGACGACCTGACCCCGGTTCGCGAAGGGGTCACGCGCACCGGCATGACCAGCCGAACCGGTTCGCGAAGAGGCCAGGCGCACCGGCATGACCACCGGACCACGCCTGGCGGAAGGTCAGGCGCACTGCTCCAGCATGGTCGACTTGTCCTCCTCGGTCACCGGGAGCTCGTACTTCAGCGCGACCTGGGCGAACCGGACGGCGTACGAGCAGCGGATCTCGTTGACCGGCGGAAGCCAGTCGGCGGGGCCCGAGTCGCTCTTGGAGGAGTTCATCGGCCCGTCCACGGGCAGCAGGTTGAGCGGATCGTTGGCGATCTGCTTCCGCTTGGCGTCGCTCCACCGGGACGCGCCCATCTGCCAGTCGTAGGAGAGCGGCATGACGTGGTCGATCTGGATCTCGGCGGCCTTCTCCTTGCGCCATTCGATGGTCTTGCCGGTGTACGGGTCGTCCAGGGTCATGGAGACGAGGATGCAGGTCGATCCATCGCGGTATTTCAGCTTCTGGCCGTCCCGCCGGAGCAGGTCGTTGCGGGTGTCGCAGCCGTTGCGCCCGAAGGGGACGTCGTCCACGCTGTCGGCCCACGCGTACCCGAACTTGTCCCGGTCGTAGCCGGTCTTCGTCCCGCGCTTCTTGGTGGGGACCTTCTCGATGAGCTCGCGGGCCTTCGCCTTCTCCTTGGCCGCCGTGATCGGCGCGAGTCCCGGCCTGGTCCCGTCGGGGTTCTCCAGCGGGCTGGCCCCGCGCCCGCCTCCGCCGGACTTCGACGTCGCCTTCGGCGACGCGCTCTTGGCGAGGTGATCGACTCCGATGTCCTGCGCGTCCAGCGGCCCGCATCCCGCCAGTACGGCTACCGCCATAGAGAAACCGAGGATCGCCCTGGATCCACGTGCACGCATCGCCACCCCTAGGTAAAGAAATTACATACCTAGGTATAGCAAAGCCCCAAGAAATAGTAATTATCGGCAAATGTCAGGTTTTGGAGTCAAGCCGCCCGGATCCCGACACAAGGGGCACAGCGTCACGAGTGGTGACAGGGTTCCCAAGTCCCGACGGCGGCCACGCGCTCCTCGACCTCAGCGGTCCGCGGCCGTGGCCCTATCGGCGGTCATGCCGCGCTCCACGGCCTTCGCGTGCGGGGGGCGTCTCACCGCCTGGCGGACGGCACGGGATCCCACCGGCGCTCAGGAGCCGTGGGCGCCGCCGGTGCCAGCCACCGGGGACGGCGGCGCCGCAGGAGTTGCGGACGGCGCACCTGTCACGGAGGGCGTGGATGGCATGGAAGTCGCGGAGGGCATGGGCGTCGCCGGCGGCGTGGAAGTCGCGGAGGGCATGGGCGTCGCCGGCGGCGTGGAAGTCGCTGCGGAAGTCGCGGGTGGCGTGGAAGTCGCGGAGACCGCCGCCTTGGAGCGGCCTCGCAGGCCGCCGGACAGCGCGCGGAACGCCAACCCGGCCACGAGCCCCCAGAACGCGGCCCCGATGCCGAACGGGGCGACCCCCGAGGCGGTCACCACGAACGTGACCACCGCCGCGTCACGCTGCCGCTCGTCCGCGACGGCGGCCTGGACCGCCGAGCCGAGCGTGGCCAGCAGCGCCAGCCCCGCGACGGTCTCGATGAGCAGCGGCGGGGACGACGCGATCAACGACACGGTCAGCCCGATGGACAGGCCGAGCACGATGTAGACGACGCCGCCCGTGACCGACGCGATCCAGCGCCGGTCCCTGTCGGGGTGGGCGTCGGGGCCGGCGGCCAGCGCCGTGGTGATCGCCGCGAGGTTGACGGCGTGCCCGCCGAAGGGGGCCACGGCCATCGTGGCGAGCCCCGTCGTCGTCAGGATCGGCCGGAGCCTCGGGTGGTATCCGTAGGTCGCCAGCATGCTCATCCCGGCCACGTTCTGCGAGGCCATCGTGACGATGAACAGCGGGATCGCGATGCCGATCAGGGCGCCGGCCGAGAAGGAGGGCGTCTCGACGGTCACCGCCGGCCACAGTCCCGCGCCGTGCTCCGCTCTCGGCTGGGTGAGCAGGATGACGGCGATCGTGACGAGCAGCGCCCCCGGCACGGCCCATCTCCGCGCGAAGCGGAACAGCACCGCCCAGGCGACGACGATCGGTATCGCGGGCCCGGGGAACCGTACGACCGCCTGGACGGGGGCCAGGCACAGCGGCAGCAGCACCCCGGCGAGCATGGCACCGGCCAGCGGGGCGGGGATGGCGTGCAGCAGGCGGCTGAACCGGTCGGACAGCCCGGCCAGGACGAACAGCAGGCCGGTGACGGCGAACGCGCCCAGGGCCGCACGGTAGTCGGCCCGGTCGCCGGCGCCCTCCGACCCGACCGACACCAGCAGCGCGGCTCCCGGCGTGGACCAGGCGACGCTCATCGGCATCCGGTAGCGCAGGCCCAGCCCGATCCCGAGCGCGCCCATCGCGAGGCACAGCACCAGCAGCCCGGACGTGGCCTGCGCCTGATCGGCGCCGACGGCCCGCAGCCCTGCCAGCACCACGGCGAACGAGCTGGCGAAGCCCACGATCGCGAGCACCACTCCGGCCAGGATCGGCTGCAGCACGCGTCCCATCACGAACTCCGTTCGTTCCGTATATGGAACAGCAGTCTAGGGCCCGTCGTTCCACAAACGGAACAGTCCGGCACGATACTGGTCACATGAGGGAGCACTCCGCGGCGTTCGCTGCCGAGGTCGGGCAGCGCATCCGGCGGCTGCGCGCGCAACGCGGGCTGTCGCTGTCGGAGCTGGCCCTGCGGGCAGGCGTCGGCAAGGCCACGCTGTCCGGGCTGGAGGCCGGGACCCGCAATCCGACCGTCGAGACCCTGTACGCGATCACCGCCCAGCTCGACGTCCCGCTCGCGGCCGTGCTCACCGACATGCTCACCGAGTCCGGCGTGCCGTCCGGCCATGACGTGCCGCCCGACCATGCTGTGCCATCCGGCCATGCTGTGCGGTTCGACCATGCTGTGCGGTCCGATCCCGACGTACGGCCGGAGCGGCCGGAACCACCCGAGATCATCCACGGGTCCGCCGTCTCCGCCGCGCTCCTGGAGACCTTCGTGGACGGGCTCGTCACGACCGAGCTCTACCGGCTGCGGATCAGGCCGGGTCGGGTGCAGGTCTCCCCCGCCCACCCTCTCGGCGCCGTGGAGTTCCTCACCGTCTTCACCGGCACCGCCCGGGTCGGCCCGCTCGACCGTCCCATCGTGATCCCGGCCGGAGGCCACGCGAGCTGGGTGTCCGACGTACCGCACATGTACGCCGCGCAGACCGGCGAGGACGTGCACGCCTCCCTCGTCATCCGCCACACCGCCTCACGAACGGGCGGAGCGACGGCGAAGGGCGCCCGCACCGATCCGATCTGACCGGCAGGGACGCCCCTCGCGTGCTTCAGGACCGCGGCGAGGTCACGGAGACGCCGTCACCGGCCGCCGTGACCTCCCGCGAGCCGTCAGAGGCCGTACTCCTTGGAGATGCGCTCGTGCCGCTCGACCTCGACGCCGACCTCGCGGGCCAGGTCCAGCCAGGCGAGCGGGTGCACCCACTGCTCGGTCGCGTCGTCGAGCGTGGCGTCCAGCTCCGCGGCGCTCACCGTCGGAGGCGCGGCGATCCAGCCGAACACTCCGGGCAGCTGCTCGCCGGTCCCGGGGTGCGTCACCTGGTAGTTCTCGTCGCTGTAGACCCACATGGGCCAGCCGCGCTCGGCGAGCAGCTCGTTGAACTCGGTCCACTCCTCCTCGGAGGGGGCCGCGCCGTCGAAGAACCAGCTCGTGTATCCGCCGGGACGCAGCATCGACACACCCGCGAAGGGGATGACGAAGCTCTCGCGCTCCTGCGGGTCCTCCGGAACCGGCTCCAGCGGACGCGGGTCGATCACGACCACATCCCCCGCGTTGTACTCCATGCCGCGCGGCTGCGGGATCGCCAGGCGCGCCGTGGCCGGACCGGTCCGTACGGCGAGCACCTCCCGCTGGCTGCCGTCGGGCGAGGGGAGGATGGCGCGGATCAGGTGCCACTCCTCCTCGATCGGCCCTTCCTCGGACTGGATCGGCATGCCGAGCTTGGCGGCGGCGGCGCGGACCGTGACCCAGTCCTCGGCGGCGGTGGCCAGGACGATGATGCGCCAGATGTCCTCTTCCTCGGCGTCGCCGGTGTCGAGGAGCGGCCGCATGATCTCGGCGCCCTTGGCGTTGTCGCCGAGCTGCTGCACGGCGCCCGACCAGAGCCGGCGCCCCTCCAGTGCGGACCCCGCGGCGACGGCCTTCTCGGCCTCGGCCGCGGTCTCCTCCCAGCGCTCGCGGGCACGGTGCAGCCGGGCGAGGGCGAGGTGGGAGTGCCGCTCCGGCAGGAGTGCGGCGAACCGCTCGACGCGCTCGTCCTGGTTCGCCTCGATGAGGAGGCCGGTGAGGTAGGCGATGTCCTCGTCACCTGCGGTGGCGGGGTCACCGTCCTCGACGATCAGCTTCCAGTAGATGTCGGCGCCCGTCCCGGCGTATCCCAGGAAGCCGAGCGTGGTGGCGTGGCGGCGGGTGGCCTCCAGCTCCGTGCCGGACACCGGCCAGAGCCAGCCCACCCACCGCTCCGGGTCGGCCGTACGGCCGTCGGCGGCGTCGAAGTAGGCGACCAGCTCGTCCTGCGGTCCGGGCGGGGGCAGGACGGGAGCGGCGTCGGCGGCGGCGCGCAGCGCGGCGATGCGCTCCGGGAGGCCGTCGGTGTTCCTGAGGTCGGCCAGCGCCGCCTCGGCCAGGTCGGCGAGCAGCCGGGCCTGCCACTGTCCCTGGCGGGCGACGGCCAGGTCGCCGGCCGCCAGCGCGAGCTCGACCCGGGCACGGTGCCCGCCCATCGTCTCGAAGTACGCGAGCCACTGCCGCAGCACCCGTCCGAGCTGCCAGCTGTTGGAGATCGAACCGCCGCCGGCCAGCTTCGCGACCGTCTGCGCCCACTCCACCCACTCACGCGGGTGCTCACCGACCACGTCGAGATCGGGAAGGGCCTCGACGGCCTCGTCCATGCGCTCGAGGCCGACCAGCACGACAGTGCGCAGCAGCGCCTCCCGGCGCGCCTTGGCCACCGGGTCGTCCGGCTTGAAGTCCGCCGCCGCGTCCAGCGCGGTCAGGGCGGCGTCGGCGCGCCCGTCGGCGAGCAGCGCCCGCGCGGAGACCGCGCCCAGCTCCCAGCTCGCCTCCCGGCCCGCCGCGCGCAGCCGGTCGACCGCGGCCTCGGCGTACGCGACCGCCTCGGCGGCCTTGCCCGCGTCCAGCAACGCGGCGACGTACTGGGTGGTGAGCCCCGGGAAGGCGAGGGAGTCCGGCTCGACGTCACCGAGCGCGGCGCCGAGGGCGGCCAGCCGCTCGTCGGCGTATCCGGGGCCGTCCGTGTTCGCCTGGGCGATCGCCAGGGCCTCGACCGCGGCGGACGCGGCCGGGCAGTCGCGCACGTCGTCTCGCTGGGAGAACTCGACGAGCTGCCGCGCGTCGTCCAGCGCGACCGCGCCGTTCGCCCGGTCGCCCACCCGGCCGATCATGTGCCAGTAGCGGGCGAAGAGCTCGAGCCACGGCTTGCCGAGCACCTCCGCCTGCTGGGCGATGGCCGGGGCGACGACGTCGAGCTGCCCGTACCGCCCTTCGAGGGCCTGCGCGGGGACGTCACCCAGCGCCACGGCCAGACCGGCGTTGCCGGCTTCGTGCAGTTCCCTCTGGGTGCCGCCGACCCAGGCCCAGATGTCCACGTCCATGGGCAGCCAGTCTGCCAGCTCACCGAGCATGCCCCAAACGCCGCGAGCCATGTCTTAACCGGCGTTGGGGAAACCCGTCACGATCAGCCGTCCAGAACGGCGGGCCAGTCTCCCGACGCGACCAGGACGGCCGGGCCGGCGAGATAGCTGGTCTCCTCGTCGAGCGTGACGGTCACGGTGCCGCCGAGCACGTGGACGGCCCAGGTACCGGTGCTCCGTCCGGCGGCGTGGGCCGCGGCCACCGCGGTCGCGACCGCCCCGGTGCCGCAGGAACGGGTCTCCCCCGACCCGCGCTCGTGGACCCGCATCGAGACGGCGTGATCGGCCACCGGATTGATCAACTCGATGTTGACGCCGTCGGGATAGACCTCGCGGTCGAACCCGGGCTGCGCGGTCAGGTCGAGCCCCGCCACGGGGTCGTCGATCAGGCAGGCCAGGTGGGGGTTGCCCATATTCACGTTCAGGCCGTGGTACTCGCGGCCGTTCACCGTGGTCCGGCTCGCGCCCAGCACGCGGGGCCTGCCCATGTCCACGGTGACGTCCCCCTCGGACGCCAGCCGTACCCGCTTGACCCCGCCACGGGTGGCGACGCCGAACTCGCCCGGCGCGGCGAGCCCGGACGCGACGAGGTAGCGGGCGAAGACCCGCACGCCGTTGCCGCACATCTCGGCCACGCTGCCGTCGGCGTTGCGGTAGTCCATGAACCACTCGGCCATGGACGCCTGGTCGGCCACCTCGGGGCACAGCTTCGTGCGGACGACACGCAGCACGCCGTCGCCGCCGATCCCCGCGCGGCGGTCGCACAGCGCGGCGACGGCCGCCGGCCCGAGATCGAGCGCCCCGTCCGGATCCGGAAGGATGACGAAGTCGTTCTCGGTGCCATGTCCCTTGACGAACCGCATAGCAGCGAATTTTAGTCGCAACGGCCTTCCGGAACCGCCGCCGGCAAGCTCGCCGGGCATGGGTCCGGCCACTCGGGACGGCCGCTCGGGACGGCCACTCGGGACGGCCACTCATCGGCCGTGGCCGCCCCGGCACCGTCCTCTCCCGACGCCGAGGCGGCTACGGCGTGACCAGGGCGAGCGCACGATCGGTCAGGTCGGGGGCGTCGAAGGGCAGCCACACGACCCGCGGATCGCGGCGGAACCACGACTCCTGGCGGCGGGCGAACCGGCGGGTGGCCCGGATCGTCTCGTCCTTGGCCTGCTCCTCCGTCCACTCTCCGCCGAGGAAGCGCAGGACCTGGGCGTAGCCGAGCGCGCGACTCGCCGTACGGCCCTCGGCCAGGCCGAGGTCCGCGAGCCGCCGCACCTCGTCGACGAGACCGGCGTTCCACATGCGGTCGACGCGGAGGGCGATCCGCTCGTCGAGCACCGGCCTCGGGACCTCCACCCCGATCTGCACGCTGTCGTAGACGGAGTCGTACGACGGCATGGTGGCCGAGAAGGGCCGCCCGGACAGCTCGATCACCTCAAGGGCCCGGACGATCCGGCGGCCGTTGCTCGCCAGGATCTGGGCCGCGGCCACCGGATCCTCCCTGCTGAGCCTCTCGTAGAGGGGCGCGGGGCCCGTCTCGGCCAGTTCCTTCTCCAGCCGGTCACGGATCGCCGGATCGGTCCCCGGGAACTCCAGGTCGTCCAGGGCCGCCCGGACGTAGAGCCCGGACCCTCCGGCGAGGATCGGAACCCGGCCCTCGGACCTGAGCCGGTCGATCAGCGACCGGACCAGTCGCTGGTATTCCGCGACGCTGGCCGTACGCGTCACCGGCCAGATGTCCAGCAGGTGGTGGGGCACGCCCCTGCGTTCGGAAACGGTCAGCTTCGCCGTCCCGACGTCCATTCCTTGGTAAAGCTGCATCGAGTCGGTGTTGATCACTTCGCCGCCCAGCCGCAGTGCCAGATCGACGGCCAGATCGGATTTCCCGGCCGCCGTGGCACCCACGACGGCGATAACAGGTAGTCGCCCCACAACGGTAAGTCTCTCAACTCCTGGGTAAGGGGGAGCCGTACGATGCCTGGTCGCATCGAATCGGGGTGAAGTCACGATGTCGATCATCGACAAGGTCAAGGAAATGATCAGCAGCACGGCAGAGAAGCTGCAGAACATCCCGAAGCAGCGTCACGCGAGGAGCCAGGAGACCATGGGCGACGTGACAGGCCGAGGGCGCGACACTTTCGAAGGCACCGAGGGCAGGCTCGGCGAGGACACCGGCAGGAGGCCGGAGAGTCCCGGCGGAACCGGCGGGCCTGAACCCCGCTGACTCCCGCCGGGGCTGATGCCCCGGCGGCCAAGGTGAAGGTGCCGCTCCGGATGCCCCGGAGCGGCACCCGCTCACAGATCCCAGTCGAGCGTGGGTGGCAGGTGACCCTCGAGGGTCAGCAGCCAGCGCTTGGACTCCACGCCCTCGCCGCCGCTGAACCCGCCGAGGCCGTTGCCCGCGACGACCCGGTGACAGGGCACGATGATCGGTATCGGGTTGCTGCCCATGATCGATCCGATGCCCCGGGCGGGCACACCGGTGCCGCTCCTGGCGGCCAGTTCGCCATAGGTCACCACCCGCCCGTACGGCACGGTGGTGTAGAGCGTGCCCAGCACCTGCCGCTGCAACGTGGACATCAGCCGCCAGTCGACCGCGACGCCGAACTCCCGCAGCTCACCGGCGAAGTAGGCCGCGAGCTCCCCGCGTGCGGACGCCGTACGGGAAGGGTCGTCGGCGACGGCCATCTTCAGCCGCTCGGTGATGCGCGCCCGCGCGGCGGGGCTGTCCTGGAAGGACATGGCGGCGACGCCGTCCTCCGTCACGGCCGCGAGCACGTCACCGAGCTTCGTCGGAACGCTGGCGAAGGCGACTGTATCCATGCGTCCATTCTTCCGGGTCCGTCCCGCTCCGCGACCACCGTCGCGCCCGGGAGGCTCGCGACGGCCGCGAATGTCGCGGCGTCAGGGCGAGGCGTTAGGTTGAGGCGTGCATCGCGAACTCATCGTCCTCGGGACCGCCAGCGCCGTACCGACACGGCACCGCAACCACAACGGTTACCTGCTGCGCTGGGACGGCGAGGGTTTCCTGTTCGATCCCGGCGAGGGAACCCAGCGGCAGATGCTGCACGCGGGAGTGGGCGCGCACGACATCACCTGGATCTGCGTCACGCACTTCCACGGCGATCACTGCCTCGGCGTTCCCGGTGTCGTCCAGCGGATCGCCAGGGACCGGGTCGGCCACACCGTCCACGCCGCCTACCCCGCGAGCGGGGAGACGTACTGGCAGCGGCTGCGCCACGCCTCGGCCTTCGCCGACACCTCGGTCATCAAGGCCCGGCCGGTGTCCGGCGAGATCATGCACCTGCCCGCGGGTCCGGTCACGCTCACCGCCCGGCCGCTCTCCCACCCCGTCGCGTCGTACGGCTACCGCGTGGACGAACCCGCCGGGCGGCGCATGTTGCCGAGCGAACTCTCCAGGCGTGGAGTGAGCGGCTCCCTGATCGGGGAGCTGCAGCGGCAGGGCACGGTGACCGCGCCCGACGGCTCGACCGTCCATCTCGCCGACTGCAGCCTCCCGCGCCCGGGACAGAGCGCCGCGTTCGTCATGGACACCCGGCTCTGCGACGAGGTGTTCGCCCTGGCCGAAGGGGTCGACATGCTCGTGATCGAGTCCACGTTCCTGTCCGCCGAGTCGGCTCTGGCCACCGAGTACGGCCATCTCACGGCGGCCCAGGCAGGCAAGGTGGCGGCCGAGTGCGGCGTGCGCCGTCTCGTCCTGGCCCATTTCTCGGAGCGGTACGCGGAGGCCGACGAGCAGCGCTTCCTCGACGAGGCGGCCGCGGCGTTCGCCGGCGAGATCGTCGTCGCCCGTGACCTCATGCGGATCCCCGTGCCCAAGCGGGAGACCTGATCGGGCGGCCCCGCGACGTCCGTTCCAGCCGCTTCGCCTGGGCAGTGCCACGGGATCAGCCGGCGGGTTCTACTCAGCGGTCCACCGCGCCACGAAGTAGCCGACGCCGTAGGGCGCGTCCTGGTAGAGCAGCTCGCCACGCATTCCGCCTTCCGTGTCGCCCCGTACGCCGTCGGGCAGAGCCGCTTCGGGCGAACGAGGTCGCGGAGGCTCGGCCGGCGAGGTGGAACGATCGCCCGCCGCGGCGGCGAGAACCTGGAAGACGGCCCGTCCGGCCACCCACAGTTCCTCGGCCTCCGCCCGGTCGAGTGCGGCGAGCCGGTCCGTCCGGGCGTTCCCTATCGCGTCCGCCAGCATCTCGTCGTACGGCGCCGCCGCGGGATGCAGGTATCCCGGGGATTTCTCGGTCAGCCGCGCCGATCCGTCGCCCATGGCCAGGACCGCGACCCGGCTGCCCGCCCGGGAGATCCGCAGGCCGAGCGCCGCGCACTCCTCGGATGGCGCGTCGAAGGCGACCGCCTCGAAACCGACGGGGACGGCGGTCTCGGACAACCCCGAGTGGTCGAGCACCCAGCGCCCGACGGTGAGCGACAAGGGAAGGACGGGCTCGCCCCGGCCCACGCGAACGTCCACGCCCCATGGCCGGAACGTCCCGGCGGCGTCACCGGGAAAAGAGGCGCTCCTGGCCGCACCGCCGAGGACGACCAGCAGATCGGGCCCGGATCGCACGAGCGAATCGGGCCCGGATCGCACGAGCGAACGGACGGCCTCCGCGCACGCCGTACGAAGCGGATCGAGCTCGGATGCGGCCGAGCCGGCGAGCTCGGGGACGATCAGTGGCGGATGCGGGCATACCGCGGCGGCGACGAGCACCGCACCAGGCTATCCGTCGTGCCTCCGGACACCGTTCCCCACCGAAGCCACCCCGCTCCGCGAGGCCCGCGCCCCTGGCGGGGACCACGAACCTTCCCCGGGACGAGCGAAGCCGGAGCCCTGTGCCCTCCCTCCATCAGAACCTCCCGAGGGGACCGCCGCTATCAGGCGACGGGGAAATCAGGAGCGGGAGAGACGTCGAGGCCCGAGCGTGCGATGCCTGCCGGACCGCACATCAGGGTTTCCTCCGAGGCTTGTCGGTGCGTGCCCACAGCCGCCGGATGTCGGTGGGCACGGCATCAGTAACCGCCGACCGGCTCTCCTGGCTCGACGACGCCAGCGTCTCCGGAACGGTCGACCGTGTCCTCGTCGCCCTCACCGCCGCCGGAGGACGGCTTGGTCGGCGACTTGCCCGTGGCCGACGACTGCGTCTCGCTCGTGTTGGGCGTCTTCTTGCCCGTCGTGCCACCGGTGCCCGAACCGGACCCGCTACCGCTGGACCCGCTCCCTCCGGGAGAGGTGCCGTTCCCGCTGTCTCCATCGGCGTCCGCCCCCGCATCGGCGTCACCGGACGCGGCGGCTTCCCGGGCACCGTCGTCCGGTGCGCCCTCGCCGTTCGACGCTGCCTCATCGCCTGTGGCGGGCCGGCCGTCGGCGGACTCGCCGTTCGATATGGAACCGGCTCCTCGTGAGTCGCTCGCGACCGCGTAGACGATCCCGCCGCCGGCCAGGACCGCGACGAGCGCGGCGACCGCGATGACACGCCGGTCAGGCCCGGTCTTGCGCCGGGATCTCGGCGGGCTCGCGGAAGGGGGGTTCGCGGCTGACGGGCTCGCGGGAACGGGTCGGGTCGGCTCCCCGTCGTGGTGCGTCGACGGTCGATCGTGCCTATCCAAGG
Source organism: Microtetraspora glauca (assembly GCF_040656155.1). NCBI lineage: Bacteria > Bacillati > Actinomycetota > Actinomycetes > Streptosporangiales > Streptosporangiaceae > Microtetraspora > Microtetraspora glauca. The sequence goes on from NZ_JBFALK010000005.1 coordinate 208,681, forward strand.
TGTGACTCCCTGCGGCTGGTCGGGGAAACCTCCAGGCTTCCGAAGGGTTCGGCCAGCCTAGCCACCACAAGGCACCTTTCGCACATTAATCACTCAAATAACATCACTCCGCATGTAATGATCTTAAATCGCCCATCTTGCCCGCATCGCTTGCTCAACACCGCACGAACAGAAGGCGAGGCAGGCCCGACGCGGCTTGCCGTCGAGCCCGAACGGCCGAGGCAGGTTGGGAGCGGGACACGACTGCGTCCGGGATACCCCCGCCGAGACTGAGACCGGGACACGAGCGGGGCCAGGACACCACAGACGCCGGGACACGAGCAGGCTGGGACACCACAGAGGTGGGGACACGAGCGGGGCTGAGCCACCGCTGAGGCCGGGACCGATGCCTAACACCCGTCGGTCGTCGCCCACCAACCGAGATCGGAGAATCCCCGCCGCCCGCGCGAACGGTGGACCACACTGGTCCCGCCTCGCGCGACAAAACCAACGCGAACTGATCACGAAAGAGCCACGCTATGCCAGAATTGCCCGATCTTTCGGGTCTTTCGCCGTCTCGCCGGCCTCGATGGCGTACGGCGCTCGCCCTGACCGGGGCCACCGGCGTCGTCGCCGTGGCGGGGCTCGGCGTCTTCCTTGGCACCGCCCGCGATGCCGACGGCGACAACGGCCACGGCTCGGACGGCGGGCCACGCCTCGGCGTGCTGGGTCAGGCGCGCGACTCGGGTCCCCTTGATCACATTCGCGATCCCCACGGTACCGGCACGGGCGGCGCGCAACCGGGTGGCGGCACGACCGGCGGGGGCGCCGCGCGCGGCAGCGCTGGTCCTACGGGCATGGGCGCGCCGGGCGGCGATGCGAGCGCGGCAGGCGGCGGCGCGGCAGGTGGCTCGGGAACCGGCGGTTCTGGTGTGAACGGCTCTGGGACGAACGGGTCTGGCGTGAACGGCTCTGGCGTCAACGACTCTGAGGCGGATGGCTCCACCGCGAACGGGTCGGGCGTCAACGGCTCCGGCGGAGAGCGGGCGAGATCGGGGACACGGCCCGCACCCGGCACACCAGCGCCAGCGGCGCGACGCGATTCGGGGTGGCTGGAGACACCGGGGACGTCTCTGGGCCGCCTGATGACACCGAGGTCGATTCCGGTTCCCGCGACACAGCTCCGGCTTCCCCCGGCGTCGGGCCCTGCGACGCGCCCTTCACCGGTTCCCATCCCGCCCCCGAGGCCGAGCAGGGACGCGGGCGCCGACGCGCGGACGAAGGCGGCGGTCCCGGGAAAGGCGGCCCCCGCGCTGTCCGCGACACCGGGAACGGCAGCGGAAACGGCAGCGGCCCCAGAAAGGACCGCGATCACCGGGAAGGCCACCGTCACCGGCAAGACGGGAGTCGCCAGACGGACACCCGCCAAACCGTCGCACCGCGACGGGCCCCGGTCTCGCCCCTTCCCCGACCCCTGCGCGACCTTCCACGACGTGCGCCGGGACTACTGCTACCAGTTCCTCGACAGCTTCACGGCCCCGCGCCGCTGAAGCCGACGCATTCCACGGTTCGGCTCCGGGCCGCATCACCGTAGGACACCTCCGGTCCGTCAGGCATGACCGGGAGTCGCTTCTCTGAAGAGTCGGGTGGGACGGCCGCCCCCACGACAGCCGTCCCACGACCACGACGCCGAGCGCCATGGCACTCCGCACCACGGCACCACACGCCGCCGTATGGGCTTCGCGCCCGGACCCACCACAGCATGACGTGCCGCCCTGTGTGCCCACGCACCGACCCCGACCCCGACCACCGCCCCCGACCGCTGTGATCCGCGTCGCCCCAGCCGGGGCGCCACGGCCGCTGCCGGGGCCGAGCCGCCGTTATGGGCGGGCGGAGCAGGCCGAGGAGGACTCGGGAGCCGCCGGAGGGCGGCCGATGGTCGGCATGCCCAGATTGACCCCACGGCCCGTGTCAGGTGCGGCCTGTCGGGCCTCCCACGCGTCCCCGGCACGCGTACGCCGTACGGAGACGACCGTGTCGGCGACGAGGTGGTGAGGGGCGGCGTAGGTGACCTCGGCGGTCACCATGTCGCCCGGCCGGGCGTCCACGGCGGCGAGGTGCACGAGGCGGTTGTCGGCGGCACGACCGGACAGGCGGCGGGTGGCGTCGTCCTTGCGGCCCTCGCCCTCGGCGATCAACACCTCCAGGGTGCGGCCGACCTGCTTCTTGTTCTCCTCCCAGGAGATCTCCTCCTGGAGGGCCACCAGGCGCTCGTAACGCTCCTGGACGACGGCCTTGGGCACCTGGTCCTCCATGGTGGCCGCCGGGGTGCCCGGACGGATGGAGTACTGGAAGGTGAAGGCGTTGGCGAAACGGGACGCCCGTACGACGTCGAGGGTCTGCTGGAAGTCCTCCTCGGTCTCGCCGGGGAAGCCCACGATGATGTCGGTCGAGATCGCGGCGTCCGGCATCGCGGCACGGACCCGGTCGATGATGCCGAGATAGCGCTCCGCGCGGTAGGACCGGCGCATGGCCTTCAGCACGCGGTCGGACCCCGACTGCAGCGGCATGTGCAGCTGGTGCATGACGTTGGGCGTCTCGGCCATGGCGTGGATGACGTCGTCGGTGAACGCGGCCGGGTGGGGCGAGGTGAAGCGGACCCGCTCCAGCCCCTCGACGTCCCCGCAGGCGCGCAGCAGCTTGCCGAACGCGAGCCGGTCGCCGAACTCGACGCCGTACGTGTTGACGTTCTGGCCGAGGAGCGTGATCTCAAGGACGCCCTGGTCGACCAGCGTGCGGACCTCGTTCAGGATGTCGCCGGGACGGCGGTCCTTCTCCTTGCCGCGCAGCGACGGCACGATGCAGAAGGTGCAGGTGTTGTTGCACCCGACGGAGATGGCCACCCAGGCGGCGTAGGCGGACTCGCGCCTGGTCGGCAGCGTCGAGGGGAAGGTCTCCAGCGAGTCCTTGATCTCGACCTGGGCCTCCTGCGCGATGCGGGCGCGTTCGAGCAGCACCGGCAGCGAGCCGATGTTGTGCGTGCCGAAGACCACGTCCACCCAGGGGGCCTTGCGGACGATCTCGCCCTGGTCCTTCTGCGCGAGGCAGCCGCCGACGGCGATCTGCATGCCGTCTTTGGCCATCTTGATCGGCCGCAGGTGCCCGAGGTTGCCGTAGAGCCGGTTGTCCGCGTTCTCCCGCACGGCGCACGTGTTGAACACGACGACGTCCGCCGTCTCCCCCTCGGGGGCGCGGACGTATCCGGCGTCCTCCAGCAGCCCGGACAGGCGCTCGGAGTCGTGCACGTTCATCTGGCACCCATAGGTCCGTACTTCGTACGTGCGGGCGCCTGCTTCGGTGACAGTCATCTCAACCAACAAGGGTAGGCGCTTCGGCGACCCCGGAACGCCTCCACCAGACTCATCCCCGATCAGGGCAATGACCCGCCCATCTCGCCAAAGCCACCAATAGTCCCGCGAGAAGCCGTCAAAAGCTCATGTGTGCCGCGGCCCGTGCGCGTGGCCGTACTCCTTGCGCGTTCCTTGCGCGACTCCTTGCGCGTGACCGCCACTTGTCCCGGGCGTGCGCGATCACGCGATGATCTCTCTTCTTCCCGAACCCGTCCGCCGCCCGTTCAGTAGCCCGTTCAGTAGCCCGTTCCGCTGGTCGTTTCGCTGGTCGTTTCCATCCGTTTCCACCCGGACGATGATCGGCGACCTGATCGGCCGACCCCTTGCGACGCGTCGTGCGCTACGAGAGGATCTCCGAACGACTTTGGCCAGAGGACGGCATTCCCTTCCGGACTGGCACGTTTTGTCACACGTACCTCACGCATTGAGAAATGCCGATATGAGGAGGCTGTGGTGCAGCCGCAGGAGAATGTCGAACAGTTCGGTTACCGCCAGGAATTACGCCGCGGCATCGGACTGAGTGACCTGGTGTTCTACGGCCTGATCTTCATGGTGCCGATCGCGCCTTTTGCGATTTTCGGTCAGGTTTACAAGGAATCCCACGGCATGCCGGCCCTGGCGTACGTCATCGGAATGGTCGCGCTGCTGTTCACCGCCGCCTCGTACGCGCAGATGGTCAAGGCGTTCCCGTTGTCCGGTTCCGTCTACAACTACGCGGGCCGCGGCATCGCCGCCCCGGTCGGATTCATGACCGGATGGGCCATCCTGCTCGACTACGTCCTCGTGCCCGGCCTGCTGTACCTGGTGGCGTCGATCGCCATGAACGCCACCGTGCCGCAGGTCCCGGTGTGGGCATGGGTGATCATCTTCGTGGCGATCAACACGGTGATCAACCTGCGCGGCATCCGGATGACCATCTCGCTCACCAAAGCCCTGATCACCGCCGAGTTGGTCGTGCTGGGCCTCTTCCTCTCGGTCGGCGTCTGGGCCCTCCTCCAGGGCAAGGGGCGCGGGTTCAATCTCACACCGCTGTTCAATCCGGACACCTTCTCCTGGCCGGTGGTGTTCGGCGCCGTCTCCATCGCGGTGCTGTCCTTCCTCGGGTTCGACGGGATCAGCATGCTCGTCGAGGAGGCCAAGGGCGGCTCCGCCCAGGTGGGGAAGGCCATGCGCCTGGCCCTGATCCTGGCCGGCGTGCTGTTCATCGTCCAGGTGTGGGTCGCCTCCCTGCTGGTCCCCGACCCGGCCGGCCTGCTGGCCCACGGCGACAAGAACGGCACCGCGTTCTACGACACCGCCGCGGCCGCCGGCGGGAGCTGGCTGGCGCACATCATGTCGACCGCGACCGCGATCTCGTGGGGCCTGGCCGACACCCTGGTCGCGCAGGTCGCCGTCTCCCGCCTGCTCTACGCGATGGCGCGCGACCGGCAGCTCCCGTCGTTCCTGGCCAGGGTGTCGGTCAAGCACTCCGTGCCGGCCAACGCCACGCTGTTCATCGCCGCGCTGTCCACCGTTCTCGGGGTGTGGATGTCCAGCCGCAAGGACGGCGTCACCCTGCTCTCCAGCCTGATCAACATGGGCGCGCTGATCGCCTTCATCGTCCTGCACGTCTCCGTCATCGTGCACTACGTGATCCGTGGGCGGTCGACCGATCTCCTCGCGCATCTGATCACGCCGCTGGTGGGGATGGCGATCCTCGTCTTCGTCGTGATCAACGCCAACATCCTGGCCCAGGTGTTGGGCCTGATCTGGCTCGGCGTCGGCGTCCTGGTCCTGGCCGGCCTGTACATTGCCGGTCGCCGGCCCTCCTCAGCCGGCCTCGCCGTACTGGAGGAGTCACGGTGAGCGCCATGAACCGGCTGCCGCTCTACCAGGACCTGTATCTCATCGCCCACGACCAGGCCGGCAAGCCGCTGATCAACCAGCCCTCGCTGAGTCTCGGGCTGGCCGGCGCCGTGCTGCTCGACCTGGCCCTGACCGGCCGCCTGGACATCACCCACGGCCGGCTCGCCGTCTACGACCGCAATCCCATCGGTGACATGGTCGCCGACAGCCTCGTCCCCCTGATCCTGCGGGACCGCACCAACCGGGACACCAGGTTCTGGATCAGGAAGGTCGCGGAGGACATCTACGACCGCACCTGCGGCGGCCTGGTCGCCGCGGGCGTCCTCACCCGGGTCACCAGGCGGCGCATGGGCGTGATGTCGCAGACCCGCTACCCGCCCACCGACGTCGCGCCGCTCGTGCGCGCGCGTTCCGGGGTGCGCAACGCCGTCGAGGCCGTGGAGCAGCCGGACGCGCGGTGCGCCGCGCTGTGCGGCCTGGTCGGTGTGCTGCGAGTGGAGGCGGCGCTCCATCTCGCCCAGCCGTCCGGCCAGCTCGTCGGCCGCCTGCGTTCCATCGCGCGGGAGTATCCCCGCCCGGTCAACGAGGTCATCGGCATGGTCGAGACGCTCATCAGCGAGGCCGCCGTCGCCCTGTATCGGTGAGCGGCCGAATCTGACCCACCCCGATCGGGACAATGTCCCATCCTTCTGGGCGAAGCCATCGATACCCTGAAACCGGACATCAGGGAGGTCACGTGCGGCGTGCGGCATGGCCCGTATGCGTGGCCACACTCCTGCTCACCACCGCCGCACTCGTCCTGGGCGTACGCAACGGGATGGGCCTGATCCCCCAGAGCCATCTGATCTTCGTGGCCGCCTTCGCGGTCGTGGGCGGCCTGATCGGCGCGCGGCGGCCGGGCAACGCGATCGGCCTCATCATGGCGACCGGCGCCCTGTCCTTCGCCTTGCTCGACGGCTTCGGCCAGTACGCGATCTTCGCGCGATCCACCGGAGCGCCGCTCGCCGAGGCGGCCGCCTGGCCGCAGAGCTGGCTGTGGATCCCGGCGAACCTGTCGCTCTCCGCGATCCCTCTCTTCTTCCCCGCCGGAAGGCTCCCCTCGCACAGGTGGCGGCCGTTGCTCGGCGCGCTGGGCGTGTTCTCCGTGGCGGTGATGGCGCTGAGCGCGTTGCGGCCGGGCCCCAACGACCAGGCGGGCCTCGGCACGGCGGTCGTCAACCCACTCGGCGTACCGGCGCTCGCGGACCTCTCCCGAGCCGTGGACCCGGTGATGTCGGTGCTCTCCGGCCTGCTGTTCGTCGCGGGCGCGGTGGAACTCGTCCGCCGGTCCAGGCACGGCGGGCGGCGGGAGCGCGACCAGGTCAAGTGGCTGGTGTACGCGGCGGGGCTGGCCGGTCTGATCGTCGCCGCCCGCCTGGTGGCCGGGCTCACGGACGAATATCCCGGCGCCGTCTGGCCGATGGAGAGCACGCTCTGGGAGCTCGCGGGAACGCTGGGAGCCAGCCTGCTGCCGATCTCGGTCGGCGTGGCCGTGCTCCAGCACGGGCTGCTCGACATCGATCTCGTCATCAACCGGACGTTCGTGTACCTCCTGCTGTCCGGGTGCGTCGTCGGCGGGTATGTCGTGGTGGTCACCTACCTCGGCGCGATCTTCCGGTCCGAGGGCGCGCTGCCGGTCTCGATCGTCGCCGCCGGGGTGATCGCCCTGGTCTTCGCCCCGCTGCGCGACCGCGTCCAGCGCTGGATCAACCTGGTCATGTACGGCAGACGGGACGATCCGTACGCCGTCCTGGCGCTGCTGGGCAAGCGGCTGGAGGAGACGGGGGAACCGTCCGCCGTGCTGTCGGCGGTGGCCCAATCTGTGGCCGAGACGCTGCGGCTGCCGCACGTCGCGGTCGAGGTGGCCGGCGGCCCGTCGCACGCGCACGGCGTGCCCGCCCCCGATCCCGTACGGCTCCCGCTGGTCTATCACAACGAGCCCGTCGGTGAGCTCGTCCTGTCCCCGAGACCCGGTGAGAGCGGGTTCGGCCCGAGGGACCAGCGTGTCCTCGCCGACCTGGCCAGGCAGACGGGCGTCGCCGTCCATTCGGTACGGCTGTCCGCCGACCTGCAGCGGTCACGCGAGCGCCTGGTCATCGCCAGGGAGGAGGAGCGCCGACGGCTGCGCCGCGATCTGCACGACGGCCTCGGCCCCACGCTCGCCGCGCTGACCATGCGGGCGGAGGCCGTCCAGGACATGGTCACGGACGAGGCGGCGAAGGCGATGCTGGAGGACATCATGGCCGACGCCCAGGCGGCCATGGACGACGTGCGCACGCTGGTGGACGGGCTGCGCCCGCCCGCGCTGGACACCCTCGGGCTCCTCGGCGCGATCCGCTCGCACGTCGCGGGCCTGCCCCGGAGCCCGGAGGCGCTGCTGGACGTGCGGGTGGAGTCCGACGGTGAGTTGCCCGCCCTTCCCGCCGCCGTCGAGGTCGCCGCGTACCGGATCGCCGTGGAGGCGCTGGCCAACGTGCGCGGGCACGCCGGAGCCGCGCACGCCACGATCCGTCTGTCCGTGGCCGGGGCCCGGCTGCGCCTGGAGGTCACCGACGACGGGCGCGAGCCGTACGGCACGGCATCCGAGGAGAGGGTGACCGGCACGGACGCCCAGGCCGTGACCGGCACGGACGCCCAGGCCGTGACCGGCACGGACGCCCAGGCCGTGACCGGCACGGACGCCCAGGCCGTGACCGGCGTCGGAGCGGGCGTGGGAACCGCGTCGATGCGCGAGCGGGCGGCCGAGCTGGGCGGATCGTGCCGGATCGAACCGCGGGCGGAGGGCGGCACCCGGGTGCTGGCCGAACTCCCGCTCGGAGCGATCCCGGAAACCCGGCCGGACCGAGAAGATCCCGGAGATCCCGGGGCGGATCACGCCACTCCCGGGGTGAACCGGGAGAAATCGGAAGGAGAGCGGTAAACGATGGAGCGGATCCGCGTGCTGCTCGTCGACGACCACGCCACGTTCCGGGCCGGGCTGCGCGCCCTGCTCCAGTCGGTGGAGGACGTGGAGGTGGCGGACGAGGCCGCCAGCGGCGAGCAGGCCCTGGTCCTCGTGATGAGGGTGCAACCCGACGTCGTTCTGATGGATCTGACGATGCCCGGCATGGGCGGCGTCGCCGCCACCGAGCGGATCGTGCGGGACTATCCCCACATCAGGGTCCTCGTGCTCAGCATGTCGGACGACGACGACTCGGTCCTCGCCGCCATGCGGGCCGGGGCCAGGGGTTATGTGCTCAAGGGAGCGCGGCGGGCCGAACTGGTCCGCTCGATCCACGCCGTGGCGGGGGGCGAGGCCATCTTCGGCCCCGCCCTCGCCGGGCGGCTGATGGACTACTTCTCCCGAGGGTCGGGCGGGGAGGAGAGCTTCCCCGAGCTGACCCGGCGTGAGCGGGAGATCCTGGGGTTGATCGCCTCCCACCTGACCAACCCGCAGATCGCGGTACGGCTCGGCCTGAGCCAGAAGACCGTGCGCAATCACGTGTCCAGCATCTTCACGAAGCTGCGGGTGGCGGACCGGGCCCAGGCGATCATCCGGGCGAGGGAGTCCGGCCTCGGCAAGTGACGGCCGGGCCGGCAGAGGGCCGGGCGGGTCACGAAGCCAGGTGGATGAGGGTTCGGGCGGGTCAGGTGGGCGGTCAGGTGAACGGTCTCGCGGATGAAGGGTCGGGCGGGTAAGAGGTCACGCGGCCTGCCAGTCGGCCACGGGCATGCGGAGCACCTTCACGGCCACCCAGCCGAACGCGGCGAACTGGAACAGCGCTCCGATCGACTGGACGGCGGGTGTCTGGCCCATCGTCAGGAACGGCCCCACGATCCCCATGAGCGTCACCACGGGCAACCACCACGGCCCCGCCTTGGCGAGGGCCAGGCCCACCATGAGCGTGAGGACGCCCACGTGGGCGAGGAATCCCGGCAGCAGCATGCCGTACACGAACCCGCCGAGCTCGTTCGCCGCCTCGGTCACGCGTACGGCCTGCTCCGCCGGCAGGGTCTGGGCCAGCGCGAGGTCGTAGAAGTCGGTCGTGAAGAGGGCGATCGCGCTCGCGGCGCCGGCCGCTCCGATCGCGGCGCCGATGTTCCCGGTCCGCGGCATGCGCGTACGCAGGAGATGGGCGAGCCCGAGTATCGCGGGGATCAGGGCGATGGTGCCCCATTGGTACAGCAGGGCGCTCACCTGCACCTGTACCGGGCGGCTCGCGAAGACGTCAGGGGCGTGCGTGGACCCCGGTGGCGAGGTGAGGAAGGCCGCGAGCTCCAGCAACGGCCAGGCCAGCATGGCGACGCCGGCGACGTTCCTCCTGAACAGATCCGGATTTTTCAACATAAGTGGCTCACCGCGGCTTTCTATGAGGGGCTTTCTCCGGTCGCCTTCGCGACGAACCCAGAGAAGCGCCACACCATCCCGGGACGGATGAGCCGTGGCCCCGGAAAGACCGGGAGAAATGTCCCGGCACGTGGGCGTAGGGAGCCTGTGATCTGATCGGTACCCGCGCGGTAGTGATTTGGCGACGTTGACACCCCTACGTTGTTGACCATGACGGAGCCTGGTGACCCGCGCCCTCTTGTCAATCTGGAAGGCGTCAACAAGCACTTCGGCACGCTGCATGTGCTGAAGGACATCAACCTCAGCGTCGCGCGCGGCGAGGTCGTCGTCGTGATCGGGCCGTCCGGTGGCGGTAAGTCCACGCTGTGCCGCCTGGTCAACCGCCTGGAGACCATCGACGCCGGGAAGATCACGTTCGACGGCCAGGAGCTCCCCGCCGAGGGGAAGGCGCTGGCCAGGTTCCGCTCCGATGTCGGGATGGTCTTCCAGTCGTTCAACCTGTTCTCCCACAAGACCATCCTGGAGAACGTCACCCTCGGGCCGATCAAAGTGCGCAAGGTCTCCAAGAGCGAGGCCGACAAGCGCGGCATGGAACTGCTCGAACGTGTCGGCATCGCCTCGCAGGCCGGGAAGTACCCCGCCCAGCTCTCCGGCGGCCAGCAGCAGCGCACCGCCATCGCCCGCGCGCTGGCCATGGACCCCAAGATGATCCTCTTCGACGAGCCGACCTCGGCGCTGGACCCCGAGATGGTCCAGGAGGTGCTCGACGTGATGACCGGCCTCGCCAGGGACGGCATGACCATGATGGTCGTCACCCACGAGATGGGGTTCGCCCGCCGGGCCGCCAACCGGGTCGTGTTCATGGCCGGCGGCGAGATCGTCGAGGAGGCCGAACCCGACGCCTTCTTCACCAATCCCCGGACGGACCGGGCCAGGGATTTCCTTTCCAAGATCCTCACGCACTGATCACGCAATCCTCCCCGGGCCGCGATCCGGCCCGGCGCACGGAAGAAGAGGTGGCAGTAATGCGAGCACGACGAATCTGGGCGGTTCTCGCCGTCGCCGCCACGGCCGCGAGCCTGACGGCCTGCGGCGGGGGCGACGAGAGCTACTCCAGCGTCGCGGAGAAGCTGGAGAAATCGCAGAAGGTCGTTCTTGGCACCAAGTGGGACCAGCCGGGGCTCGGCCTGAAGAAGGGCGCCGAGCCCGAGGGCTTCGACGTCGACGTCGCGAAGTACGTCGTCAAGGAGCTCGCCGGCGGCAAGGACGTGGACATCACCTGGAAGGAGTCCGCCTCGTCCAACCGTGAGGCGTTCCTCGCCAACGGCACCGTGGACATCATCTTCGCCTCCTACTCCATCACCGAGAGCCGCAAGGAGAAGGTGACCTTCGGCGGGCCGTACATCGTGGCGCACCAGGACGTCATGGTCCGCACCGACGACAGCGGCATCGCCAAGCCGACCGACCTGGCGGGCAAGCGGATCTGCCAGGCCGCGGGCTCCAACTCCTACAAGCGGATCACCGACCCGCCGCCGGACGGCGAGCTCGACCTCGACGCCCAGCTCGTGGGCGCGGCGTCGTACTCCGAGTGCGTGGCCAAGCTCGGGGGCAACAACCTCGACGCCGTCACGACCGACGACCTGATCCTGGCCGGGTTCGCCGGTCAGGCCCCGGGCAAGTTCAAGATCCTCGGCCAGCCGTTCACCGACGAGAAGTACGGCGTGGGCCTGAAGAAGGGCGACACCAAGACCTGCGAGGCCGTGAACGCCGCCATCACCAAGATGTACCAGGACGGCACCGCCCAGCAGCTGTTCACCAAGTGGTTCGGCCAGGCACAGGGTCTGAAGGCGCCCACCGGGGCTCCGACTTTCGAGCCCTGCGCCTGACCGTGTCCCAGGACACCTGACATGGCCGCCGCCGCGCCGGTCCCCCGGCCGGCGGCGGCCTCCTCAACCGGTGGAGCACGATGGACGATCTGATCAAATACGCGCCGGACCTGCTGGCGGGCTTCCTGGAGAACGTCAAGCTCTCGCTGATCTGCGCGGTCCTCGCGCTGGTCCTGGGCACGATCCTGGTGTCGATGCGGGTCTCGCCGACGCCGGTGCTACGCGGGGCCGGCACGGTCTACGTCAACATCGTGCGGAACACACCGCTGACCCTGGTGCTGGCCTTCTCCTCACTCGGCCTCAGCGACACCATCGGCCTGGCCTTCTCGGCGACCCCGAGTACCAACAGCTTCTGGCTGGTGGTCTTCGGGCTGTCCGCGTACACCGCGACCTTCGTCTGCGAGGCGCTGCGCGCGGGCATCAACACCGTGCCGCTCGGGCAGGCCGAGGCGGCGCGCGCCATCGGGCTGACGTTCCTGCAGTCCCTGCGGCTGATCATCCTGCCGCAGGCGTTCCGGACGGTCGTCGCGCCGCTGGGCAGCGTGATGATCGCGATGATCAAGAACACCACCGTGGCGATCGCCGGAGGCTACCTGATGGAATCGGCCTTCGTCATGAGGGACACCTTCGACGACACGGGCGTGTCGATCCCCATCTTCGTCGGGCTGGTCATCGCCTTCATGGCCGTCACCCTGCCGGTCGGGTTCGTCACCAGCCGCCTGGCGTCGAAGCTGGCGGTGGCCCGATGAGCACGAACATCCTCTTCGACGCGCCGGGCCCGCGCGGACGGCTGCGCAACAACATCCTGACCCTGCTGTCCGTGGTCATCCTGGCGTCCGCCGCGTACTACGTCTACGCCAGGTTCGACGCCAAGGGGCAGTGGGAGGGCGAGATCTGGAAGCCCTTCCTCGACGTCTCCACCTGGACCGAGTACATCATCCCCGGTCTGCTCGGCACCCTGAAGGCGGCCGGTATCAGCGCGGTCTGCGCGCTCGTCTTCGGCGCGATCTTCGGCCTCGCCCGGCTCTCCGACCACCGGTGGGTCCGGGGCGTCGCGGGCGCGGTCGTCGAGACGTTCCGCGCGATCCCGCTGCTGCTGCTGATCTTCTTCCTGTTCTTCCTCGCGCCGAGCGTGTTCGGCGGCGGCGACTACACGCTGATCGCGCTCGTGGCCGGGCTCACGCTGTACAACGGGTCCGTGCTGGCCGAGATCGTCCGTGCCGGGGTCCGCGCGGTGCCGTCCGGGCAGGCCGAAGCGGCGCAGGCGATCGGGTTGCGCAAGAGTCAGGTGATGCGGCTCGTCCTGCTCCCCCAGGCGGTCACCGCCATGATGCCAGCCATCGTGAGCCAGCTCGTCGTGCTGCTCAAGGACACCGCGCTGGGCTACATCATCGCGTACGTCGACCTGCTCAACATGGGCTTCAAGCTGATCCCGGCGGTGCACTTCGGGTCGCTCATCCCCGCCGCGATCGTCATCGGGGTCATCTACGTCGGGCTCAACATGTCGCTCAGTACCCTCGCCACCTGGCTGGAGAGGCGCACCAGACGCAGCAACCGGACGTCGGCGGCGCCGATCGCCCCGCCGGGAGCCGTCGGCGAGCCGGAGACGTCCGGGGCCGGCACGCTGCTCTGATCCTGGACACGACTTTCCCGTTCCATTCCCGTTCCGTGTCGTGTCGCTGCTTGGCCGCCCGCCCGCCCCGCCCCGATTCTTGGGCTCGTGCGGCGCGTCGCGGCCCTGCTGCTGGGCCTTTCGATGACGGTCGCCTCCCTTACGGCCTGCGGGAAGGGCGGCGACCTCGTCATCGGCGTGCGCGTCGGATACCCCGGACTGGTCCTCCGGCTCCCGGGCGGGGGATACACCGGTTTCGACGTCACGGTCGCCCAGTACGTCGCGCGCGAGCTCGGCTACCGCGACGGGCAGATCAGCTACACCGGTGACCTCGACCAGGCCGACATCGTCGTCGGCACGAGCGGCGTCCGCGACACCGCCGGGCCCTACCTCGTCACGAGCTCGGACATCCTCGTCCGCGCGGGCGACCTCACGATCAGCAGGCCGAAGGACCTGCGCAGCAAGCGTGTGTGCGGCACCCGCGCGGACACGGCGCCTCTGGTCGGCAGGCTCGGCACCGCGTGGAAGGCCGCGTTCCTCGCGGAGGCGAACGTCCCCGCCGCGTGCGCTCCCCTGCTGGCCAAAGGAAGGATCGACGCCATCGTGGCCGACGCGCCGGTCCTCGTGGGGCTCGACGCGCAGTACCCCGGGCGCTTCCGGCTCTGCGGCGCCTCGATCGCCGTCCACAGGTACGGCATCGAGGCACGTTCCGAGGGAGCACGCGAGGAGATCGACGCCGCCCTGCGGAGGATGTTCGACGACGGCGCCTGGAACCGCGCCGTGATCCGCCACCTCGGCGTCCTGGCGGCCCGCTACACCGCTCCTCCCGCCCTGGGCATGACGTAGACGCGGCGCCGTAGCCCTGCTTCCGGCAGGATGGGAGGCATGTCCCCCGTGCCCGCGCCAGTGCCGTACGCCGTCTGGCCCTCGCCGATCTCCACCACCGACGTCGCCCGATCGGGGCTGTCTCTCGGCTTCCCCACGGTGCTGGACGACGACCTCTGGTGGGAGGAGGACCGCCCGACGGAGGGTGGGCGGCGCACCGTCGTCCATCGCGGCGCCGACGGGCTCCTCCGTGAGTTGCTTCCCTCGCCCTGGGACGCGCGCACCCGCGTCCACGAGTACGGCGGGCGCTCCTACGCGGTCGTCCCAGGCTGGGGGATCGTCTTCGCTCACCACCGTGACCAGCGGCTCTACCTCGCCGCCTCCGGGACGGAGCCATGGCCGCTCACGCCGGAGCCCGAGCGGCTTTGCGGGCTCCGCTATGCCGACCTCCTCGTGCACCACGGCCCGGACGGGCCCGAAGTGTGGTGCGTCCGCGAGCGCCACCACGACGACGGTGCGGTCACCCGCTCCATCGTCTCGATCTCCCTCGGGGACCATCTCTCCGCGCCCGGCCCGGTCTCCGGCCTGAACGACCATCCCTCCGCACCTGATCCACGGGGCCGTTCGTTCCCGCCCGGCCCCGACGGCGTGACCTCCCGCTCATCCTCATCCGGCCCGGCCTCCGGCCTGAACGACCGTTCCTCCCGTGGCGGAGCCCTCCACTCCCCCGCCTCGTCCCCGATCGGCTCGCCCTCGACGAGCGGGATCGTGGAGCGGGTGAGCGGGAGTGACTTCTACGCCTTCCCCACGATCTCCCCGGACGGACGGCACCTCGCCTACATCTGCTGGGACCATCCACGCATGCCGTGGTCGGGGACCGAGCTGCGGGTGACCAGGATCGCCGACGGCCGCACCTGGACCGTCGCCGGCGGCGTCGACGAATCGGTGCTCGCCCCGTGCTGGCGCGACGACCTGAACCTGTACTTCGTCTCCGACCGCTCCGGCTGGTGGAACCTCTACCAGGACGGCCTCCACGGCGGCTCCCCGCGCGCCCTCCACCCCGCGGAGGAGGAGTTCGCCGGACCACTGTGGCGGCTCGGCGGCCGACCGTACCAACCGCTGGGCGATGGCCGGCTCGCCGTGCTGCACGGACGCGGCGACCTGCGCCTGGGCATCCTCGATCCGGATACGGGGGCGCTCACCGACATCGAGGTGCCCTACTCCGGCTGGGATCCCGCGTTGGCCTCCGACGGGCGGACCGTCGCCGGGATCGCGTACGGCCCTCATCTCCCCCGGGCGGTCGTCCGGCTCGACGGCGGCGACGGCAGGGTCGAGTGGCTGTGCGGCGACACCGCCGAACTGCCCGAGACCGCCTACCTCCCCATGCCCCGGGCCGTCGAGATCGAGAGCGGCGCCAGTCGTGACGTCCACGCCTACCTGTACCCGCCGTCCGGTCCCGGTGCCGGCGACGCGGCGGCCACGCCGTACGTCGTGTTCGTGCACGGCGGGCCGACCGGGCACGCGACGACCGAGCTCAGCCTGGAGAAGGCGTTCTTCACCAGCAGGGGCATCGGCGTGCTCGACCTCAACTACGGCGGTTCCAGTGGGTACGGCCGGGCCTACCGTGAGCGCCTACGCGGACAGTGGGGCGTCGTCGACGTTGAGGACGCCGTGGCGGCGGCGCGGTGGCTCGCGGCCGAGAACCTGGCCGACCCGGCGCGCATCGCCATCAGGGGAGGCAGCGCGGGCGGCTGGACCGTCATGGCGGCCTGCTGCGCCTCCGACGTCTTCGCCGGAGGCGTGTCGATCGCCGGGGTCAGCGCCCTCGCCCCGCTCGCCGCCGCCACGCACGACTTCGAGTCGCGCTACATGGACTGGCTGGTCGGCCCGGAGACGTCGTACGCCTCCCGCGAACCGCTGGCCAGGGCCGGCGAGATCGACTGCCCCATGTTGCTGATGCAGGGGCTGGCCGATCCGGTGGTGCCCCCGGCCCAGTCGGAGGCGTTCGCCGACGAGCTGTCCGCGCGCGGCGTGCCCTGCACCTATCTCGCGTTCGAGGGCGAGTCGCACGGTTTCCGCCGCCACGAGACCAGAGCCACCGCCCTGGCCGCGGAGCTGTCCTTCTATCTGCAGATCTTTCACATCTCGGCCTGAACACGAGTCCAAGGGGCCCGGGGCCGTCGCGCCCGCGTGAGCCGTACGCGGCGGCCACGCCAGGACTCCCTGGCCCCCGGACGCCGTGGACCCTCCAGACTCCGGACGCCCTGGCCCCCGGACGTCCCGGGCTCCATGGGCCTTGGGCCCCCGGGCTCCTTGGACTGCCTAGCACGCTCCTTGGACCCCGGGCTCCCGGGCTCCATGGCCTCCATGGCCTCCGGGCATTCTGGACTGCCTAGCGGGCGAACTCCGTCGCCCGGGACTCGCGTACGACCGTGATACGGATCTGGCCGGGATAGGTCAGCTCCTCCTCGACCTGCTTGGCGACGTCCCGCGCGATCACCTGGGCCTGGATGTCGTCCACCGAGTCGGGGCGGACCATGACCCGGATCTCCCGCCCCGCCTGCATCGCGAAGACCTTGTCCACGCCGTCGTACGACTGGGCGATCTCCTCCAGCCGCTCCAGCCGCTTCACGTACGCCTCGAGCGACTCGCGCCGAGCTCCGGGACGGCTGCCGCTGATCGAGTCGGCCGCCTGGGTGAGGACCGCCTCGACCGTGCGCACCTCCACCTCGTTGTGGTGGGCCTCGATCGCGTGGACGACGTCCTCGTGCTCGCCGTACCGGCGGGCGATCTCCGCGCCGATCAGGGCGTGGCTGCCCTCGACCTCATGGGTCAGCGCCTTGCCGATGTCGTGGAGCAGCGCGCAGCGCTTCACCAGATCACGGTCGAGCCGCAGCTCGGACGCCATGATCCCGGCGATGTGCGCGGACTCGATCAGGTGCTTGAGCACGTTCTGCCCGTAGGAGGTGCGGTAGCGGAGCTGGCCGAGCAGCGTGATCAGCTCTGGGTGCATCTCGGTGATGCCGAGCTCGACCAGCGCGTCCTCGCCCGCGCGGACACACAGGTCACGCACCTCGGTCTTGCTGCGCTCGTACGCCTCCTCGATGCGCTGCGGATGGATGCGGCCGTCGAGGACGAGGCGTTCCAGCGTCAGCCGGGCGGTCTCCCGCCGGACCGGGTCGAAACACGACAGCAGCACCGCCTCGGGCGTGTCGTCGATGATCAGATTGACCCCGGTCGTGGACTCGAAGGCCCTGATGTTGCGGCCCTCGCGGCCGATGATGCGGCCCTTCATGTCGTCGCCGGGCAGGTGCAGCACGCTGACCACGGACTCCGCGGTCTGCTCGGTGGCGACCCGCTGGACCGCGAGCGTCACGATCTTGCAGGCGCGCTTCTCGCCCTCTTTGCGCGCCTCGCTCTCGATCTCCCGGACGATCAGCGCGGCCTCGCGCTTGGCCTGGTTCTCGATCTCCTTGACCAGCTCGCCCTTCGCCTGGTCGGCGGTGAGGCCGGCGACCCGCTCCAGGATCTTCCTGCGGTTGTCGGCGACGTGGTCGAGCTCGACCCGCCGGTCAGCGAGCTCCGTCTCGGTCTCGGCCAGCTTGCGCGCCCGCTCGGACTGCCTGCGCGCCTCCTCGTCGAGCCGCTGCTCCCGCTCGACCAGGCGACTCTCCCGGCGTTCCAGGTCGGCGCGCAGTTCCTTGATCTCGCCTTTGAGCGCGCGCGCCTCCTCCTCGACCTCTTTGCGCATCAGGGCGGCGCTTTCGGCGAGGGACTCGGACTTCTTGACGATCTCGCCCGCGTCGCTCTCGGCCTTGCCGCGGATCTCGTCGGCCTGGCGCCTGGCCTGCTCCAGCTCCTCGTTCACCTCGGCCTCGGCCGCGGCGAGCTGCTCCGGGGAAGGACCCTTGGGCCGGGGGATTCCCCCGGTGTGGCGCACGACCATGACGAGCGCGGCAATCGCTACGAGCGTCAGCAGCACCACCGCCAGCGCCAGCACGATCACGATCGTATTCATGCGCGCCCACCCCTCCTCGCGTCGCAATGTCGAGCCAGCGAGGGGGTTACGCGCACAGCACGGCAGAACCCGGCGACGTCAGCGGAACGTCGTGAAATCCGGCGGCCCCGGAGGGCGGCCGACATGGCCGGCAAGCCGGTCAATCTTCCTCGTTCTGTCATCCACCGATATGGCAATCCGCACTGCGGAGTAACTCCTCACTGCGGTCGAGATTAAGCGTCAGCGAGGTAACGGGCAAGCAAAGGAGCAGCGTCAAATGGCTTTTCCTGGTCACATCTGACGGCGCGAAAAGTGCACACCCCTCCACGCGGGACGTGTCGGCGCGCGCAGTCAGAACCACACGCACGCGCCGTCCGGCCATCACCGCATGTCGCCGTCAGGGAGATCGTCGATCTCGGCGCCCTCGCTCTCCAACGCCTCGCGGACGACTCTGAAAGCGAGCCCGGGACCGTAGCCCTTGCGGGCGAGCATCCCGACCAGCCTGCGGGTGCGGGCCTGGGTCTCCACGCCCCGCGTGCCCGCGAGCTTGCGGGCGACCAGCCGCCGGGCGGTCTCCACCTCCTGCTCGGGGTCGAGCTGCTCGACGGCCTCCTTGACGGTGTCCTCGTCCACGCCACGATGGCGCAACTCCTGCGCGAGCGCCCGTCGTGCCAGGCCACGCCCGGCGTGCCGGGAACTGACCCACGCCGCGGCGAACGCCTCGTCGTCGATGAGGCCGACCTCGGAGAAGCGCTCCAGTACGGCCTGCGCCGCGTCCTCCGGAACCTCCCGCTTGTGCAGGGCTTCCGCGAGCTGGGCCCGGGTCTTCGGCGCCATGGTGAGCAACCGCAGGCAGATCGCCCTGGCCACCGCCTGGGGATCCGCCGCCGGCGCCTGAGCGGCCGGGGAGCCCTCATCCGGGCCCTCAGGCGACCAGTCCGATCGCCTCGACCGCCCCTTCTTCCGCCGGGTGCCCCCAGCACGGCCAGGACGATCGGCAGGGCCATCCCCGAAGCCACCGTCATCGTCGGCACCGAAAGCACCGAACGCAGGGCCTAGCCCGCCGAACGCGCCGTCAGCCCCAGAATCCCTCGCACCACCGGCCCCGGAACCCCTCGCCCTACCGGCGCCGAGCCCTCTCGCCCCATCAGCGCCGGAACCCCTCGCCCCGCCGGCGCCGAGCCCCCTCGCCCCGCCGGCGCCGAAGCCGCGAGCACGGCCCCTGATGGAGCCACCGGCATCGCCAACGCCATGGGATGGATCGGCGGAGTGCTCAGGGCCCCACGGACCGGAGTTCCAGTCGGCCGGGTTGAGCTCCCCAGTCGGCCCGGAGTTCCCGCTCCCATGGACCACCTCATCCGCCGGCCCGGAGCCCCGGCCCCGCCGCCACCTCAGGTCGCCTGCCGGATCGGAGCGTCGACCCGGCAGGTCCGACTCGCCCGCAGGAGCGGAATCCCGGCCCTGCCACCCCGCAACGCTCGAACAGCCTGGGTCCTCGTCCCCCGGGCCCGGCTCAGCGGAGGGGCCGGGGAACTCGTCACGCCTCATGGCTGAGCTCAGACGTCACCGGGCTTGGGCGTGGACGCCTTGGACCCGCGCCCTCCGGACGGAGCGGCCGCGGCCGGCACGGGGGCGGGAGCGGGAGCCTCCGCGGCGGCGTCCAGGCGCGGCCCGACACCGAGCTTCTCCTTGATCTTCTTCTCGATCTCGTTGGCGATGTCGGGGTTGTTCTTCAGGAAGTTGCGGGCGTTCTCCTTGCCCTGGCCGAGCTGATCGCCCTCATACGTGTACCAGGCGCCGGCCTTGCGCACGAACCCGTGCTCGACCCCCATGTCGATGAGGCCGCCCTCGCGGGAGATGCCGATGCCGTACAGGATGTCGAAGTCCGCCTGGCGGAAGGGGGGCGCCATCTTGTTCTTGACGACCTTCACCCGGGTGCGGTTGCCGACCGGCTCGGTGCCGTCCTTGAGGGTCTCGATCCGGCGGACGTCCAGCCGGACCGACGCGTAGAACTTCAGCGCCTTACCACCCGTGGTGGTCTCCGGCGAGCCGAACATGACGCCGATCTTCTCGCGGAGCTGGTTGATGAAGATGGCGGTGGTGCGGGTCTGGTTGAGGGCACCGGCGACCTTGCGGAGGGCCTGGGACATCAGGCGCGCCTGGAGGCCGACGTGGCTGTCGCCCATCTCACCCTCGATCTCGGCCTTGGGCACCAGGGCGGCCACCGAGTCGATGACGATGATGTCGACCGCGCCGGAGCGGATCAGCATGTCGGCGATCTCGAGGGCCTGCTCACCGGTGTCCGGCTGGGAGACGAGCAGCGCGTCGACGTCGACGCCGAGCTTCTTCGCGTACTCCGGGTCGAGGGCGTGCTCGGCGTCGATGAAGGCGGCGATGCCGCCGGCCCGCTGCGCGTTGGCCACGGCGTGCAGCGCGACGGTCGTCTTACCGCTGGACTCCGGCCCGTAGACCTCGACGATGCGACCGCGCGGGAAGCCGCCGATGCCGAGAGCGACGTCGAGGGCGATCGCGCCGGTGGGGATCACTTCGACCGGGGCACGCGCGTCGTCGCCGAGGCGCATGACGGAGCCCTTGCCGAACTGCCGCTCGATCTGTGCGAGGGCGGTCTCAAGGGCCTTCTCGCGGTCGTTGATTGCCATTGGGTGCCCCCTGGAGGGTCGTGGTCTGTTCGGTCACCGGAAAGCTACGGGGTGCCACCGACAATTTCCGGAGTTCCGGAAGCCGTCCTCGGAAACCGGCACCGGACGCCCCGGGAAACCCGGAAGGCGCCTGCGGCTGCCCACCCGACGCGGCACACCCCTGCGGCGGCCGTTCAAATATAGCCGAACGACTGTTCGATCACATCTGGAACCGTGTGGCGCGTCGCTCCCTCTTCCGGCGCGGTCCACGGTGTACGGCAGGATCCGACCGGGCGAGCGGCGGGCGCCGTACCGGGCGAGAGGGATGCACCACCCCAACCGCGAGGTCACATTCCCGGGCATTCCGGCACCGCTGTTGCCTGGCCGGTGACCTGCGGCGATCCTGGAGGAAAGCCGGTTCTTCCCCCAAGGCGGCGATGTGACGAGCACCAGCACCTACGGACCGCAACGCCGTACGCACCTGGAGACACTCGCCGGGCAACTCCCTGAACGTGGAATCGTCGGCCGCATGCTGGGCGGCGACGACCCCGTTCTCTGGGTGTGGCATCCGCGCACCGGACATCAGACGATCGTCTTCGCCACACCGACGATCGACGGCTGGATGTTCCTGTGGTCTCCGGACGGCCAGGAGAGCGCCGAGGACCCGGCAAGGACCGCCGACGCCGTGACGAAGCTGCTCTCCCGCACCGGCTGAACGCCACTCTCACGGCAGGCCCCGAGCGACTTCTCCGGACCGCCGCCGGACAAGCTCTCCAAGCTGAGCTCACCCGGCGGTTCGCCCAGCCGTCCCAGCCGTCTCCCGGGCGTCTCCCGGGCGTCTTCCTCCCGGGCGGGCCACATGGCCAGCCGTCTCGGCCGCTCGCCCTGCCGGCCGTACCGGATCTAGAGCCCCTGGTCCGGGCCGAACACCTCATAGTGGATGCGCTCGGCCGGGACGCCCCGGTCGAGCAGCCGCGCACGCACCTCGCGCATGAACGGCACCGGCCCGCACAAATAGGCGCGCGTGCCGTCGAGGACCTCGACGCCGGCCAGATCCACCAGACCCGTGCGCTCGGCGGGCCAGCCCTCCTCCGGCTCCTCGTACCAGACGTGCGTGACGGCCTGCGGGATCTTCTCGGTGAGCAGTTCGAGCTCCCCGCGGAAGGGGTGGCTGCGCGGGGTGCGGTCGCCGTGCACCACGGTCACCGGCCGCGTGGTCGCGCGCGCGGCGAGGTGGGCCAGCATGCTGATGATCGGGGTCGCGCCGACGCCCGCCGAGGCGAGCAGGATCGGGCAGTCACCCTCGTCGAGCACGACGTCGCCGAAGGGAGCGCTCACACGGAGGATGTCTCCCTCGCGGACGTTGGCGTGCAGCCAGGTCGACACCTCGCCTTCCGGGCTGTCCGCGACCCGCTTCACCGAGATCCAGTAGTCGGATCCGCCCGGCGCACAGGACAGGCTGTACTGCCGGATCTGCCGGGCTCCGTCCGGGAGTTCCACCTGGACGGAGACGTACTGGCCCGGCCGGAAGGACGGCGTCGGGCTGCGGTCGGCGGGCCGCAGCATGAAGGTGGCGACGTGGGCGGTCTCCTCGACCCGGCCGACCACCCGCCAGGGGCGCCACACGTCACCGTCCGCGACGCCCGAATCGGCGTACAGCCGCGCCTCCAGCGCGATCAGCGCGCCGGCCATCAGCCAGTAGACCTCGTCCCACGCCGCCGCCACCTCCGGGGTGACCGCGTCTCCGAGGACCTCGGCGATCGCGGCGAACAGGTGGCGGTGCACGATGCCGTACTGCTCCGCGGTGATCCCGAGCGAGGCGTGCTTGTGCGCGATGCGCGCGAGCAACTGGTCGGGCCGGGTGTCCGGGTGCTCCAGCAGCGCGACGGCGAACGTGGCGATGGAGCCGGCGAGGGCTCGCCCCTGCGACCCGTTGGCCTGGTTGCCCCTGTTGAAGAGGTCACGGAGCAGCTCAGGGTGGGCGTCGAACATCTTGCGGTAGAAGATCGGCGTGATCTCCCCGATCGCCCCTCCGACCGCGGGCAGGGTGGCGCGGACGACGGCCGCGGACTTCTCTGAAAGCATGACCACTCCTAAATCTGATTCTCAGATACCAATTTTTGGCGCGCGGCACCCATCGATGGCGTGCGACATCGACAGGGTTACGCGGGTGGGGACGTGAGCAGTTGGATAAGCATCGGCCTGGACGAGTCACCGACCAGATCTCGTACGGTCAACGGGTCCAGCGAGGCGTAGAACGCCTCCTGCGCCTGGCGCAGGGCCCCGCGCAGGCGGCACGCTCCACGCAGAGGACACGGCGGCTGGTCCTCGCAGCCGACCACGTCGTCCGATCCCTCCAGTTGACGCACCAGCCAGCCGACGGAGGCGTTCCGACCGGCCGTGGTGATCTCCAGACCCCCTCCCCTCCCCCGGCGGGTCTCCAGGACGCCGAGGTGCTGGAGCCGGCTGACCACCTTGGCGACGTGGGTGTACGGCGCGGCGACGGAACCGGCCACCTCCCTTGAGGTGGGCAGCTCCTCCGCCCCGTCTATCACCGCCAGGCGCATGGTCACCCGGAGCGCGAGGTCGGTGAACTTCGTCAACCGCACGACATAAAGGTATCAAAGTGGCATTTCGGAGTCGCATTTGGGGCTCCGTGAAGCGTCCCTCCACACAGGATGCGGGGCGCTCCGGGCGTACGGCCTGCTAGCGCAGCCGGGAATCCACGTCGACGACCGTGCAGACGGCGTGCCAGACACGCTTGGCCGCCACGCCGTCGGCCAGGGCCTGCTCGACGGTCCGGCCGCCGAGATCGGCGATGACGTAGTCCTTCGCCCACGATTCGGCGTACACCTCGCCGAAGTGGCGGTGCATACGGCTCCAGAAATCCGTCAGGCGCATTCCCCAAGTATGGTCCCGCCCCGGAGGTGCCTCAAATGACGCGGGAGCCGTACATCTCCCCGAGCGGGTCGGCGAGCAGTTCGAGCCGGGCACCGTCGGGGTCGCGGAAGTAGATCGACGCGCCGCTCTCGACCTGGTACGGCACGCCCTCGGCCTCCAGCTTGCTCCGCAGCCGCTCCCAGGTGGCGGGCGCGACCGAGATGGCGATGTGATGCACCCCGCCGAGAACCTCCTGGTACGGCCCGAGATCGAGGCCGGGCAGATCGAAGAACGCCAGCAGGTTCCCGTTGCCGATGTCGAAGAAGAAGTGGTTGGACCCCTTGTAGTCGCGGTTCTCGAAGATCTCGGTGAGCGGGAACTCGAGGAGCTCCTGATAGAACCGGATGGTCCGCTCGGGATCCGACGAGAGCAACGCGAAGTGGTGGAGACCTCTGGCGCTGCTCGGCGGACGGTTCTCGCGCAGGTAGCGCTCCCTGATCCGGGAGCGCTCCCGCTCGATGGCCTCGTAATCGATGTCCATAACCGTATGCTTGTCCTCTTTCCCGGATAATCAACGCTTCCCGGGCAATCAACGCTTCTCAGGCAATCAACGCCTCCCGGGCGATCGGGACTCGCGACACGGCTCTGTCTCCGGATGGTCAGCCGGTCACGGGGACCACAATCTCCGGGGCGACGCCCAGCGTTCTCGCTCCGACCTCAGCGTGTCGTACCACTCCGCCGGGCCGCGGTCGCCCGCCGGATCCCACACCCGCGCCCCGGTCCTTCTCGTACGCGTCCAAGCGCCCCACATCCGGCTCGGGACCTTCGTCGTGCCGTCCTCGCTCATTTCGCGCTCCCTTCGTTCGGTCACGCGTCCAGGCTCCACGGGGCGACTTGCTCGCGGCTTGGTCCTCACATGGTCACGGCGAAGATCATGTCCGTTTCTGTCGGTCGGCGGATGCATGATGGCGAGGTGAGCGTGCTCGACTACTTCAGCCAGGTGACCAGGGAGTGGTTCACCGGCGCCTTCGCCGCCCCCACCGCCGCGCAGGAGGGCGCCTGGTCGTCGATCGCGCGTGGCGACAACACCCTGGTCGTCGCTCCCACCGGATCGGGAAAGACGCTCGCGGCCTTCCTGTGGTCGCTCGACCGCCTCGCCGCCGCACAGATCGGGACGCCGACGGCGACAGTCCAACCCGACGCCGCGCCCGACACCGGGACCGGGGCCGAGGCCCGTGCTACCGGTGGGTCCCGGGGAAAGGGACCCAAGCGGCTGTGCCGGGTGGTGTACGTGTCGCCGCTCAAGGCCCTCGCCGTGGACGTCGAGCGGAACCTGCGGGCGCCGCTCACCGGGATCAGGCAGACGGCCCACAGGCTGGGCGTTCCCGCGCCGGAGATCTCCGTGGCGATCCGGTCGGGCGACACCTCGGCCGAGGATCGCCGCCGGTTCGCGGCCCACCCGTCGGACATCCTGATCACCACGCCCGAGTCGCTCTTCCTCATCCTGACCTCGCAGGCGCGCGAGGCGCTGCGCGGCGTCGAGACGGTCATCGTCGACGAGGTGCACGCGGTCGCCGCCACCAAGCGCGGCGCCCACCTCGCGCTGACCCTGGAGCGGCTCGACGCGCTGCTGCCCGAGCCGGCGCAGCGCATCGGCCTGTCCGCGACGGTCCGGCCGGTGTCGGAGGTCGCGACCTTCCTGGGCGGTGCCCGTCCCGCCACGGTGGTGCAACCGCCGTCGGACAAGGTCATCGAGGTCGACGTCGTCGTCCCCGTGGAGGACATGACGGAGCTGGCGCCTCCTCCGCCCGGGATGGACGGCGAGCCGGCCGAGCACCGGCGCAGCATCTGGCCCCACGTGGAGGAGCACCTGCTCGACCTGATCGAGGCGCACCGGTCCACGATCATCTTCGCCAATTCGCGCCGCCTGTCCGAGCGGCTCTGCACCCGGCTGAACGAGCTCGCGGACGAACGCGCGTCCGCCGACCCGCCGGAGACATGGGCGGCGACGACGGCACCGACCGCGACGGCACCACCGGGTGATCGCCCGCGCGGCTCAGTGGGCACTCCCGCCGAGATGATGGCGCAGGCCGGGGCGTCCCGTGGCGCGCCCGCGGAGATCGTCCGGGCACACCACGGCTCGGTGTCCAAGGAGGAGCGGTCCCAGATCGAGGAGGCGCTGAAGTCGGGGCGGCTCCCCGCCGTGGTCGCCACCTCCAGCCTCGAGCTGGGCATCGACATGGGCTCGGTCGATCTCGTCGCGTGTGTGGAAGCGCCGCCGAGTGTGGCCAGCGGGCTGCAGCGCATCGGCCGGGCCGGGCACCAGGTCGGCGCCGTGTCCCGAGGGGTGATCTTCCCGAAATATCGCGGCGACCTCGTCCAGACCGCCGTCGTCGCCGAGCGCATGCGGAGCGGCCAGATCGAGGAGCTGCGCTACCCTCGCAACCCCCTCGACGTGCTGGCCCAGCACATCGTCGCGATGACCGCGCTCGACGAGTGGACGGTCGACTCGCTGGAGACCCTCGTCAGGAGGGCCGCGCCGTACGCCACGCTGCCGCGCAGCGCGCTGGAGGCGACGCTCGACATGCTCGCCGGGCGATACCCGAGCGAGGAGTTCGCCGAGTTGCGGCCGCGCATCGTGTGGGACCGGGTGACCGGCACCCTGCGGGGCCGTCCGGGCGCGCAGCGGCTGGCCGTGACGAACGGCGGCACGATCCCCGACCGGGGCCTCTTCGGTGTGTTCCTCGTCGGCGAGCGGGCCTCCCGGGTCGGCGAGCTGGACGAGGAGATGGTCTACGAGTCACGCGTGGGCGACGTGTTCGTGCTCGGCGCGACGTCGTGGCGGATCGAGGACATCACCGCCGACCGGGTGCTCGTCTCCCCCGCTCCGGGCCAGCCGGGCAAGCTGCCGTTCTGGCACGGCGACGCCCCCGGCCGCCCGGCGGAGCTCGGCCGCGCCATCGGGGCGTTCATCCGGGAGCTGTCCGGCGCGGGGCTCTCGTCCGAGCCCGGCCGTACGTCCGGGAAGGACCGGCCGTCCGAGAAGAGCCAGCCGTCCGGAAAGGACCGGCCCTCACCGCAGGACGCGGCCGCCGTGGTCCGCGTCCGTGACGCCGGGCTGGACGAGTTCGCCACCGGCAACCTGCTGGCCTACCTCGGCGAGCAGCGCGCCGCGACCGGCTACGTGCCGGACGACCGCACCCTGCTCGTCGAGCGCTTCCACGACGAGCTCGGTGACTGGCGGGTGGTGATCCACTCACCGTACGGCGCGCGCGTGCACGCCCCGTGGGCGCTCGCCATCGGACGCCGGCTGCGCGAGCGGTACGGCGTCGACGTGCAGGCGATCCACTCCGACGACGGCATCGTGCTCCGCATCCCGGACACGCTCGACGAGCCGCCCGCCGACGTGGCGGCCTTCGACGCCGACGAGATCGAGCAGATCGTCACCGAGGAGCTCGGCGGCTCGGCGTTGTTCGCCGCCCGGTTCCGTGAGTGCGCCGGGCGTTCCCTCCTGCTGCCGCGCCGTACGCCCGGGAGGCGGACCCCGCTCTGGCAGCAGCGTCAGCGCGCGGCCCACCTGCTGGGCGTGGCGAGCAGATATTCGGGCTTTCCCGTGGTGCTCGAGACCATGCGCGAGTGCCTGCAGGACGTCTTCGACGTGCCGGGCCTGGTCCAGCTGATGCGCGACCTCGCGGCCCGGCGGGTCCGGCTGGTCGAGGTGGAGACCGCGCAGGCGTCCCCGTTCGCCGCGTCGCTGCTGTTCAACTATGTCGGCGCGTTCATGTACGAGGGGGACGCTCCGCTGGCCGAGCGGCGCGCGCAGGCCCTCGCCCTCGACACCGCGCTGCTGGCCGAGTTGCTCGGCCAGGCGGACCTGCGCGAGCTGCTCGACCCCGACGTGGTCGTCGAGGCCGAGCGAGAACTGGCTCGCCTCGACCGGCCGCTTCGCGACCCGGAGGATCTGGCCGACCTGCTGCGCACCCACGGCCCGCTGCTCGCGGAGGACGTGTCGATCCGCGAGGGCGACCCCTCGTGGCTGGTCGGGCTGGAACAGGCCCGCAGGGCCATCCGGGTGCGCGTCGCGGGCGAGGAGCAGTGGGCCGCGGTCGAGGACGCCTGGCGGCTGCGTGACGCCCTCGGCACCCCGCTTCCCGTCGGAGTGCCGCAGGAGTTCCTTGACGCCCCCGTCTCGGCCTCCGGGGCCGGGACGGCACGCCCTGATCCGCTCGCCGATCTGGTCGCACGCCATGCCCGCACGCGGGGGCCCTTCCACGCCGATACGGCCGCCGCCAGGTTCGGGGTGGGCGTCGCGGTGGTCGGCGACGCGCTGCGGCGGCTCGCCGCGACCGGCCGGGTCGTGTCCGGGGAGTTCCGTCCCGGCGGCCGTGGCGAGGAGTGGTGTGACGCGGAGGTGCTGCGGCTGCTGCGCCGCAGGTCGCTGGCACGGCTCCGCAAGGAGGTCGAGCCCGTCCCGCCCGAGACGCTGGCCACGTTCCTGCCCGCCTGGCACGGCGTCGCGCCCGTCCGGCCCGCGCACGAGTACGGCGACACCGGGCGGCGCGGCGGCCCGGCGCGGGCGATGGACGACCTGGTCAACGCGATCGAGCGGCTCCAGGGGGCCGCGGTGCCCGCGTCGGCGCTGGAGACGCTGGTCCTGCCCGGGCGGGTGCCGGGGTACTCCCCCGCGCTCCTCGACGAGCTGACCGCGTCCGGGGACGTCATCTGGACGGGCCAGGGCTCCCTGCCGGGCGGCGACGGCTGGGTCTCGCTCTACTTCGCCGACACGGCTCCGCTGCTGCTGCCCGAGCCCGCCGCGATCACGATGACGCCGCTGCACGAGGGCGTCCTGGCCGCGCTGGGCGGCGGGGGCGCGCTGTTCTTCCGCGAGCTGTCCAACCGGGTCGCGTCCCTGACGATCGACGCCTCCGGCCCCGGCGGAGCCGTTCCCGACGATCAGACCCTGGCCGCCGCGCTGTGGGACCTGGTCTGGTCGGGGCGGGTCACCGGTGACACGCTGGCACCGCTGCGCTCGGCCCTCGGCTCCGGGCGGCCCGCGCACCGGCCCCCGGCGAACCGGTCGCTCCGGCGCCGCCGGGCGGTGCTGCCGACGCGTGGCGGGCCGCCCACCGTGAGCGGCCGGTGGTGGCTGCTGCCTGATCCCTCTGACGACGGCACCCAGCGCGCGCACGCCCAGGCCGAGATCCTGCTCGAACGGCACGGCGTGCTGACCAGAGGCGGGGTCGGCGCGGAGCGGCTGCCCGGCGGGTTCTCCGCCGTCTACCAGGTTCTTCGGGCGTTCGAGGAGAGCGGCCGGTGCCGCCGGGGCTACTTCGTGGAGGGGCTCGGCGGCGCTCAGTTCGCGTTGCCCGGAGCCGTCGACCGGATGCGGGCCATGTCCCCGACGGCGTCTCCCGCACCGGCCGGGCCGCCCGCGCTCGATGACCTGTGGACCACCCCGGCGCCGCGCGCGCCGCGGCGCGTGGTCGTACTTGCCGCCGCCGATCCCGCCAACCCGTACGGCGCGGCCCTGCCCTGGCCCGACCGGACCGGTGAGGTCACCCACAAGCCGGGACGCAAGGCGGGCGCGCTGGTGGTCCTGGTCGAGGGCCGGCTCGTGCTCTACGTGGAGCGCGGCGGCAGGACGCTGCTCTCCTTCGGCGCCGGAGACGGCGGCGCCGACGGCACCGGGGACGATCTCCAGCCGGCGGTCGACGCGCTGGCCCTGGCGGTGCGGGAGGGGGCGCTGGGGAAGCTCACCGTCGAGCGGGCGGACGGGACCGCGATCACGGATTCACCGCTCGCCGCGGCCCTGGAGGCGGCCGGCTTCCATCCGACGCCGAAGGGCCTGCGCATCCGCGCCTGAGCGGCGCGGGTGCCCTTTCGGACATGGCAGCCCAGGCACATGGCTGCCCAGACACATACCTGCCTAGGCACATACCTGTCTAGGCACATACCTGCCCAGGCACATGACTGCCCAGGCAGCGGCCCGGTCCTCACGGTGACCGTCGGACGACCTCCTCCGGCGCCTCCAGCAGGGCCTTGAGCGCGCGGAGGAACAGCGCGGCGTCCCTGCCGTTGATCAGCCGGTGGTCATAGGCCAGGCCGATATCGGCGACGGTCCTGCTGACCACCTCACCCGCTTCGAGCCGGAGCACGGCCTGGGGCGCCGTCACCGCGAGCGCGCACACGTGCCCCGGGAAGATCAGTGGGATCGCGAGCGTGACATCCCCGTCGTGGTGCAGGGTCACGACGATGTTGGCCCCGGTCAGGTCGTTCTCGCGGAAGTCCCCTGTGACCGCGGCCAGGCGGTACTCCATCAGGCGATTCGCGACATCCCGCACCGATCGCCCGGCGGCGTCGTGGATGACGGGCACGTAGAGTCCCGCACCGGTGTCGATCGTGACGCCGATATGCGGGGCTTCCGCCGTCATGGCCGAGTTCTCATCGACGATCGTGGCGTAGAACAGCGGGAACGTCGCGTGGAGCCGGGCCACCGCGCAGGTCACGAGTTCGGGCAGGCCGACGGGCCGCCTGATCTCCCTGGTCAGCTGGGCGGCCATCTCCAGCCCCGCCCCGACGTCGATCTTCATCACCGTGTACGCCGCCGGGATGGTCTCGTGTGATGAGCGCACCGCCCTCGCCACCGCCCGCTGCACACGCGAGAGCGCGTACGGCACGCCCGCCACGCCGGAGGCGGGATCGGGAGGCGCCCCGCCGGAGGCGGGATCGGGAGGTGTCACGCGATCGGCCACCAGCCGTTCGACGTCCGCGGTGCGGACGACCGGAACGCCGAGAGCGCGCACCTCCTCCGGATCGATGCCGAGTTCGCCGATCAACTCCTGTGCGGGCACGGTGATCAGTGGTTCATGGGACGGCCCCCCACCGGACACCGCCCCCGTCCCAGCCGCCGCCATCCCGGGCGCCCCCGTCCCGGCCGCCCCTGTCGCAGTCTCCCCCGTCCGGGAGGCGGAACCCGCCCCGGAGGCCGAATCCGTCCCAGACGTGGAACTCACCTTGGACACGGCACCCGCACCGGGCGCGGAGCCGCGGTCGGCCGTACCCGGCGGCGTGGGTGACGGCCGCTCTCCTCCGGTGGTGATACGGGCGATCACGGCGCCGGGCGGGCAGTCGGCGTTCACCGGGAGTTCCCGCCACACGAAGCCGTCTTCCTCGGCGACGAGTTCCTCCGTGGCCTTGGACGTCTCCAGGAGCACGATGGGATCGCCCGCCTCGACCCGCTGCCCGTCCTCGACGAGCCACTCGACGAGGACGTACGCGGTGTCGTTGCTGTTGAGCTTCGGCACCCGGATATCAGTCACGAAGCGCCTCCAGCACCGCGTCGTAGATAGTGGACTCACGCACGAGCACGCGGCTCTCCAGATGGGCGGCGGCGGGGATCACGCTGTCGGCGGAGCTGACCTGCCGCACCGGCCCCCGGAGATCCCGCCACATCAGCCGGTGGATCCGGTGCGCGACCTCGCTCCCCCATGTGCCGCCCGCGGTCCCGTCCTCCACGACCAGTACGGCTCTCGCCCGCCGCAGCCCGGACAGGAGCGGCTCTGTGCCGGAAGTCGCCGGAGAACCAGCGGAACCAGGCGGACCCGGCCGGTGGGACCCACCGGCCTCAGCGAACCCAGGGCCCCCACCTGAGCCACCTGAGCCGCCGGAACCACGGAGCGCGTCGAGGGAGCCGGCCGGGTCGGAGGAGTCGAAGAGGTCGAAGGGATACAGCCGCGAGGGCACGTACAGGCAGCAGGTCACCTCGCGTTCCAGCAGCAGGGCGCGCATGGCACGGGTCACCCGGTCCACCATGCCGCCGGGCGCGATGATGACGCAGTCAGCCGCCTCCGGATCGTCGAGGAAGACCCGCGCGACATCGACTCCCGCGGTCCCCGCCGTGACCATGTCGTACCGGAACGGTTCGCAGACGTCGTACATCGTCCGGGTGTAGAGCACCTTGTCCTCGAAGAACACGGACGGCTCGCCCGAGGCCAGCATGGCGTTCATGACCGCGCGGTTGTCGTGGAGCGGTGACATCTCGTAGACCGACAACCCCGGCACGCCGATGAAGTGCTTCTGCATGCTCTGGCTGTGGGTCGGCCCGTACCCCCGGCCGCCTCCGGTGGGACACCGCACGATCATCCTCATCGGGACGCGGGAGCCGTACATCGAGCCGGATTTGGCGGCGAAGTTGACGATCTGGTCGAAGGCGAGCGCCACGAAGTCGCCGAACATGATCTCGACGATGGCCGTGTCCCCGCAGAGGGCGAGCCCGGCGGCCAGGCCGGTGATGCCGGCCTCGCTGATCGGCGTACCGAGCACGCGGCCCGGAAACCGGCTGGACAGCCCCTTCGTGACCTTGAATGCGCCCCCGTAGGGGTCGAGGATGTCCTCGCCGATCACGTACGCCGTCGGGTCGGCCTCCAGGACACCGTGCAGGGCCGCGTTGAGGTTCTCCACTACGCGCATGGATCCCACCTCGACAGCGGACGCGCGGCGACCTCCTGGACGATCGCCGCGACATGGGCCCGCCGGGCCTCGTCCGCGCGGGTGAACCGGCCGGGATCGGCTTCCGCGTATCGGCGATGCCAGTCGTGGGCCTCGGCATCCCGTACGGCTTCGCGGGGACGGGTGTCGTCACCCTTGCTGTGCGGACCGAGCCGGTGGGTCGCGAACTCGACGACCAGCGGCCGGTTCTCCAGCCGCACCTCGGACAGGAGCGGCGCGAGATCGTCCCTGATCAGGTCGATGTCGGAGGTGTCGATGCCGTGGTGACGCACTCCGAACGCCTGGGCGCGGGCGCGGATGGTCCCGGCCATCTGGCGGGCGGTCGGGGTGGACTGCGCGATCCCGTTGTTCTCGACGACCACGAGCAACGGCAGCCGCCAGAGTGAGGCGATGTTGAGCGCCTCGTAGACGGCGCCCTCCCCCCACGTCCCGTCACCGATGTACACGCAGGCGAGGGCCCCGGGCGAGGTGTGCTTCAGGTGCAGCGCCACGCCGGTGGCCACCGGGAGGCTCTCCCCCTGCACACCCGTGGACATGTAGCGGTCACGGAGGATGTGCTGGCTGCCTCCGACCCCGCGGCAGACCGCTCCCTCCCTGCCCAGGATCTCGGCGAGCAGCCCGGCCGGGTCCTCGAACCGCGCGAGGTAGTGGCCGTGCCCCCGGTGGTTGCTGAAGAGGAAATCCATCTCGCCGAGCAGCGGCCGGAGCGCGACCGGCACGTACTCCTGCCCGAGGCAGGTGTGCGTGGTGCCGTTGATCCTCCCCTGGCCGAACAGGTCGAGTAGGGCCAGTTCGAAGTGCCTGATCAGGAGCAGCAGGTCGAGATCGCCGTCGTCCGGCAACGGCGGGCGGGCGAGTACGGCGGAGGGCTCGGTCACCGGCCGCCGTCCATGTCGCCCGGCCCCAGCCCGGCGCGCGCGAGCGCCGTACCGGAAGCGCGCACGGGCACCGTCTCGGAAGCGCGCACGGGCGCCGCCTCGGACGCACTCGCGGACGCGCTCTCCCGGTGCTCGACGCTCTCCACCACCCCCGCGATCGTCGGCGTGTCGAAGAAGACGTCGAGCGGCACCTCGATGCCCAGGCGCTTGCGCATCCGGGCGATGATCTGGGTGATCGTGAGCGAGTGGCCGCCGAGGTCGAAGAGGTCCTCGTCGTCACCGATCTCGTCGATGCCGAGAACTTCCTGCCAGATGACTCTGATCTCGTCGGCGAGGCCGGCCGGTTCGGCATGGCCGTCGCCCGACAAGATGTCCCCGAGCGCCGAGTCCGGATTCTTCATGATCGTTGTGAGGTCCTTCGCTATCTGGGTGACCCCCGAGAGGGTGCGCGGGTTGTACTGCAGCGTCACGTCGAGACCGTCGGGGCCGTCGACCGCCTGGATGTGCAGGACGCTGCGGACGGAGCGGTTGAAGAGCGCCCACTCGACCGTGGCCCGAAGCCCGGCGAACTCGGGCGCGGACCCCCGCCTGCGGTAGCTCACCGAGACGGGCGCCATCGCCGTACGCGGCCGGAGACCGCGGACGGCCCGGGCGAGGGGTACCGGCCGGAACCGGTACATCCGCCGCAGTTCCGTGTGGAGCCAGGCGGCGAGTTCGGCGAGGGTCAGGCGCGGCGACGGCGTCGACGCCACCGGCAGTTCGTTGACGAAAAGCCCGATGTGATCGCGGCTCTCGGGCGTCCGCGTCGACATGTCGACCGCGCACACCGGGTCCGCGTTGCCGTACGCGAACAGCAGGGCGTGCACGGACGCCAGGAACAGCTCGAAACGCGAAAATCCCGGCGCGCCGGGCGCGCCACCCGCATCCGGGACGTGCCCCAGGTCGCCGAGGAAGGCGTGAACCGCACCCTCCTCCGCCCCTCGCGACCGTCCCGGCCGATCCGCCGGGGCAGAGAGGCCGCGCAGGACCACGTCCGCGGGTTCCCGCCAGCGGCTCCGCCAGAACTCGCGCGCGTCGCCGAGGAGTCCCGCGACCCGCTCGCGCTCGGCCGCCGCGTGGTCGGCGTACGTCCCCTGGAGTGGCGTGACCGGGGATCCGTTGTAGAGCGCGGCGAGATCGCGGACCAGGATGTCCTTGGACTCGCCGTCGAAGACCAGGTGGTGCGCCACGATGATCAGGACGTGCCGGGCGGGGCCGACCCGGGCGAGCCGGAACCGGGCCAGCGGCCCTCTCCCGATGTCGAACGGCCGCAGGATCTCCTCGCGGACCAGGTCGTCGACATCTCCCGCGAGGGTCACGTCCACGCTCGGAGGGGCTCCGGGCACCTCCACCGGAACGCCGTCGCGCTCCACGATCGCGGTCGAGAGGACGGGATGACGCCTGATCAGCGCCTCACACGCCCGGACCAGCCTGGGGGCGTCCAAGAGCCCGTCGAAGGTGACCAGCAGCGGCATGCGATACGCCGAACCGGCCCGGCCCATGCGCTCGGTGATCCACATCCCGACCTGGGCGAACGACGCCTGCGCCGGAGCGGTGCTCATGAGCGCGCCCGCAACGCCCGTTTGTCCACCTTGCCGCCATGGTTCCTGGGCAGCGCCTCCAGGGTCACGATCTCGGAGGGGATCTCGTGCCGAGCCAGCCGGTCGCCGAGGAAGGCCCGCAGCGCGGGCAACGACACCTCATTGGCCTCGGCGCCGCCCCTGCCGATTTCCCCTGTACCGCTCTCGGCACCGCCCGCGCCACCGCCCGCGCCACCGCTCTCGGCGCCGCCCGCCGGGCCGCGCCCCCAACCTCCCCGGTCCGGTGGCTCCCCGGGAGCCCGCACCACGACGGCCGCCGCGACGGCCGTACCGAGGACGGGGTGGGGAACGCCGTACACGGCGGCCTCCCTCACGGCGGGATGCGCGTGAAGCGCCTCCTCGACCTTGAGCGTGGAGACCTTGAACGCGCCCGACTTGATCACGTCGCTCTCCCTGTCGACCAGGTAGAGGTAGCCGTCGTCGTCGATGTAGCCGAGATCGCCCATCCGGATCCAGCCGTCCTTGAAGA
Source organism: Microtetraspora glauca (assembly GCF_040656155.1). NCBI lineage: Bacteria > Bacillati > Actinomycetota > Actinomycetes > Streptosporangiales > Streptosporangiaceae > Microtetraspora > Microtetraspora glauca. The sequence goes on from NZ_JBFALK010000005.1 coordinate 243,615, forward strand.
CGTCGGAGGCGACCGGGGAATCGTTGTAGTACGCGCGGGGCGCGGCGGGCGAGCGCATCCACACCTCACCGGTCTCTCCGGGAGGTAGCGCGTCACCGTGGGACGAGGTGATCCGGACGTCGCCGCCCGCGGCCGCCCTGCCGACGGAACCCGGCCGGTCCGGATCGACGATCATGATCGTCTGGGCCGGCGCCGCCTCGGTCGAGGTGTAGTAGTTCGTGATCGTCGCGTTGGGGAACATTCCGGCCAGCCCGGTGGCGACCGCCGCCGGCAGCGGCGCGGCGGCAGAGCCGAGCAGCAGCACGCTGGACAGGTCGTGGCTCCCCCGGTGGCCCAGCAGCTCGATGGCCATCGCGGGGACCACGAACACCGTCCCGGCACGATGTTCCGCGATGAGCCGCGCGAAGCGATCAGGTGTGAAGCGCGGCAGGGTCACCACGGCCGGATGCGCGTTGAGCGCGTTGACCAGCATCATCTGCCCCGCGTTCGTCCCGATCGGGAAGGCGTGCACCAGGTGCCGCGAATGGGCGAACATCCTCAGGGCCGGGCGGCGCGGCCGGAGGAGCGCGCCGAAGGCCAGGTTGGCGTGTGTGGCGGCGACGCCCTTGGCCGTCCCCGTGGTGCCCGAGGTGTAGAGGATCTGCGCGAGGGCGTCACGCCCGGTTCGCGCGTCGGGCGGCTCCGCCGCGCCCTCAGGTAGATCGCCCAGATCCCTGATGATCATGGATGCCGAACAGTGCGCCGCGATCCGTCCGACCTCCGCGACCGGTGTCCGGTCCGGCAGAGGTACGGCCACCGCGCCCGCCTTGAGCACTCCGATGAATGCGATCGCATAGTCGATCCAGCACGCGCCAGGAAAGATCAGTCCGATCCGTTCGCCGTTCCGCACGCCCATGGAGAGCAACGCGTTGGCGACGGCGTTCGACCGCACCTCCCACTCCTCGAAGGTCAACTCACCGACCCCGTGAACGATCATCGCGACCGCGTGGGGTTCGGCCGCCGCCCTGGCCGCGAGCAGGCGGGGAAGCGTCGGGAATTCGATCGCAGTTCTCACTGGACAACCTCCGAAAGATCGGATGAATGAAGCTCACCCATCGACCGGAAATTATTATTGGAAGGATTGTTTCCAGTTACTCCGAGGGGAGAGTCTGACACGACGCGGCAACGTGCGACAAGTGGGAGCGCCTATCCAATGCCCTATCTCGTCGGAGTTTCCATTCGCCGCAAGGCTTGTGGCCCCGGCCGCCGCATGCCAGACTTGACCCCACACGATAACTGCAAAGAAACTTTCCTATTATTACTCGCCGGCACCTTCCTCCGGCCATTTAGGGCTGCAGTCATCCGATCTATGGGAGGCGTACGCCTGGATGCTTGCCATCTCTGACATTCCGCTGTCCCTCGGCCAGGAACGGCTGTGGTTCCTGCACGAGCTGAACCCGGACGACGCCTCCTACAACATCTGCGTCACCGAGCGGCTTCGCGGACCGCTCGACGCCGTCGCGCTGGAGCGCGCCCTCGGCGCGGTCGTACGGCGGCACGAGGTGCTGCGGACCCGCTACCCCTCCGTGGACGGCAGGCCCGTGCAAGTGATCGACGACGCCGTCCCCGTGCTCGAACGCGTCGCCGCGTCACGCGAGGACCGGGCCGCCGAACTCGTCGCCGAGCTGACCAACCGGCCGTTCGACCTCGCCCGCGGCCCGGTGATCCGGGCCCGTCTGATCACGCTCACCGGAGGCGACGGCGCCGACGACAGCGCGGCGAACGAGCAGGGCGGGCCCCGCACCGAGCACATCCTGGTCGTCGTCCTGCACCACATCGCGGGCGACGGCTGGTCACTCGGGGTGCTTTTCCGCGAGCTGGCCGCCCATTACGAGGCCTTCCTGAACGGCACGCCGCCCCGCGTCCCCGACCTGCCCATGCGGTACGCCGATCACGCGATCCGCCAGCGTGCCCGGGACCATGCCCAGGAGCATGACCGCTCGCTGGACCACTGGAAGGAACGGCTGGCCGGGGTGCCCGTCCTCGCCCTGCCCACCGACCGGCCGCGTCCCCGGACGAGGAGTTCGCGGGGCGGCTGCGTCACACGCGCACTGCCGGCCACCCTGACGGACCGGCTCACACGGCTGGCACGGGCCCAGCGGGTCACGCTGTTCATGCTGCTGCTCGCCGCGTTCCAGACAGAGCTGTCCCGCTACTCGGGCCAGATCGATTTCTGCGTGGGCTCCCCGGTGGCCGCCAGGGACGACGAGGACACCGAGCACCTGATCGGCTTCTTCCTCAACACGCTCGCCATCAGGACCGACCTCTCCGGCGATCCCTCCTTCAGGGAGGTGCTCCGCCGTACCCGCTCGACCGTGGTGGAGGCGCTGGTCCACCAGGGCACGCCGTTCGACCGACTGGTCACCGAGCTCGGCGTCGAACGCGACCTGAGCCGGACTCCGGTCTTCCAGACGCAGTTCAGCCTGCGTAGCGAGGCGAACGACGGCCCCGTCCTCGCCGGGGTCACCGCCGAGCGGTACGACCCGGGGTTCCGGCAGGCGAAATTCGACCTGTCGCTGGAGATCCTCCCGTCCGGGGACGTCCTCAAGGCATTCTTCGTCTACAGCGCCGACCTCTTCCACAGGGCGACCGTCGAACGGTTCGCCGCGAACTTCGAGACCCTCCTGTGGTCCGTCGTCACCGACCCGGACACGCGGATCTCCGAACTGGAGCTGATCGCGCCCGACGAGCGGAAGGTCATCGCCGGTTGGAGCGCGTGCCCGACCGTTCCCGAACCGCCCGCACCGACGCTTCCCGAGATGGTCGCCGCCACGGCTCGCCGCTCCCCCGGAACCGTGGCCGTGCGGTACGGCGACGCCGAGTTGACCTACGCCGAGCTGGACGCGCGCGCCGGAGGGCTGGCGGCACGGCTCAGGGATCTCGGCGTCGGGCCCGACGTTCCCGTGGGCATCTGCCTGGAACAGTCGATCGACCAGGCGGTGGCCATCCTCGGCGTGCTGAAGGCGGGCGGGGCGTACGTGCCGCTCGATCCGGAGCAGCCCGGGGAGCGGCTGCGGCACATGCTCGAAGGCGCGGCCGTACTGATCGCCAGGACCGGTGGTGACGGCGCCCGGGGCGCTCCGGGCGCCCATGGCTCCCTGGACGGCGGAACAGCCGTTCCGCCGGGGCCGGACTTCGCTGGACCGGTGATCGACCCGGGCGACCCGGGCATCCCGCGTGCGGGCACAGGGCAGTTGGGCACAGGGCAGGCGACCACAGGGCGGGTGGGCACGGAGGAAGGAAGCACGGGTGACGGGGGAGCCGACGCCGCCGCCCCGTGGCCGCCTCCGTCGCCCGACGACCTCGCCTACGTCATCTACACGTCCGGATCGACCGGGCGGCCCAAGGGCGTGTCCGTACAGCACAGGCAGGTCATGAACTACCTGGCGGACGTGCACGAGAGGTTCGGCGTCGCCGAGGGCCGGAGCTTCGCCCTACTCCAGTCGCTCACGTTCGACTTCGGCATGACCGTGTTCTACCTGTCGCTGATGACCGGGGGCACGCTCCACATGCTGCCCTCGCGCATCTCCGCGCCCGAACTGGCGGCGTCCATGCCGGGGATCGACTACCTCAAGATGACGCCCTCACACCTCGGCGCGCTGGCGGCGGACGTGGACGTGCGTGCGCTCCTCCCGAGGCGGCTGCTGATCCTGGGCGGTGAGGGGTCGAGCTGGGAATGGGCCCGCGGGCTGGCCGCGCTCGGCGCCTGCCAGGTGGTCAACCACTACGGCCCCACCGAGGCGACCATCGGCGTCACCACCTACCAGGTCGGAGCGGACGTCGAACCCACGGGGCCGATCACGCCGATCGGGCGGCCGCTCGGCCACGCACGGATCCTCGTCCTCGACGCGCACCTGCGGCCGGTGCCGGTCGGCGTGCCGGGCGAACTGTGCGTCGGCGGCGACCGGCTGGCCCGCGGATACCTCGGCAGGCCCGACCTCACCGCCGCCGCGTTCGTCGAGTCCGAACGGCACGGCCGGATCTATCGCACCGGCGACCTGGCCCGATGGCTGCCGGACGGCACCCTCGAGTTCCTCGGCCGCCGCGACCTCCAGGTCAAGATCCGCGGATACCGGGTCGAGCTCGGCGAGGTGGACGAGGCCCTGCGGCTGTGTCCGGGCGTCGCCCACGCCGTGACCGACGCGCGAGGGGGCGAGCTGGTCGCGTACCTGGTGGCCGGCGACGTGGCTGACAACGTGGCCGGCAACGCGGCCACCGGGGCGGGTCGGCCCGGCGTCGCTGAGCTGCGCCGGGACCTCGGCACCCGGCTGCCCGACTACATGGTGCCGACCCGCTATGTCTGGCTGGACGAACTGCCGCTGAAGGGACACGGCAAGGTCGACCGGGCAGCGCTGCCCGACCCGGAGGGCGACCGTCCGGACCAGGAGGTGCCCTTCGAGCCACCGGCGGACGAGGTCGAGGAGATCATCGCCGCGGCGTGGTGCGATGTGCTCGGCCTGCGCCAGGTGGGCGTGCTGGACGACTTCTTCGACCTCGGCGGTCACTCGCTGCTGGCCACCCGCGTGGTGGCCCGTCTGCGCCGCGAGTTGCCGCCCGGCGGCCATCCGATCGGCCTCATGGACCTCTTCCAGCGGACCACGGTCAGGGAGCTGGCCGAACTGGCGAGGAGCGGCGCCGGCCCGCGCGGCCTGCTGTACGAGCTGACCGCGCCGCGTTCGGGGCAGGTGACGTGCACCCTGGTCTGCGTGCCGTACGGCGGGGGAAGCGCGGTCGTCTACCAGCCGCTGGCCGACGCGCTTGAGGAGACGTGGACCCTGTTCTCGGTCGCCGTCCCGGGACACGATCTCGGGCTGGCCGAGGAACCGCGCCCGCTTGAGGAGGTCGCGGAGCGGTGCGTCGAGGAGATCGCGGAGAAGGTGACCGGCCCGCTGGTGCTGTACGGCCACTGCGGAGTCGGAGGCGCGCTGACCGTCGAGATCGCCCGGCGGCTGGAGGCCAGGGGAAGGGCGGTGGAGGCCGTCTACATGGGCGGCGTGTTCCCCTTCGCCCGTCCGGTCAAGGGGCTGATGGGCCGGTGGGCCGCACTCACCCGGCTGGAGCGGCTGCGCAGCGACCGGGCGGAGCTCAACTGGCTGACCGCGCTCGGAGCCGATCTGTCGGAGCTGGACGACGACCAGAAGGCGTTCGTCATCCGCAACATGCGGCATGACGCCCGGGAGGCCGAGGAGTATTTCACCCGGCTGATCGAGGAGGGCGCCGACCGGCTGTCCGCGCCGATCATCTCGGTCGTCGGCGAGTACGACCCGGCCACCGACTACTACGAGGAGCGCTATCGGGAGTGGGGGTTCCTGACCGGCACGACCGCTCTGGTCGTCCTGGAGGAAGGTGGCCACTATTTCCTGAAATATCGAGCGAACGAGTTGGCGGCCGTCGTCACCGGCACCCATCGGCGGCTCCCGGCCGTCCTCGGCGGTGCCGCCCTGACGGCGGACCCCGGTCAGCCGCCGGCACCGGATCACGCGGCGGACCCCGGTCAGACGGGGGAACCGGATCGCACGGCAGGACCCGGCCGCACGGCAGGACCCGGTCAAGTGGCCGGACCCGAGCCGACGGTACGCCGATTCCTGACGGTCGCCCTGGGCCAGATGGCCTGCCTGATCGGCTCCACGCTGACCGAGTTCGCGATCCCGGTGTGGATGTACCTCAGGACCGGATCCATGACGCAGTACGCGGTGCTCCAGATCCTGGCCGTGATCCCGGGCATCCTGGCGGCCCCCCTCGCGGGCGCGATCGTGGACCGGTCGAACCGCCGCACGGTGATGATCACAGGTAACGCGGCCGCGCTGGCGATCCAGTCGACGGCCGCGCTGCTCCTGTGGGCCGGCCACCTCGGCACCTGGCCGCTGTACGGCCTGCTGACCGCTCTGTCCGTCGCGCTGACCTTCCAACGGCTGGCGTTCACCTCGGCCGTGCCGCAACTCGTGCCGAAGCGCTACCTCGGGCACGCGAACGGCGTCGCGCAGACGACCCTGGGCGTCGCGCAGTTCATCGCGCCGCTGGCCGCCGTGGGCCTCCTGTCGGCGGCGGGGCTCCAGGGCATCCTCGTACTCGACGTGGTCGGACACGTGTTCACGCTGCTCGTCCTGGTGCTCGTGGCCTTCCCCGCGACGATGGCGCACCGCCGGAGGGAGGCCGTCGGCCGGGAGATCGCGGAGGGGTTCCGGCTGTCGATGGGCGACCGGAGCTTCCGCGCCATGGTGATCTTCTTCGCTCTGCTGTCGCTCGGCCTGTCGCCGGTCTTCATGATGTACTCGCCGCTGGTGCTGTCCTTCGGCACCCTGGCGGACGCGGGTGCGATCGCGCTCGTCGCGGGCGCGGGCGCGGTGGCCGGCGGTCTGACGATGGCCGTGTGGGGCGGTCCCGCACGCGGGCGGATGCGCGGGATGCTGCTCGCCACGTCGCTCATCGCCGCGTCCTGCCTGGTCGTGGGGCTCGACACCTCGCTGGTCCTGATCGGCGTGGGCGCCTTCGGGGTGTCGTACGGGCTGGCCCTGGTCAACGGCATCTACACGACGATCATCCAGGTGAAGGTGCCGCAGCGGTTCCACGGCCGGGTGTTCGCGCTCAACCAGATGGTCGCCTGGTCGACGATCCCGCTCGGGGTCGGCGTGATCGCCCCGCTGGGCACCCGACTGCTCGGCGACATCGGCACGATGTACGTGGTGTTCGGCGGGTTCATCGCGGCCGTCGTGCTCGGCTCGCTCCGCGTCCGCGTCCTGGCCCGGTTCGACGACGAGGTCCCGGACGCCACCCCCGACGATCTCGTCGGACTCGAACGGCGATCTCGGAAGCCGGCATGAGAAGCACCGGGGATCCCGGCGCGGAAAGGGACCGAATGCTGAAGGAACGACTGGCGGAGCTGGTGTCGGAATCATGCGACGGCGAGATCACCACGGCCGAGGCCCTGGAGGCGACCGTCCCGCTGTCCTACCTCGGCGTCACCTCCCTGGCCCAGATGCGCCTGATCGACGCGCTCGAACGGGAATACGGCGTGGAGATCGACCTCGGCGGAGACGTCTCGTTCCTCGACAGCGTCGACGGGCTGGCCGCGTGGGTGTCGGCGGCGCGATGATCTCCTTCGCGGGCACGCGCTCCGGCAGGGCCCCGCTGACCTGGGGCCAGCGGGCGATCTGGGACGCCATCCGGCGGACGGCGCCCGACGACCGCTACTTCAACTTCGGCCGGGTGCTGGAAGTGCCGAGGGGCGCGCGGCCCGCGTCGGTCGCGTACGTGTCGCGCGGGATCGGGCTGCTGGTCGAGCGGCACGAGGCGCTCCGCACGCTCGTCGGCCCGGGAGCGTGCCAGGACCTCCGCGACCGGGGCGTGCTCCCCGTCCGGATCGCGGCGGGCGCGGACCCCGACCTCGTCCTCGCGGAGCTGTCCGCGACCGCCTTCGACTACGCGGACGAGTGGCCGCTGCGGGTCGGGCTCGTGACCGGCGGCGGCCCCCTCCATGAGGACGAGGTCACCCACGTGGTGCTCGTCTTCTGCCACATGGCCGCGGACGGGCTAGGCGCGGAGCAGGTGGTCCGTGACCTGCGGTTGTTCCTCCTGCGCGGCGGGTTGCCCGGCGATCCGCCGCCGCAGCCGCTCGACCTGGCCCGATGGCAGGAGTCCGTGGCCGGCAGGAGACAGGCGGCGGCCGCGGCCACCCACTGGGAACGCGAGTACCGCCGGATCCCGGCCACGATGTTCGACCTGCCGTCCGGCGCCGCCGAGCGGCCCCCCGTCCGGCGGGCCGCTCTCTCCTCCCCGGCGATCGACCTGGCCGCCCAGCGCCTGGCCGTACGGCACGGCACCAGCACCTCGACCGTGCTGCTCACGGCGGTGAGCGCGCTCGTCGCCGAGGTGACCGGCCACGAGACCGTCGCCGTCCTGCCGATCGTGAGCAACCGGTTCGGCCGGGACACCCGGACCGCGGTGACCACCCTGTCGCAGGAGGGGCTGTTCGTCCTCGGAACCGGCGGCTCATCGGGCGGCCCGGTGCGCACGCGGCCCGGGGCCGGGTTCGCCGACCTGCTCGCCGCGGCCCGCGCGGCCGTGCTGCGGGCCTATCGGAGCGGTTACCACGATCCCGGCGACCGGGAACGGATCGTCGCGGAGACGAGCCGGGAGCGCGGCGTCCCGATCCACCCGTACTGCTGTTTCAATGACATGCGCTTCACCGAGCGGGCGACCGACCACGACGACGAGCTCATCCGCAGAGCGCCGTCGGAGACATCCCTGACCTGGCCGCTGAGCCAGGACGAGCTCAACTGCCGGTTCTGCGTCCATGTGAGCGACGCGACGCGGGTCTCGGTCACGGCCGACACCCGCTGGCTCTCGAAGGCGGACATCGAGCGCTACCTGCTCGGCCTGGAGAGGCTCCTCGTCGAGGCGGCCCTGCGTTGACCGCGCCCGCGATGACCGGAGGCGTGCGCGCCTACGCCACCGCCACCTCGTGCGCGCAGGGGGAGGCACTGGAGTTCCGCCTGGACGGCCCGGGCGAGCTCGGCGTCGCCGTCCACGACGCGACCGACGACCGGCTCATGCTGGCGGCCTCCGTACGCGGGCCGTCCTGGCGGCTGGAGGTGCCGCCCGACTGGCCCAGCTCGCTCTACCGGGCCCGGTTCGTCGCCGGCCCTCCCGAGCCTGATGTGCCCGTGTCCCGCGCCTCCGGCGACCTTCCCGGTTCGGGAGCCTCCCCGGACGACGAGGTTTACTTCGTCGTACGGCAGGCCGTGCCGGGGGCCACGTCACCGATCCTCGTGTCGATCCCGTTCGCCACGTGGCAGGCGTACAACCGGGCGGGCGTTCCCGGGGAGAGTGTGTACTGGACCGAGCAGCCGGACCGCGCCGCGCGCGTGTCGTTCGACCGGCCAGGCGGCGGGCCGCCCCCCGAGCGCTGGGAGGACGGCATGCTCCGCTGGTTCGGCCCGGCCGGCTACGCCGTCGAGTACTGCTCCGGCCTCGACCTCGACCTCGATCTGCTGTCCGGCTACCGGCTGCTGGTGGTCAACGGGCACGACGAGTACTGGACTGCCGAGATGCGCGACGCCTGCGAGGAGTTCGCCCGGCGCGGCGGGAACATCGCGTTCTTCTCCGGAAACACCTGCTGGTGGCAGATCCGGATGGAGGGCCGGACCATGGTCTGCCATCGCGACCCGGTGACCGATCCCGTCGAGGACCCGCGCCTGACGACCGTCGAGTGGTCGAGCGCGCCGGTCTCCCGTCCGGAGAACTCCCTGACCGGCGTGAGTTTCCGCAACGGTGCCGGTACGTGGGGCACCTTCATGCCGTTGATGCGGGAGGAGTCGTACACCGCGAGGTTCGCCGGGCACTGGGTCTTCGAGGGCACCGGGCTGACCGACGGCGACAAGTTCGGCCAGGGAGCGCTCGGCTACGAGACCGACGCGGCCGAGTTCACCGAGATCATGGGCGTGCCCCGGGCCACCTGCCGGGATGGCACCCCGCCGTCGTTCGTCGTGCTCGCGACGGCCGACCTGCGGCACTGGGACTCCTGCGGGCAGGGCGGCTGGGCCACCATGGGCGTCTTCTCCCTCGGCCGCGGCACGGTCTTCAACGCGGCGACGGTCAACTGGGGCAACACGCTGCACGACCCGGTCGTCGACCGGATCACGCGGAACGTCCTCGACCGGCTCTCCCGGCCCTGCCGTCCGGGCTGGGAGGTCATCGGCCCGGCCGGCGACATCCACGCGCTCGCCGCCTGGCGCTCGGCGCTGTACGCGGTGAGCGCCGACGGCACGCTCCTGACCCGCGAGCTGTGCGGGCAGAACCTGCGCTGGTCGCCGATCGGTTCCGCGGGCGGGGTACGCTGCCTCGACGCACCCCGTGAGGCCGCCGCCGGGCTCGGCACCGGCCTGTACGGCGTGACCTCCGGCGGCGTGCTCCGCTACCGCGAGGCGACCCCGGATCCAGCGGACTGGATCGACGTGGGACCGGCGCCGAGGGACACGGTCGCGCTGGCGGTGAGTGACGGCGCGTTCTTCGCCGCCACGTCGGCCGGCCGTCTGTGGACGGCGTCCTTCGGCGAGCTCGCCGCGGCCGCCGTGACTGCGCCGGTCTGGCGGGACGCCGGTGACTCGGGCGGCGCGATCTGCCTGAGCGGGAGCAACGGCCGCCTCTACTCCCTCGGGGCGGACCATCGCGTCCGGACCCGGCCACCGGTGGCCGGCCCGGCGCCCTGGTCCGACCTCGGCGAGGCGTTCGGGGCCACGGTGCTCACCGTCCACGCGGGCCGGTTCGTGTCGGCCGGAACCGGCCGGGAGTTGAGGTGGCGGGTCGCTCAGAAGTCGACCGGCCCGTAGACGGCCGCCTCGGCGCCCGTCGTCATGGCCCAGTAGCGGTCGCCGTAGGACCAGTGCCACCACTCGGTGGGATAGTTGACCAGCCCGGCGGTCTCCAGCGCGGTCGAGAGGATCTTGCGGTTCTGCCGGGCGTCCGCGCTGATGTCGGGCGCGTCGGTGTAGCATGCGCCGTCGCTCTCCTCCGGGTTGTCGTTCACCGCGGTGCCCATGTCGAGCTCGACGCCGTCGTCGTCGCACAGCGTGAGATCGACGGCCGCTCCGGCGGTGTGGGGCGCGACCTCGATCGGCGAGACGTACCGGCTGGCGGCGCTGTGCAGCTCCTCGGGCGACATTTCGGGATATGTCGCCCGAAGCTCATCCTTGTAGTCCTCGAAGTACTTCCGCTGCAACGCGAGCGGGCGGTACCCCTCCACGACCACGATGTGGCACCCGGCCGGAAGCAGTGCCTGGGCGTCCTCCAGCCGGGCCAGCACGCCTTCCCGCAGGTGGGCGTAGGCCCCGGCGTCGTCGGCGAGCCGCCCGTCCACGCGGAGCCGGCCGCGGACGTCGCTGAGCGGCTCTCCGCACTCCGCGACGGGGAGGGAGGTCACGCGGGGATCGGAGATGAGGACGATGTCAGACATGGTCAAAAACTACCCGCTCGCTGGGAGCGCCCGGACTGACCCGTCACCGACGCCCCTGAGGTGGCCCCGCGATCTCCCCGTCCCGCCCGGCCTGTCCGCCGACCGGCTGACGACGACCGGATCCGCACGTTCCCCGCCCCTGCCGCCGACCGGCTGCCGGATCAGATGCACGCGTTCCCCCCGCCCCTGCCGCCGACCGGCTGCGGGATCAGATGCACGCGTTCCCCCCGCCGGCCCGCCGGCTTCCGGATCAGATCGTGGACGAGAAGACCTGCTCTCTCGCTTGGTCCAGTGCCGCCACCAGCGCGCCGCGCAGTACGGGATTGCCCTCGACCTGGCTGACCGCGACCTTGGGACGGCTCGGGCAGACCCGGGCCACCGCCTCCTCCACCCGGCGCGCGAGCTCCCACCCTCCGGCCCGCCCGATGTCGCCGCTCAGGACGACGAGCCCGGGATCGAGCACCACCGCCACCGCCGCCACGCCCACGGCGAGCCGTCCGGCCAGCTCCTCCAGGAAACCGGAATTGCCGGTGGCGACCGCCGTACGGACGAGGTCGGCGGCGGGCGCGGCGGCGAGGCCGTGCCCGGCCGCGACGCCGGCCAGCGCGTCCGTTCCGACCAGGCGCTGGAACGAGCCGGACTGGGGCGCGGTGACGTCCGTCGGCAGCGGTTCGCCCGGTACGGGCAGCCAGCCGACCTCCCCCGCGCCCCCGGAGATGCCCCGGTGCAGCCGCCCGCCCAACATGACGCCGAGACCCTGGCCCACACCGGTCCAGAGGATGACGAAGTCGTCCACCCCCTTGGCGACGCCGTACGCCTGCTCGGCGAGGGCGACGAGGTTGACGTCGTTCTCTATGACCACGGACTCGCCGAGACCGGCCCGCAGCCCCGCGAGCACGCCGACATGCCAGGCGGGCAGGTCGAACGAGTAACGCACGTCACCGGTCGCGGGATCCACCACGCCACGTGTCCCGATCACGAACGACCGCAGACGGGACATGTCGACGCTCGCCGTCGCGCACGCCCGGAGCACCGCGTTGCGGACGATCCCCACCGGGTCGGCCGCCTCGGTCGGATCGACGGTCACCTCGGCCACGACCTCGCCGGCGATGTCGGCCACGGCGGCGGTGACGCTGTCCGGCAACACCTCCAGAGCGGCCACGTACGCGCTGGTCGGGTCGACGGCGTAGAGCGCGGCGTTCGGGCCGCGCCCGCCCGGACGCTCACCGGCCGTGGTCACCAGCCCGCGCTCCTCCAGCCGCGCCAGGAGCTGGCCGGAGGTGACCCTGGAGAGCCCCGTCAGTTCCCCCAGCTCGCCGCGGGTGAGCGGGCCGTGCGCGACGAGCAGCTCGAGCGCGGCCCGGTCGTTCATCTGGCGCAGCAGCCGGGGGGTGCCCGGTCGTAGAGACACCGGCCGCGCCTCCTCTCTCTCGTCACGATCCGCTAACGGCATGTTTTTTTTAATAAAGTTTCTTGTTAGTTTAGCGACAGCCGCCCCGGAGGCAAGCGATCAGGCCACGGGACGCGCGCCGACCGAGCGCCACCCCCGACGTGAAGCCGGGAAGGGAGAAACCCAACGTGAAGATCGTGAAGATCGCGGCCGCCACCACCGCGACCGCAGCTTTGGCCCTGGGACTCACCGCTTGCGGAAGCAGCGAGGAGAAGCCCACCGCACAGCAGTCCGCCGCCGAAACCGCGGCGGCGACCGGGCCGAAGTACGCCGGACAGACCCTGACCGTGTGGCGCCTCGGCGCTCCCACGGAGGTGTCCGACAAGTACATGGCCGACCTGGGCGCCAAGTTCAAGGAGGTCACCGGCGCGGAGGCCAAGGTCCAGTACATCCCCTGGCCGGACGCCCAGAAGAAGTGGACCGCCGCGCTCGCCGGAGGCGAGGGACCGGACGTCACCGAGTTCGGCAACGACCAGGTCTCCGCCTGGGTGCAGCAGGAGGCGCTCGCCGACATCACCGACCTGGTCAAGGGCGACCCCGACCTGCAGCAGATCCCGCAGAACCTGTGGAGCTACGAGACCATCGACGGCAAGGTCTACGCGGCTCCCTGGGGCGGTGGCACCCGGGCCGTGCTGTACCGCAAGGACTGGTTCGACAAGCTCGGCCTGTCCGTGCCGACGACGTGGGACGAGCTCGTCTCCGCGGCCAAGAAGATCGTCGAGAAGCAGGGCAAGGACGTGGACGGCTTCGCCTTCAACGGCGGATCGGACGCGAACATGTCGCTCTCGCCGTTCGTCTGGTCTGCCGGCGGCGACTTCGCCTCCTTCGAGGGCGGCAAGTGGGTGGGCAAGCTCACCGAGCCCGCCTTCAAGGAGGGCTTCCAGTTCTACACCGACCTGGTCGCCAAGGACGGCGTCTCCGGGAAGGGCCGGCTGACCCAGAACTCCGTCGACATCGCCCAGCGCTTCGCCGCGGGCAAGGTCGGCATGTACGTCACCGGCGGCTGGGACATCGCCGCGATCAAGGAACAGAGCAAGGGCAAGGTCGACGAGTCGAAGATGGCGTTCTTCTCGCTCCCCGCGAAGGACGGCAGCGGCCCGGCCCCGGCCTTCCAGGGCGGCAACGACATCGCCATCTGGAAGGACGCCAAGAACCCCGAGCTCGCCGCCGAGTACCTCAAGCTCGCCGCGGGCAAGGAGTTCGGTGTCCGGTACGCCAAGGAGGGCGGCCTGCTCCCGCTCTTCCCGGACGCGCTCGCCGAGATGGGCAACGACCCGGCGCAGAAGCCGTTCACCGACACCTTCAAGGTCGCGAAGGGCTTCCCGGCCAGCCCGAACTGGGCTGAGGCCAACGACACCAAGGCCGTCCTGCAGAACGCGGCCCGCGCGGTGATCGACGGCAAGAAGAGCGTCGACGAGGCTCTGGCCGCGGCCAACACCGAGCTCGAGACGATTCTCAACCAGTAACGCCATGACGACTCACACGTCGACAGCGGCCCGGGGCGGAGGGGACTCCTCCGCCCCGGCGCGGCGCCTGCGACAGCCGCCACGCCGATCCAGCGGGCTTCCCGACTGGGTCGTTCCGTACGCTCTGCTCCTGCCCGGTCTCCTGGTCATCGCGGCGCTGCTGCTCTACCCGCTGTACCAGATGATCGACATGTCCTTCCACAAGGTCGGACTGGCGCAGATCAAGACGACCAACCCGCGACCCGCCGAGTTCGTCGGATTCGACAACTACACGCACATCTTCGAGTCCGACCTCTTCTGGCCGTCCCTGCGCAACACCTTCGCGTTCGCGGCCGTCACCGTCGCGCTGACCCTCCTCGTCGGCACGCTCGTCGGACTCCTGCTCAACAAGCTCGGCAAGAAGATGTCCACGTTCGTCATCGTCGGCATCATGGCCGCCTGGGCCACCCCGCCCACCGCGCAGGCCATCGTCTGGAAGTGGCTGTTCGACTCGGACGCGGGCGTCGTCAACTGGGCGCTCAACCTGCTTCCCGACTGGCTGTCCGAACTGGTCTTCGGCCGGTCCGACTGGAGCGGCGAGCCCTGGTTCAACGACACGCTGACGCTCTACTTCGTGCTGATCGTCGCCGTGGTCTGGGCGTCCTTCCCGTTCATCGCGGTGTCGGTGCTCGCCGGTCTGAAGAGCATCCCCTCGGAGCTGTACGAGGCGGCCCGGGTGGACGGCTCGCGCGCGTTCACCACGTTCCGCAAGATCACATTCCCGCTGCTCAAGCCGGTGTTCTCGGTGCTGATGGTGCTGTCCATCATCTGGGACTTCAAGGTCTTCACCCAGCTCTACCTGCTGGCCGGGGGCACGGTGAACCGCGAGGCGTTCAACCTCTCCCTCTGGAGCTACGCCGAGGCGTTCAGCAGCCCGCCGAAGATGGGGCTCGGCGCCGCCATCGCGGTCGTGCTGACCGGCATCCTGCTGGTGATCACCTTCGTGTACGTCCGGCAGATCGTGAAGACGGAGGACGTGCGATGAACGACGGCCTGACCCGCAAGAAGTTCGGACGCGTCGCCCTCAACGGCGCCGGGATCGTCGTGTTCCTGTTCGCGGTCTTCCCCGTCTACTGGATGGTCGCCACCGCGTTCAAGCCGAACGACCAGATCTTCACCACCCGATTCAACCCGATCCCGAGCCCGCCGTCGCTGGACCACATCTCGCGGGTGTTCACCAAGGGCGTGGCGGGGCACTCGATCTGGCAGTACCTGCTCAACAGCGCGATCGTGGCGGTCGTCACCGTGGTCATCGGCGCGGTGTTCGCGCTGCTCGCCGCGACGGCGGTGGCCAGGTTCAGGTTCAGGTTCCGCACCTCCTTCCTGATCCTGCTGCTGATCGTGCAGATGGTGCCCGCCGAGGCGCTGCTGATCTCGCTGTTCACCATGGTCAAGCGGCTCGGGATGTACGACCAGCTCATCGGCCTGGTCGTGATCAACGTCGGACTGACGCTGCCGTTCTCCGTCTGGATGCTGCGCACGTTCGTCGCCGCGGTGCCCAAGGAGCTGGAGGAGGCGTCCTGGATCGACGGAGCCAGCCGGTTCACGACCTTCTGGCGGGTGCTGTTCCCGCTGGTGGCCCCCGGCCTGGTCGCCACCAGCATCTTCTCGTTCATCACCACCTGGAACGAGTTCGCCTACGCGTTGACGCTGATCAACGACCAGGGCAAGTACACGATGCCGGTGGCCCTGCAGTTCTTCGTCGGCCAGCGGTCGACGGACTGGGGCGGCATCATGGCCGCCTCGACCCTGATGACCATTCCGGTCCTCATCTTCTTCCTGCTGGTGCAGCGGCGCATGGTCTCCGGCCTCGTCGCGGGCGCCGTCAAGGGCTGAACCCGCCCTCATCACTCCGCGCTGAACCACCAGCGCCGATCCACACCATCTCGTACGGCTCCGGCACACGCGGGAGCCGTACCACGACCATCTTGGAGCCGAAGACAGTCATGTCCGACTACTCCGCGAGCATCGGCAACCGGGGGCTCTACCGTCTCGCGGCCGGCACACTGCTCGTCGCCTTCCCCGGCACGACCGCCCCGGACTGGGTTCTCCACGAACTGGAGAACGGCCTCGGCGGTGTCACCCTCTTCGGATTCAACGTGGCGAGCCCCGAGCAGCTCGCCCGGCTCACCGGCCGGCTGAGCGGCACCGGCCGGCCGGTGATCTCGCTCGACGAGGAGGGCGGTGACGTCACCCGCATCGCCTACCACACCGGCAGCCCGTACCCGGGCAACGCCGCGCTGGGCGCCGTGGACGACGTCGAGCTGACCGAGCGGGTCTATCGCTCCATCGCCTCCGACCTCGCCAGGTCCGGCGTGAACCTCGACATGGGACCCGTGGCCGACGTCAACACCGCGGACGACAACCCGGTGATCGGCACCAGGTCCTTCGGCTCCTCCACCGACCTGGTCTCGCGGCACACGGTGGCCGCCGTGCGCGGGCTCCAGTCGCTCGGGATCGCCGCCTGCGTCAAGCACTTCCCCGGGCACGGGGCGACGAGGCAGGACTCCCACCTGGAGATCCCCCGGGTGGACGTCCCGCGCGACCTCCTCTGGGAGCGCGAGCTGGCGCCCTTCCGGGCCGCCATCGACGCCGGCACCAAGTCGATCATGACGGCGCACGTGGCGGTCCCCCACCTCACCGGTACGGCTCCCGCCACGCTGTCCCCCGCCGCGCTGACCACGCTGCTCCGCCAGGAGATGGGCTACGACGGCGTGGTGATCTCCGACGCCCTCGACATGCACGCGATCACCAAGAGCGTCGGTCTGGGCGGCGGCGCCGTACTGTCCCTGGCGGCGGGCTCCGACCTGCTCTGTCTCGGGCCGCTGCCCACCCACGAGGAGATCCGCGGCATCCTGGACGAGATCATCCGGGCGGTGGGCGACGGCCGGCTGCCGCTCGCCCGGCTTGAGGAGGCCGCCGATCGCGTGGCGCTGCTGCGCGAGTGGTTCGCCGTGTCCCGTGATGAGGCCGCGGAGAGCAACGTCATCGGCCTGGACGCCGCCCGGCGCGCCGTTACCCTCTCCGGGTCGGCGGCCCCCCTGGTGGATCCGTTCGTGATCGAGGTGGACACCCCGCCGACGATCGCGGTCGGCGACGTGCCGTGGGGCGTGGCGCCGTGGCTACCGGAGGCCGAGATCGTCCGGATCAAGCCGGACGAGGCCCAGCCCGCCACGCTGCTCAGCAGGGCCGAAGGCCGCTCGCTGGTCATCGTGCTCAAGGACGCGCACCGATACCCCCGGAGCCGCGACCTCGTCTCCGCCCTCCTGGCCGGCCGCCCCGACGGGGTGGTGGTCGAGATGGGGCTGCCCGTCTGGCGACCCGAGGCGGCGGCTTACATCGCGACGTACGGCGCCGCGCGGGCCAACACCCAGGCCGCAGTGGAGCTGCTGACGGCATAGACACCGTCCCGTACGCCCGCCCGCGCTCACCAGGCGCCTCCCGTACGCCCGGCCCACGCTCACCCAGCGCGGGCCGGGCGTTCGCGTATCGGCGCGTTCGGGTTGTCCGGGCTTCGGGTTGTCCGGGCTCGATGCGTCGGCCAGGCCTCTAGGACGCGAAGATCTCCTCACGGGCCTGCTCCAGCGCGGCCAGGACCGCACCGCGCAGCACCGGGTTGCCCTCGACCGCGGTGGTGACCACCTGCGGGCGGATCAGGCAGATCCGCGCGACGGCCTCCTCCACCCGCGTGGTCAGGCCCGCCCCTCCGGCTCGCCCGACCTCGCCCGCGAGGACCACCATGCCGGGGTCGAGCACCACGCACACCGACGCGACCCCCAGGGCCAGGCGGGAGGCGATCTCGTCCAGCAGGGGGGCGCCGCGCTCCCCCGCCTCCACCGCGGCGGTCACGCACTCGGCGGCGCCACCGCCGACGAAGCCGTACTCGCGCGCCAGCTCGGTGACCGCCTCGGCGCTGACCAGCGACTGCAGGCCGCCGGCGAGTGACGGCAGCCGCCCGGGCGTCGCCTTCACGGCCTCGGCCAGCGGAACGCCCGGCACCGGGAGATAGCCGATCTCGCCCGCGCTGCCGGACCTGCCCCGGTGCAACCGGCCGCCCAGGACGACGGCGAGACCGATGCCCCGGCCCACCCAGACGAGCACGAAATCCTCGACGTCCCGGGCCGCGCCGTTGGCACGTTCCGCGACCGCGACGAGGTTGACGTCGTTCTCGATGGTGACCTCACGGCGCAGGTCCCTGGCCAGCGCCTCGTGGATGCCCTCGTGCCAGTGCGGCAGGTCGAACGAGAACCGGACGTCGCCGGTCCGCGGGTCCACCACTCCGGGGGTGCCGATCACGACGCCGCGCAGCCGCGACAACGCCACCTTGGCCGATCTGCACGCCTTCACGACGGCGTTGTGCACGGCGGAGACCGGGTCATCGTGGGCGCTCGGCTCCGCGGTGACCTGCGCGACCACCTTGCCGTTGATGTCGGCGATGGCCGCCGTGACCAGGTCGGGGCCGACGTCCAGGCCCGCGACGTATCCGCACGACGGCACCACGCCGTACAGCGCGGCGTTGGGTCCCCTGTTTCCCGCCTGCTCTCCGACGACCTCGACGAGGCCGCGTTCCTCGAGCCGGGCCAGGGTCTGCGAGGCGGTGACCTTGGACAATCCGGTCAGCTCGCCGATCTGGCCCCGGGTCAGCGGCCCCGAGGCGAGCAGCAGTTCCAGCGCGGCCCGATCGTTGATCTCCCGCAGCAGTCTCGGGACGCCGGGCCGCCGCTCCACGGTCCTACTTTCCATGATCGCCCCCGAAGATCTATCACAAGGTGCGCCCGCGCCCGGTCAGCAAAGTTTCCTGCCAGCTTAGCGATCAGGCAATCCCCCCGCATCGGGCGGAACCACGAGACTCCCCGCTATTGCCCTCCCACCCGAGAAGTACGAGGATCACTCATGTCTTCGGCAGAGGAGAGCGTATGGCGGCACCGGTCACCGAACACCGCGGCATCCCCGCCGTCCGGCGGATTCCCCCGGGGATCAGGACTCCGGCCGCCATCGCCCTGGGCGTCCTCCTGCTCACCGACACGCTGCGCGTCTTCCTGCCCTCGCTGATCACCCTGTACGGCAGGGCCGGCGACACCCCGCCGGAACAGATGGGGATGTTCGCCGCCCTGTGGTTCGTCCTTCCCTTCGCCTCCGTGCCGGTCGCGCGGCTCACCGGAGCCCGCCCGATCCAGGTCTGCGGCGCGGTCGTCCTCGTCGCGGCCCGGCTCGGCCTGCAGGCGGCCGACGGCGGCGACCTCCAGCTCTACGTCTCCGCGACCGGCGTGTGCGCCGGCCTGGTCTTCCTGTACGGCACCGCCCGCACGGCCGCCCGGGAGGCGGTCCCGGTGGGCGTGGCGGCCGGACTGGCGATCTCCACCGTCGCGCACCTGATGCTCGACCGGATGGACCTGGTCTGGCGGGACGGCCCGCTCCCCTGGCTCGCCGTCGTCGCCGTCTGCGCCGCCTTCCTGGCCTTCGTACGGCTCTCGCCCCCGTCGGACGACCTCGCCCCCGCCGCCGTATGGTTCCTCGTCGGCCCCGTGCTCTTGATCGCGGGCATGACCTCGGGCGTCACCGCCTTCCCCGGCGGGATGTCGGAGCAGCATTCGGCGGAGTTCGGCGTCGTCGCCATGGTGCTCCACGTCGTCGTCCTGTGCTGGGGCGTCGTCATCGCACGGACCGCCCAATGGGGCTGGTGGGCCGCGATCCTCCTGATCGCGACGTCGGCCTGGACCCTCGAGCCGTCCTCGCCGCTCTCCTTCGCCACCCCCCTGGCCCTGGGCGCGTGCCTGCGCTTCTCCGCGTGCGCCGCCACGCCCCCCGGCCGCCCTCCTCGCGGCGGCGTCGCCGTACTCGGCGGCATGGTGGTGTTCCTGGTCGCCACGTTCCTCTACTACGCGGCCTACGACACGAACCTCGGCTTCCCCAACATGGTGATCCCGATCGCGGTGGCCGTGCTGGTGGCGGGTACGAGCGCGAAGGTCTCCTGGCGTCGCCCCCTCGTTCCCGCCGTGTGGCCGTACAGGAAGTGGCTGCCGACCGCCTTGATCCTGGGGCTGGTCACGGGGCTGTTCACCTGGCACCCGGACCCCGGCCAGCGCGAAGCGGCCCAGCCGGAGTTCACCTTGATCACGTACAACATCCGGATGGGATTCGGCCTCAAGGGCACCCTCGACCTCGACCGGATCGCCGACTGGGCCCGCGCCCAGCACCCGGACGTCGTACTGCTCAGCGAGGTGGACCGGGGGTGGCTCCTCAACGGCGGGCACGACGACCTGGCCCGGATCGCCGGGGGGCTCGGCATGCGCTACTACTTCGCCCCGGCGGCCGACCCGCTGTGGGGCGACGCGCTGCTCACGAACCTTCCGGTCAAGGAGATCACCTCGCACGCTCTGGGGCGGCACGACTACCCGACGGGTGCCCAGGCCCAGGCGATCGTGCTCACGGTCGGCGGCAAGGAGGTCGGGATCGTGAACAGCCACCTGCAGGCGCCGCCCGGCCAGGCCCCGGAGGTGGCGGAGATCGTACGGAACCTGGGCCGGCAGAACGGGACGACGCGGCCGGTGCTCCTCGCGGGAGACCTCAACACCACGCCGGACGACCCCGAGATGCGGGTCCTTTCGGCGGCCGGGCTGACCGACCCGCTGCTCGCACTCGGGAACCCGCCCACATCACCAGCCGACGATCCGGTCAAACGCATCGACCACGTGCTGCTCACGCCGGGTTTGCGTGCGGTCGAGGCTCGGGTGCCGCGGGTCCCGTTCTCCGACCATCTCCCCATCGTCGTACGGCTCCGCCTCACCTGACGGCGGATGACGTGAGGCGGCGTCGAACCACTGCCAACCAGGCGGGATAATCGACTACATGCGACTTTCTGCCCGTGTCGACTACGCCCTCCGTGCCGCCGCCGAGCTCGCCGCCGCGGGCGAGGGACCCACAACCGTGGGCGAGCTCGCCAAGGGTCAAGAGATGCCCCCCAAATACCTGGAGAACATTTTGCTCCAGATGCGCCGCGCGGGACTGGTTCGCGGTCAGCGCGGCCCGGAAGGTGGCTACGTCCTGGCCCGGCCCGCCGACCAGATCTCCCTCGCCGACGTGATCAGGGCCGTGGACGGGCCGCTGGCCAACGTCCGCGGTGAGCGGCCCGAACATGTGGGCTACACGGGCGCGGCCGAGGCGCTGCAGCAGGTGTGGATCGCGTTGCGCGCCAGCGAGCGGGCCATCCTCGAGGAGGTCACGCTGGAGCAGATCGCCAAGGGCGAGCTGCCGTCGAGGGTCACCGACCTCGCGTCCGACCCGTCCGCGTGGAACTCGCACACGCCGGTCTGACATGCCCGAGGGCGACGCGGTCTACCGGGCGGCCAAGCGGCTGCGCCAGGCGCTCGACGGCCGGGTGCTCACCCGATCGGACTTCCGGGTGCCCCGGCACGCCACGGCCGACCTGCGGGGCCGCGCCGTCCTCGAAACCGTCTCCCGCGGCAAGCACCTGCTCACCCGCGTGGAGGGCGATCTCACGATCCACACGCACCTGCGGATGGACGGCTCCTGGCGGGTCGTCCCCGCGAACCGGCCCGCACCGCGCGGCGACGTCGTACGGCTGATCCTCGCCAACGCGCGATGGCAGGCCATCGGGACGAGGCTGGGCGTCGTCGATCTGCTGCGCGGCGACCAGGAGGACCGCGTCGTCGGCCATCTCGGGCCCGACCTTCTCGGCCCCGACTGGGACGCGGCGGCGGCGATACGGAATCTGCGCGAGGCGCCGGAGACGACCATCGGGGAGGCGCTGCTCGACCAGCGGAACCTGGCGGGGATCGGCACGATCTGGAGGGCCGAGACGCTGTTTCTCGCGCGTCTGTCGCCGTGGCGGGTGGTCGGATCCATGTCGGCGGACGAACTGGAAGGCGTGGTGACGCTCGCTCACCGGCTCATGGAGGCGAGCAAGGACGCTCCGGCTCCGGTCACCACGGGCGACTCTCGGCCAGGACGGGCGTTCTTTGTGTACGGCAGGGCACGCCGCCCCTGCCGGCGTTGCGGGAACCCGGTCAGCGGTGGGGAACTCGGGCCGCAGCCCTATGAACGATTGATCTATTGGTGTCGCGCCTGCCAGGGAGGCTAGGCGGCGACCATGTCCTTGACCTCGGGAAAACCGTCGAACTCGGGACCGGGAAGGCCACCGGGAACGGTCTCCGGAATCGGCAGCCGCTCGTGCTCGGGCACGTCGGCAAGGACCGGGGCATGCTGGAGCTCGGCGAGCGCGAACTGGTCGGAGACCTCGCGCAGCACCTGCGACAGCGGAACACCGAGGGCGCCGCAAATCGAGGCGAGCAGCTCGGAGGACGCCTCCTTCTGACCGCGCTCAACCTCGGACAGGTAGCCGAGTGAGACACGCGCCAGGGTGGAGACCTCACGCAGGGTGCGGTTCTGCCGCACCCGCAGCCGCCGCAGCACATCACCGAGCAGCTGACGCAGCAGGACCATCTGTCGCTCCCTCCCGAGCGCAGGCGTCTTCACGGCGCTCCGCGTGGTCGGTTCGTATCGCCCGTTCTTCGAACGCCCTTCGTACATAGTCCTCGCCGTCATCATTGGTTCGTTCGGCCCTTTCCCCGGCCGCTTTCCGGACTTGCTCCTCGCCGATGGCTCACGGACCTCACTCACAGCTCCACCGTACCCGTATCGAGCGACACCGCGGCAGACCGTGGCGAGCATGTTCGCTGGTGACGTAACGCGGTAATCACCCCGATTGTTCCCCCAAATTTGCCTCTAGCACACCTCTCAGCAGCTCCAAGGCCTCCTTGGCCGTGGCGTCGCGGATGTGCTCCCTGGACCCGGTCAACATCAGATCCCGGTGCCAGACGCGGGCTCGCGGACCGCAGACGGCGGCGTGGACGGTGCCGACCGGCTTTCCGTCCTGCGTGTCGGGGCCGGCCACCCCCGTGACAGCCAGGCCGTAGTCGGCCTCCGCCAGGTCGCGGACCCCCTTGGCCATGGCGGCGGCGACATCCGCATGCACGGCGCCCTCCCGCTCCAGCAGGTCGGCGGGAACCCCGAGCAATTTGATCTTCAATTCGGTCGCATAGGCGATCACACCGCCGCGGAAGGCGGCGGAGGCACCCATCGGGTCGGTCAGCGCGGCCCCGATCAGGCCGCCCGTCAGCGACTCGGCCACCGAGACGGTGGCCCCCTGCCGGACCAGCAGCGAGAGGATCTGCGCTGCGGCGGAGCCCTTCACTCGGCGCGCGACCTCCTCGCCACCTGGCGCAGCCGGACCGCCCGGACCACGTAGTCGACGCCCGTGCCGACCGTGACGGCGATCGCGAGTCCCATCAGCAGCCACCGGATCAGGTCGGGTGCCTGCGGCAGGATGTAGAACGCGATGGCCACGATCTGCAGAACGGTCTTCACCTTCCCGCCATAGCTGGCCGGAATCACGCCGTGCCGGATGACCAAGAACCGCAACAGGGTCACCCCCGCCTCCCTGGCGATGATCACGATGGTGACCCACCAGGGGATCTCGCCGAGGATCGACAGGCTCACCAGCGCGGCCCCGATGAGGGCCTTGTCGGCGATCGGGTCGGCGATCTTCCCGAAATCGGTGATCAAGCCGTACCTGCGGGCCAGCCACCCGTCGAGCTGGTCGGTGAGCGAGGCGATGAGGAAGACCGCGAGGGCGCCGTACCTCCAGCCCTGGCCGTCCATGAAGAGGAACACCGTGAAGACCGGGACGATCGCCAGCCGGACGATGGTCAGCGCGTTCGCGATGTTCCAGGTGCTGACAAGGCGAGCGGGAGCCTCGGCCGGCTCGGCGGTCCGGGACGCCGGCGGCTCCGGAACGATCTCCGGCGAGCTCGCCGCGGTCACCGGCGGCTCGCTGCGCTCGGTCATGGACCGGCCTTGATCCGGGCGATCAGGTCAACCCCCTCCGAATCGACGGCGACGGCCGGGACGATCTGCCCGGGCACCAGGCCGATGCCCTGGACGGTGACCGAACCGTCGACCTCAGGCCCCTGGTGGGCGGCGCGTCCCTCGTAGCCGCCGTCGCCCAGATCCTCCTCGATGAGGACCTCGAGGTCGGTGCCGATGCGCTCCTCCGCCCGCTGGGCGACGAGCTCCTCGGCCAGCTCGGACAGCGCGGCGACCCGCTCGTCCACGATCTCCTGGTCGAGCTTGCCGTCGAAGGACGCCGCCTCGGTGCCCTCCTCGTCGGAGTAGCCGAAGACGCCGATCACATCGAGCCTGGCCTCCTCGAGGAAGGCGACCAGCTCGTCGAAGTGCTCCTGGGTCTCGCCGGGGAAGCCGACGATGAAGTTGGAGCGCACGCCCGCCTCGGGGGCGCGCTCGCGGATCTGCTCCAGCAGGTCGAGGAACCGCCGGGGATCGCCGAACCGCCGCATCCGCCGCAGCACCGGCCCGCTGGCGTGCTGGAACGACAGGTCGAAGTACGGCGCCACGCCCTCGGTCGAGGCGATCACGTCCAGGAGGCCGGGCCGCAGCTCGGCCGGCTGGAGGTAGCTGACCCGGACCCGCTCGATGCCGTCGGTCGCGGCCAGCTTGGGCAGCAGCGCCTCCAGCGCCCTCAGGTCGCCCAGGTCCTTGCCGTACGACGTGGAGTTCTCGCTGACCAGCACGAGCTCCCTGACGCCCTGCTCGGCCAGCCAGCGGGCCTCCGCGAGCAGGTCCTCGGGACTCCTGGAGACGTACGCGCCACGAAAGGCGGGGATGGCGCAGAAGCTGCACCGCCGGTCGCAGCCGGAGGCGAGCTTCAGCGAGGCCACCGGGCCGCCGCTCAGCCGCTTGCGCAGCGTGCGCGGGCCGCTGGCGGGGGCCAGACCCTCGGGCAGGTCACCGCCGTGCCCCGGGATCTGGGCCCGCGCCTGCTGCCGCTCGACAGGGCTGATCGGCAGCAGGAGCCGGCGGTCGCGCGGCGTGTGCGGCTTCAGCGCACGACCGGCCACCACGTCGTCGAGCCGCTCCCCGATCGAGGCGTAGTCGTCGAAGGAGATCACCGCGGCGGCCTCGGGAAGCGCGTCGGCGAGCTGGTCGCCGTAGCGCTCGGCCATGCATCCGGCGGCCACGACCTTGGCGCCGGAGTCCGCGGCCGCCAGCAGCGTGTCGATCGAATCCTTCTTCGCCGAATCGATGAAGCCACAGGTGTTGACGACGATGACGTCGGGCGTGTCATCGCCCATCTGCCAGCCGGCGGCTTCGAGACGCGCGGCCAGCTCTTCCGAGTCGACCTCGTTGCGCGCGCAACCCAAGGTGACCAGCGATACGGTTCGGCGAGAAGACATGATGAAACTACGGTATCGGGAGTCGGGCCCTAGCGGGGACCCGGGACTCCCGCCCCGTAGGTTCGCCGCAGCGTCTCCCCCTTCTTGCCGGGCGTGCCGAGGTCCTTGCCGTTGACTTCGAGGCGGACGGCGCCCGCGTCGCCGAAGACGACTTTGACCTGGTCACGAGCCTTCCAGGTGGAGGTCTCCCCTCGCGCCACGGTGCCCTGGAAGAGCTGGCGCCCCGCCCCGTCCCTGACGGTGATCCAGGACGACCTCTTTCCGATGACCTTGAGGACGACCATGTCGCCCTTCGCCTTCGCGGCGTCGTGCTCGGAGGCCCGTCCCGCCGCGGGCGCGCGCCCGCTGTGGGCCGCCGTCTCCCGCACCGGGTCGCCGGAACCGCCGATCAGCCGGACGATCCCGAACACCGCGGCGACCACCAGCGCGATCGCGAGCGCCATGGTCCAGTTGGGCGCCTTGCGCCCGCGTCCCCCGAGTGAGCGTCCCGCCTTGAAGACGCTCGCGGCGCGTACCGGCATGACGGACCCGCCGCGGAGTTCGTCGTACTGCCGGACCATCACCTCGGGATCGAGCCCGACCGCCCTGGAGATCGCGCGCAGATGCCCGCGCACGTAGAAGTCGCCTCCGCAGAGCGAGAAGTCGTCCCGCTCCATTGCCTCGATTATGGTCTCGCGTATGCGCGTGCGCTGGCTGAGCTGACTCACCGTCATGCCCGCCCGCTCCCGTGCCTCCGCCAGAGCTTCGCCAATGCTCATAGCTCACGTCCCCCGAAACGGCTACGCCCGGAACTATCACCCGTCAGCGACGTTGCGTAGTTGGTCCCATTCAATCAGTAGCCGATCCGAGACGGCGAAGCAGGGGCACCCCCCACCGTAGTGTCGCGGCTACTCTCCGCGCAGATCGGCGAGCAGGCCGGGCAGGTCGTCCGGCTTGACCATGACCTCACGGGCCTTGGAACCCTCGCTCGGGCCGACGACGTTGCGGCTCTCCAGCAGGTCCATCAGCCGGCCGGCCTTCGCGAAGCCGACCCTCAGCTTGCGCTGGAGCATCGACGTGGAGCCGAACTGCGTCGAGACGATCAGCTCCGCCGCCTGGACCAGCAGGTCGAGGTCGTCGCCGATCTCCTCGTCGACCTCGCGCTTGGCCGTCGCCGGAGCCGCCACGTCGTCGCGGTATTCGACCTGCATCTGGGTCTTGCAGTGCCCGACGACGTCGGCGATCTCCTTCTCGGAGACGAACGCGTTCTGCAGGCGCATGGGCTTGCTGGCGCCCATCGGCAGGAACAGCGCGTCACCCTGGCCGACCAGCTTCTCCGCTCCCGGCTGGTCGAGGATGACCCGGGAGTCCGCGAGCGAGGACGTGGCGAACGCCAGGCGGGACGGCACGTTGGCCTTGATGAGGCCGGTGACGACGTCCACGGACGGCCGCTGCGTGGCGATGACCAGGTGGATGCCGGCGGCGCGGGCGAGCTGCGTGATGCGGACGATGGAGTCCTCCACATCGCGCGGGGCGACCATCATCAGGTCGGCGAGCTCGTCGACGATCACCAGGAGGTAGGGGTAGGGCTGGTAGACCCGCTCGCTGCCGGGCGGCGGCACGAGCTTGCCCGCGCGCACGGCCTTGTTGAAGTCGTCCACGTGCCGGAAGCCGCTGGCGGCGAGGTCGTCGTAACGCCGGTCCATCTCGCCGACGACCCACTCCAGGGCCTCGGCGGCCTTCTTCGGGTTCGTGATGATCGGCGTGATGAGGTGCGGGATGCCCTCGTATGTGTTCAGCTCGACCCGCTTGGGGTCGACGAGCACCATCCGGACCTCGTCCGGGGTCGACCGCATCAGGATCGAGGTGATCAGGCCGTTGATGCAGGTCGACTTGCCCGCGCCGGTGGCACCCGCGATGAGGATGTGCGGCATCTTCGCGAGGTTCGCCACTATGGTCCGGCCCTCGACGTCCTTGCCGAGGCCCACGATCATCGGGTGGTGGTCCGCCTGGGCCACCTGGGAGCGCAGCACGTCGCCGAGCGACACCAGGTCCTTGTCGGTGTTGGGGATCTCCACCCCGATCGCCGATTTACCGGGGATCGGGGACAAGATCCTGACATCCGCGGACTTGACGGCGTAGGCGATGTTCTTGGTGAGCGCGGTGACCTTCTCGACCTTGACCGCGGGGCCCAGCTCGATCTCGTAGCGGGTGACCGTCGGCCCCCGCGTGAAGCCGATCACCTGGGCGTCGATGGCGAACTGCTCGAGGACACTGCTCAGCGCGTTCACCACGATGGTGTTGGCCTTGGTCTGCGGCTTGGGCGCCGACCCCGCCCGGAGCATCTGCGTGTCCGGCAGCGTGTACGGCCCGGCCTGCGGGGAGAGCACGAGTTGCTCGACCTTGCGCGGCGCCGGGGTGGGCAGCGGCGGCTGGGAGGGTGCCTTGCCCGGAGCGGCCGCGGCCTCCGGTTCGTCGTCGACCAGCCCCGGGACGATCTCCGGCGCGTGGTCGGCACGCCGCCCGCCCTCCTCCGAGAGCACGGGGGTGTCGTACGGCTTGACGTTGTCGCCGACCTCGCGTTCCTCGTCGGCGCCCGGCTTCTTTCGGGTGCGCTTCGGCCGGGGCAGCGGCTTCGTGCCCTTCGCCGGGGAGTCCTCGGGCCGCTGGAAGAGCATGTGCCTGATCTCGGCGAGGCGCTCGGGCACGCGGTGGACCGGGGTGGCCGTGATGACCAGGACGCCGAAGCCGGACAACATCAGGAGCAGCGGGATCGTGATGAACGCCGGCAGGATGCTCGACGGCGGGGCCGAGACGAGGAAGCCCAGCATCCCCCCGGCCGCCGAGACCTTGTCCATGCCGTCGTTCACACCCCCGGAGGGGTACGGCGTGCCGTGGGCCACGTGGACGATCCCGAGGATGCCGGCGAGGAGCGCCGTCCATCCGATGCCCATCCGGCCCGTCTCGGCGTTCTGGTCGGGATGGCGCAGGAACCGCCAGGCGAGCAGACCGAGCAGGAACGGGACCGACCAGGTCAGCGCGCCGACGGTGCCGTGCACCACCGCGTCGACCACCGCGGCGACGCCGGTCTTGGTGTCCCGCCAGGTCATCGCCGCGAGCACGATCGCGCCCGCGAGCACGGAGAGGCCGAGGCCGTCGCGGCGGTGCGCCGGATCGAGATCGCGTGCGCCCTGTCCGAGAGCGCGTACGGCACCGCCCATGCCGTGGGCGAGCAGCAGCCAGAATCCGATGACCAGCTTGCCGATCATCATGAAGACCCAGCTGACCGGATCCTGGCCGGTCGCGACCTGACGATTGCGGGCCGGACGTGAACCCGACCCGGATCGGCTGCGGGATCCCGCCGGAGTCCGCTTGGCGGGAGCCGGGCGGGACCCGGTCCGCGGCGTGGGACGCTTCCCTGAACCCTTGCCGGACGTACGGGTGGCCATGATGCCGAAGGTACTCGCGAGACTCACCGATATCCCGGAGGCACGCCGAAGGGAGCTCCAGCCCGTCAGCTCTCCACGGTGCGACCGCCGAGCCAGGCGTGATCCGGATCGGCGGGGTCGAGCACGGGCAGTCCGGCGGCGTGGACCTCGGCGTCGTCCCGCGGGTGATAACCAAGCGCGCGGCCCGGCTCCAGATCGAGCCACCCACGGGTGTTGGCCGAGACGCCCCACACCAGGGCGTAGGTCAGGTCAGGCGCCGTCAGGCAGGCGTGCGCCAGCCGCACCATGTCGCCGGGGCTGAGCCAGGTGGACAACGCCCTGGCGTCCGGCGGGCGCGGCTCGAAGGAGCCGATGCGCAGGCACGCCACCCGCATGCCGTACCTGTCGGCGTAATACCGCCCGAGCGCCTCCCCGTACGCCTTGGAGACCCCGTACAGCGAGTCGGGGCGAACGGGGGTGTCGGCGGGCGCCGACTCCTGGCGGGGGGTGAATCCGGCCGCGTGGTTGCTGCTGGCGAAGACGACCCGCTCCACACCCGCGAGGCGCGCCGCCTCGAAGACCCGGTAGGTGCCCTCGATGTTGGCGCCGAGCACGCTCTCGAAGGACGCCGACGTCGAGGGGTCGCCCGCCAGGTGCACGACGGCGTGGACGCCTTCCATCGCGCGGGCGAGCGCTCCCGGGTCCGTGATGTCGCCGACGACCTGATCGATGCCGGTGCCCTCGACGCGGACCCGGTCCATGAGACGCAGCCGGTGGCCGAGTCGGGGCAGCTCCTGGTGGAGGCAGGTGCCGATGTGCCCGGCGGCGCCGGTGATAAGGGTGAGCATGAAGGGACGGTAGCGGCGCGCACCGACATGATCCTCCTCGGTGGGCGCCATGGCCCCGGTGCCGTCCGGTCCCCCACCTGGGGCAGGATGGTGGCCAGCCGACCCCGGGCGGCCTCTCCGCCCTGCGCCGGACCACGCGAGAACGTGCGATTGGAGAGCAGCACCGATGACCGTCTGGAGCGTCGACGCCCGCACCGGCGACCGCCGCGGCGAGTTCGCCGAGTCAACCGCCGAGCAGGTCGATCAGGCCTGCCGTACCGCCCAGGCGACCCTGCGTGAGCTGGACGCGGCGGGCCCGCGCGGCCGGGCGGAACTGCTCGACGCGATGGCCGCCGAACTCCAGGCCGCGGGCGACGCGCTGATCGCCGCCGCCGACGCGGAGACCGCGCTCGGCGTGCCCAGGCTCACCGGCGAGGTGGGCCGCGCCGCCGGGCAGTTCCGGCTGTTCGCCGAGGCGTTGCGCGAGGGCTCCTACCTTGACGTGCGGATCGACCGGGCCGACCCGTCGGCGGCGCCGCCGCGGCCGGACCTGCGCCGGATGAACGTGCCGATCGGCGTGGTCGCCGTCTTCTCCGCCAGCAACTTCCCGCTGGCCTTCAGCGTCAGCGGCGGCGACACGGCGAGCGCGCTCGCGGCGGGCTGCCCGGTCGTGGTCAAGGCCCACCCGCTGCACCCCGAGACTTCGGAGATCGCCCTGGCCGCGCTGCGCGCCGGGGCGCGCGCGGCGGGCCTGCCCGAGGACGTCGTCCAGCTCGTCCACGGCCAGGACGCCGGGATCGCGCTGGTCCGCCATCCCGTCGTGAAGGCCGTCGGCTTCACCGGATCGGTGCCCGGCGGGCGCTACCTGCATGACGTGGCGAAGTCGCGGCCGGAGCCGATCCCCTTCTACGGCGAGCTCGGCAGCCTCAACCCGCTGGTGATCACCCCCGGCGCGGCCGAGGCGCGGACCACGGCCATCGCGTCCGGTCTCGCGGCGTCCGCGACGCAGGGGTCGGGCCAGTTCTGCACCAAGCCGGGCCTCGTCCTCGCCCCCGCCACGGAAGCGGGCCGCGCGCTGGTCGAGGCGATGGCCGGTCACTTCACCGAGATGGGCCCGCAGGTGCTTCTCGGCGACGGCATCCGCGGCGGGTTCCTCTCCGGGGCGGACGCCCGTGCCTCACTGCCCGGCGTGACCGTGGCCGCCACCGGCAAGCCCGGCGACGACCGGCAGGTGACCGCGCGGCTGCTGACCGCGCCCGCCGCGCTGCTCGCCGACGAGAACGCGGCGGAACTGCTCCTCGAAGAGTGCTTCGGCCCGCTGACCGTCGTGCTGACGTACGCGGACGAGGAGGAGCTGGCGGCGACGCTGGCCGCCGTCCCCGGCAACCTGACCGCCACCCTGCACAGCGAGCCGGGCGAGGAGGAACTGGCCGCGCGGCTGGTGACCGTCCTGCGCGACCGCGCCGGCCGGCTGATCTTCAACGGCTACCCCACGGGCGTCGCCGTCACATGGGCCCAGCAGCACGGCGGGCCGTACCCGTCGGCCACCGAGCCGGCCACCACCTCGGTCGGCACGGCCGCGATCTTCCGTTTCCTGCGGCCGGTCGCCTACCAGGACACCCCGGCGGCCCTGCTGCCCGAGGCATTGCGCGACGGCAACCCGCTGGGGCTGCCCCGCCACGTGGACGGCGTCCTGGAACTGTGACCCTCCGGGGCCGCCGGCTTGTCCGTACCCGGCTCCTCCGGGCCCCGCATATCCGTACCCCGGCTTCTCCCGGCTCCCGGAATGCCTGACCGTAGGCGAGAATCGATCCCATGCGGTTCGGCATCCTGGGGCCCACTGAGGTACGGCGGGGCGACGGGCGTGCGGTTCCCGTGGGCGGGCCGCGCCTGCGCGCCCTCCTCGCGCTGCTGCTTTTGGACGCCGGCCGGGTCGTCACCACCGAGCGGCTGATCGACGGCCTCTACGGCACCGCGCCGCCGGCGGGGGCGGTCAACGCCCTCCAGGCGCAGATCTCCCGGCTCCGCAGCCTGCTCTCCGGGTCCCCGTCGGCCGACGGGGATCCGGTGGTGCGCCATCCCGCGGGCTACCTGCTGGCGGTCGATCCCGCGGACGTCGACGCGTACCGGTTCGAGCGGCTCGCGGCCGAGGGCCGGGGCGCCCTGGCGTCCGGTGACCCGGCACGCGCCGCCACGACGCTGCGCGCGGCACTCGACCTGTGGCGCGGGCCCGCGTTCGCCGATGTCGGCGACGCGCCGTTCGCGGCGGCCCAGGCAGTCCGGCTGGACGAGATGCGCCTCACCGCCGCCGAGGACCACGCGGAGGCCCGGCTCACGCTCGGCGGCCACCGCGAGCTGGTCGCGGAGCTCCAGGACCTGGTGGCCGCGCATCCACTGCGCGAACGGCTGTGCGGCCAGTTCATGCGGGCGCTGTACGCGTCGGGACGGCAGGCGCAGGCCCTCGCCGTCTACGAGGAGCTGCGGCGGCGGCTCGCCGACGAGCTCGGCGCCGACCCGTCGGCCGAGCTCGTCGGCGTCCACGTCGCCGTGCTCCGGGCCGATCCCTCCCTGGACGCCTCCCCCGCGCCGACCCGGCTGGGCCTGCCCGCCCAGATCACCGCACTGGTGGGCCGTACGGAGGAGCTGGACCGGGTGGGCAGGCTGCTCGCGGAGGCGCGGCTGGTCACGCTCACGGGCCCCGGCGGCACCGGCAAGACCCGGCTCGCGGCGGAGGCGGCGGCACGGCAGGACGGCGACGTCTGCTTCGTCGAGCTCGCCCCTCTCGGCGACGGCGCGGACCTGCCGCAGGCCGTGCTCGGCGCGCTCGGGCTGCGCCAGTCGGGGTCGATCACAGCCGCTCCCGGCAGGCAGGCGCCCGATCCTTCGGCCAGGCTGGCGGCGGCGCTCGCGGGCCGTTCCCTGCTGCTCGTCCTGGACAACTGCGAACACGTCGTCGACGCCGCGGCACGGCTCGTCGCGCTCCTGCTCGGCTCCTGCCCCGGCCTGCGCGTCCTCACCACCGGCCGGGAGGCACTCGGCATCACGGGGGAACGGCTCTGCCCGGTGCCGCCCCTCGCGCTGCCGCCGCCGGGCACATCCACCTCCGAGACGCTCGGCTATCCCGCGCTGCGGCTCTTCGCGGAGCGCGCCGTGGCCGTACGACCGGACTTCCTGATGGAGGCGGACGAGGCGGAGGCCGCCCTGCGGATCTGCGAGACGCTCGACGGGCTGCCGCTGGCGATCGAGCTGGCCGCGGCCAGGCTGCGCTCCCTGACCGCGGCGGAGGTGGCCACCCGGCTCGGCGCCGTCGGGGAGGGGACGCGGCGGGACAGGTTCGAACTGCTGTCCCGCGGCAGCCGTACGGCACAGCCCCGGCACCGCACGTTGCGCGCGGTGGTGCAGTGGAGCTGGGACCTGCTCGACGGGAGCGAGCAGGTGCTCGCCAGGCGGCTGACGGTCTTCGCGGGCGGGGCGACCCTGGAGGCCGCCGAGCGGGTCTGCGGCCTGCCGGACACCGACGGCGTTCTCGCCTCCCTCGTGGACAAGTCGCTGGTCGAGGTCGTGGGCGGCCGCTACCGGATGCTGGAGACGATCCGCGCCTTCTGCGCCGAGCGGCTCCGCGAGGCCGACGAGGAGGAGCGGCTGCGCCGGGCGCACATCGCCTATTTCACCGAGCTGGCCGAGACCGCCGATCCGTACCTGCGGCGCACGGAGCAGCTTGAGTGGCTCCGACGGCTGGACCAGGAACACGACAACCTCCACGCCGCCCTCCACCGGGCCACGGAGGCAGAGGATCTGGAGGACGCGCTGCGGCTCCTCTCCGCCCTGGCGGGGTACTGGTTCCTACGCGGCCTGCGTGCCGAAGGAGCGGCGTTGGGCGTGACCCTCCTCAGGAAGATCGGGCCGGAACCCCCTCCCGGCCTCGACGAGGAGCACGCGCTCTGCGCGCTGACCGCCGCCTCGTCCGGCATCGACGCCCCCGAGATCGGCCCGTCGCTGGAGCGCGCCATCCGGTTCGTCGACCAGGCGGAGACCTCGCCCCGCCAGCCGTTCGTCACCGTGCTGCGCGCCGTCATCGTGGGGCCTCCGCCGGACTGGGACACCACCGACGAGCTCCAGTACCGGCTCGAACGAATCTCCCCGGATCCGTGGATGCACGCGCTGGGCCAGTTCAGCCGGGGATACCTCCATGTCTTCCGCGGGCGCCCGGCCGACGCGGAGCGGGAGCTGACCTCGGTGCTCGGCGCCTTCCGGTCCATCGGTGATCGCTGGGGAATGGTGGCGACCCTGTCCGGGCTCGCGGACCTGGCCACCTGGCGAGGGGATTGGGCACGATCGGCGGCGCTGACCGACGAGGCGCTCGATCTCGCGGAACGGCTGGAGGCCACCATCGACGTGGCCGAGATGCTGTGCCGACGGGCCGAGGGCCGGAGCCGGAACGGTGACGAGGCCGGAGCCCTGGCCGACTACGAACGCGCCGCCGAGCTGGCCCTCGGGGCGGGCGCTCCCGAGGTCGTCGCGGCGGCTCACCTCGGGCTCGGCGAGTTGGCCCGGCTGCGCGGCGACCTGACCGAGGCGTCCCGCAGGTGTGAGTTCGCGCTGGAGAGCTGCACCACGGACGCGTTCGCCGTCGAGGAGACCCGGGCGCGCGTGTACGTCGCGCTGGGCTGGATCTCCGAGGCGGAGGGCGACGCCGACATGGCGCTGGCCTGGCACCGGCGGGCGCTGACGGTCGCGCACGATATCCGCAACCTGCCGCTCATGGCCCTCGTCGCCGAGGGCCTCGCCGGGGTGACACTCCTCTCCGGTGACGCGGAACGGGCCGCGCTGCTTCTGGGCTCGGGCACGGCACTGCGCGGCTGCGACCGGGCCGGGCACCCCGACCTCGTCCGCGTCATGACCGCGGCCAGGTCCATGCTCGGCACCGCCGCGTACGAGTCGGCCCGCGCGCGGGGCGAGGAGATGGCGCGCGGCGGTATCCGCGCGATCGGCGCCTCTCCCCATCCGGTGCTGACCGTCATGGAGGAGCACCTCATGACACTCGGCCGCTAGAGCGGGCGCGTACGGCCCTGGTTGGGCCTGTGGGCCCGTGTGCGGCCCCGCAGGAGCCACCCCGGCACGGGACGCCGGTGAGGGGCCCGTGACGGCCCGCTGACGGGGTGCCGCGCCCGCCGTCAGCGTCTCGTCGGCGTTCCGTCAGCGGTCCCGGCGAATCTGCCGGACATGGAGAACATCACCCCTGGACGCCGCTGGGGCACGCTGGCGATCGCGTGCCTGGCCGTACTGCTGCTGTCCATCGATCTCACCGTGCTGCACCTCGCCGTGCCCAAGCTGGTCACGGACATGAACCCGTCGGCCACCCAGCTGCTGTGGATCACGGACATCTACGGCTTCGCGCTGGCCGGGCTGCTGATCAGCATGGGCAACCTCGGCGACCGGATCGGGCGCAAACGGCTGCTGCTCATCGGTGCCGTGACGTTCGGGGCGGCCTCCCTGGTGACGGCGTACGCTCCGAACCCCGAGCTGCTCATCGCCGCCCGAGCGGTGCTCGGCGTCGCCGGCGCCACGATCATGCCGTCCACGCTGTCGCTCATCCGCAACGTCTTCACCGACCCCAAGGAACGGACCTCCGCGGTCGGCATCTGGAGCAGCGTCACGGCCGTCGGCTTCGCCCTCGGACCCATCGTGGGCGGCGCGCTGCTCGAGAGGTTCTGGTGGGGATCCGTCTTCCTGATCAATCTGCCCGTTGTCGCGGTGATCCTGGTGGCGGGCCTCGTGGTGCTGCCGGAGTCGCGCAACCCCCGGCCGGGGCGCCTCGACGTCATCAGCGTCCCGCTGTCGGTCGTCAGCGTGCTCGCGCTCGTCTACGCCCTCAAGGAGGCCGCGCACAACGGCGTCGCCCACGTCCCCGTCGTCACCGCGGCTCTGATCGGGGTGGTCGCCCTCGCCGTTTTCATCCGGCGGCAGACCCGGATCGCCGAACCGCTCATCGATGTACGGCTGTTCCGGCGCAGGGCCTTCTCGGTCTCGGTCGGCGCCGAGCTCATCGCGATGTTCGCGATGCTCGCCATGTCCCTGGTGTTCGCGCAGTACTTCCAGCTCGTCGCGGGCCTGTCACCGCTGGTCGCCGCGCTCGCGAGCATGCCGGGCGGTCTCGCCGGAGGCGTGGGAGGCGCGCTCGCCGGGACGCTGGTGCACCGCTGGGGGCGGGCCAGGGTCGTCGCCCTGGGGCTCGCCATGACCGCTGTCTCGTTCGCCATGTTCCGCGGGCTCGGGACCGAGTTCGACTACCGCTATGTCCTGGCCGCGATGATCCTCCAAGGCATCGGCATCGGCTTCACCTTCGCCGTCACCAACGACACGGTGCTCGCCTCCGCCCCGAAGGAGCGTGCGGGCGCGGCCGGCGCGATCTCCGAGACCGCGCACGAGATGGGCGGCGCCCTGGGCATCGCCGTACTGGGCAGCGTGCTGAACAGCGTCTACAGCAGCGGGCTGCGGCTCCCCGCGAACCTTCCGCCCGGAGCGGAGGACCGGATCCGCGAGACGCTCGCGGGCGCGTTCGAGGTGGCGGCCACGCTGCCCGGCGACGTCGCGGGAGCCGTCACGACCGCGGCCGAGCGCGCCTTCGTCGAGGGCGTCCACACCACCGTGCTGACCGGCGCGGGCATCCTGCTCGCCCTCGCGCTGGTGGCCCTGTACGCGCTGCGCGGCGTGCCGAAGGTCATCCCCGAGCAGGAGGAGCCGGCGATCGGCCCCGTCCCGGAGAAGATCAGCTGACCAGGGAGAGCCACCGGTGGTGGGCACCGCCGAAGGGCTCGATCCTGCGGTTCACGGCGTCCATCAGCCAGGCGGCCGACCGCTCCGCCTGGCTGATGATCTCCGCGGGATAGCCGTACAGCACCTGGTGCTCGGCGAACTCGTCCTCATCGTCGAGATGCAGGCGCCCGTCGCGCATCCGCAGCACGTCGAGATCGAGATCGACCATGGTGACCTCACCGTCGCGCCACTCCGGCACGGTAGTGACGTCGCAGTAGATCTCCGCCTTGTGATCGTCGGGGTTGAACGTGGCCGTCCACCACGCGGCACGGGGGAAGAGGATCACGAACGGCCGCTTCCACACGACCGGCGGCTCCGTACCCCTGCTGCCGCTGGTCCCGGCCGGACACCCCACCCAGACACCGAACTCGTCGTCACCGAGCAGCCGCGCCGAATGGTTCCAGTGCAACGACCCGCCGTATTTGCGGTAGACGACCCTCACCTGATCCGCGTCGGCCGCCACGCCGGTCCTTTCCTCCGGAGGAAGATGATCGAACCGAACGTACGCGGTCCCGCGCCGCGGGCACAAGGCATGAGGAGCACCGGGGAACGCGTGGTTCCCCGGTGCTCCTCGCCGCTATACCTCGACCACCACAGGGATGATCATCGGACGGCGGCGGTAGGTGTCGCTCACCCACCGGCCGACCGTACGGCGGACCGCGCGGCGGATCTGCTGCACGTCCGCCACACCGTCCGCGGCCGCCTCCTGGAGGGCGATCTCGATCTGCGGGATCACTCCGTCGAGCGCCTCCGGGTCGATGCCCGAACCGCGTGCGGTGATCTCCGGGCCGCCGGTCAGCTTGCCCGTGGTCGAGTCGACCACCACGACGACGGAGATGAAGCCCTCGTCGCCGAGGATGCGCCGGTCCTTGAGCGCGATGTCCGTGATGTCGCCGACCGAGGTGCCGTCGACGAACACGTAACCACAGGAGACGGCGCCGCTGATCCGCGCCTGCCCGTCGACGAGGTCGACCACCACGCCGTCCTCGGCGATGACGATGTTCTCGTCCGGGACACCGGTCAGCCGCGCGAGCTGCGCGTGCGCCCGAAGGTGCCGCCACTCCCCGTGCACCGGCATGAAGTTCGACGGCTTGGTGAGGTTCAGCACGTACAGCAGCTCACCTGCCGCCGCGTGGCCGGAGACGTGAACGCGGGCGTTGCCCTTGTGCACGACCTTGGCACCCCAGCGGCTGAGGCCGTTGATGACCTTGTTGACCGCGGTCTCGTTGCCGGGGACCAGGGAGGACGCCAGCAGCACGGTGTCGCCGGCTGCGATCCGGATGGGGTGGTCGCGGTTGGCCATCCGGGACAGCGCGGCCATCGGCTCGCCCTGGGAGCCGGTGCAGATCAGCACCACGTCCTCCGGCGGCCGCTCCTCGATCTCCCGGGAGTCGACCAGGAGCCCGGCCGGCACCCGGAGGTAGCCGAGCTCGCGGGCCACGCCCATGTTGCGGACCATGGACCGGCCGATCAACGCCACCTTGCGCCCGTGCTTCTCCGCCGCGTCCATGATCTGCTGTACGCGGTGGATGTGCGAGGCGAAGCTCGCCACGATGATGCGCTTCTCCGCGGTGCGGAAGACGTCGTCGATGACCGGGGCGATGTCCCGCTCGCTGGTGACGAAGCCGGGCACCTCGGAGTTGGTGGAGTCCGACATCAGCAGGTCGACGCCCTCGGCTCCGAGCCGGGCGAAGCCGCCGAGGTCGGTCAGCCGCCCGTCCATCGGCAGCTGGTCCATCTTGAAGTCGCCGGTGTGCAGCACGATGCCGGCCGGCGTCCTGATCGCGACCGCCAGCGCGTCCGGGATCGAGTGGTTGACCGCGAAGAACTCGCACTCGAACGGGCCGAACCGGCGCCGCTCCCCCTCGACGACCTCGACCTTGACCGGCTGCATCCGGTGTTCGGAGAGCTTGCTCTCGATCAGGCCCAGGGTCAGCCGCGACCCGACCAGCGGCAGGTCCCTGCGCTCCCGCAGGAGGTACGGCACCGCACCGATGTGGTCCTCATGGGCATGGGTCAGGACGACCGCCTCGATGTCGTCCAGGCGGTCCCTGATGTAGTCGAAATCGGGCAGGATCAGGTCGATGCCCGGCTGCTCGGGATCGGGGAACAGCACCCCGCAGTCGACCACGAGCAGACGGCCGTCGAACTCGAAGACCGCCATGTTGCGGCCGATCTCCCCCAGTCCGCCCAGCGCGACGATGCGCAGGCCGCCCGCGGGCAGTGATGGCGGAGGCCCGAGCTCGGGATGCGGATGGCTCATGCGAACTCCTCGATCCGCGCGCCGCGGTTCCCGATCATTCCCCCGCTCACCGGGTCTCCCCGCCGGTCGGCTGGGTTCCCCGGGAATCGCGACAGTTATGTCTGGTGATGCGCTCGCTCATTCGTCTCCATTGTCACTAGCTATCTGCAAGCTTCAGGCCGCCCGCGACGAGGTCCACGCGCAGCATCGCGATCTGCTCATCCGTCGCGTCGACGAGCGGCAGTCGTACGTGACCGGCGTCCTGGCCGATCAACCTCAACGCGGCCTTCGTCGCGATCGCCCCCTGGGTCCGCGTCATGACACCCGCGACCACGGAGAGCAGGCGGCGGTGCACGTCCAGGGCACCGGCGACGTTTCCGGACCGGTAACGCTCGATCATGGAGGCGAGGTCCGCGCCGGCCACGTGGCCGACCACGCTGACGAACCCCGCCGCGCCGACGGACAGCCACGCCAGGTTCACCAGGTCGTCACCCGAGTAGAACGCCAGGTCGGTGGCCGCCATCACCTGCGATCCCGCGAAGAGGTCGCCCTTGGCGTCCTTGACCGCGACGATCCGCGGATGCTGGGCCAGCCGTATGAGGGTCACGGTCTCGATCGGCACCCCGGTCCGGGCGGGAATGTCGTAAAGCATCGCCGGAAGGCCGGTCGCGTCAGCCACAGCGGTGAAATGACGATAAAGGCCCTCTTGCGGCGGTTTATTGTAATAGGGAGTCACCACCAGGAGGCCATGCGCCCCCGCACGCTCCGCGGCCCGGGCCAGCTCCACGCTGTGGTGGGTGTCATTGCTGCCCGCTCCGGCCACCACCGTGGCCCGATCGCCCACCGCCTCGATCACCGCGCGGAGGATGCGATCCTTCTCAGCGTCGGTGGTGGTGGGGGACTCTCCCGTCGTGCCGCTCACGACCAGTCCGTCGTTGCGCTGCTCGTCGACCAGATAGGCGGCGAGACGCTGGACACCCTCGTAGTCGACCGCCCCATCCTGGGTGAACGGGGTGACCATGGCGGTCAGCATGCGGCCGAAGGGGGCGTCAGAGGTTCCAGTTGGCGATGCCATAGACCGAACGCTACCTGGATCCACCGAATCGGTGGACCTCGCCACCCCGTTACACGGACGGCACCGCCCGGGGCCGGTGAGGACGGGATGGAAAGAGGCCGCCGATATGTGCTCGGGGGTACACAGATCAGCGGCCTCTACCGATGAATCGCCGTATCTTACGAGCGCGTTACACACAGCCGACGAGAATTTTCCGAACTTCGGGGCCGGCGGGCGTTCTCCCAGCTCACCGCACCTCCCCGATGAGCAGCCTGAGCCACAGGATCTCCATTCTCGCCGTGACGAGCCGCTCGCTCTCGTGGACCCTGGACCCGTCGGGCCCGCGTACGGTCCGGCGGATGAACACCAGGCCGCCCGAGTGGCACAGCTCGTAGATCGTCGCCTTGCACTCGCAGGTATGCCTGCGTACGCGGACCCGGTCGCTGCGCTGGGCCGGCACGAGCCAGTTGATCTTTTCGTGCTTCTTCTGCAACGGAGCCACGTGAACACCGTGGTACGGCCCGGGAATCGGACTTTCCGGTACCGCCGTAGGGGGCGAATCCATCGCCGGCGCACCTTTCACCATCTGATCCGCAAAGTTGGAATCACAGACATGGGCCATTACTCTGGGTTGTCCATCGGATACGCCAAGATTGGGCGACCGCATCAAGGCCCACCCCCAGGGATGGATGATGGCCAATTCCGACCCGGTCTACCTGCGCGTAGTTGAGGACATCCGACGCCAGATCGTCGATGGCACTCTGCCGCCGGGCGCACCGATCCCCTCACGGCACCAGATCACGCGGAAGTACAGCGTCGGCGAGACCGCGGCACGGCACGCGTTGCGCGTGCTCGCGCACGAAGGGCTCATCGTCGGACGTGTCGGCTCCGGCCACCGCGTCCGCGAGAAACCGACACTGCTTCCGCTCTATCGAAGTCGCCTGCCCGACACGCTCGCGACGTTGCCGTCGGACGTACAGGGCGGCGGATATCGCCCCACATGGAGCTGGCGGAGCGAGCTCTCGGAGGCTCCTCCGGAGATCGCCCAGCGGCTGAGACTCGGCCACGGCAGCCAGGTGACCAAGGTCTGGCACGTGGTCCGCGGCGACGGCCGGCCCATACAGCTCGCCACCTCCTATGAGCTGGTGGAGTTCAGCCAGGGCCACGGCCCCGACGAAGGCACCGCCGAGCGCAGGAGCGTCCTGGAACGGATGGCGGCCTCCGGGACGAAGATCACCGAGATCACCGAGAGCGTGCACATCAGGGTGCCGCAGCCGATCGAGAGCGACCTGCTCGAACTCCCGGCCGGGGTCCAGGTGATGCATGTCGAGCGCACCCACTGGACCGGTGACCGTCCCGTGGAGACCAGCGACATCGTGATCCCCGGCGACCGGTTCCGCCTGGTCTACGGGATTCCGGTCCAGCTCTGACTGTCGGTGGCCGCTGGTAGAACCGATCCGGATTCCCCATCCGGAGGTGGCGATGCGCGTCAAGGATCTGCCGGCGACCGACCAGCCCCGCGAGCGCCTGCTCGCCTCGGGTCCGACCGCGCTCGCCGACCGGGAGTTGCTCGCGCTGCTGCTCGGCTCGGGCAGCAAGGGCGCCAACGCCGTCGAGCTGGCCTCACGGCTGATCGCGCACTGCGGCGACCTGGGAGAGCTGGGCCGGTCCGAGCCCCATCGCCTGCTTGCGGTTCCCGGCGTGGGCCCCGCCAAAGCGGCCCGCGTCGCCGCCGCCTTCCAGCTCGTACGGCGTGCGCAGGCCGAGCCGGAGCGCACCCGCATCACCTGTTCGGGTGACCTGGCCGCCGCCGCGGCGCCACTCCTGCACGGCCAGGCGAAGGAACGCCTGGTCGTGCTGGTCTGCGACGCCAGAGGCAACGTCCTGCGGCGGACCCTGGCCAGCGAAGGGGGAAGCGACCACACCCCCGCGCCCATTCGCGACATCATCACCACCGTCCTCGTCTGTGGCGGAGCCGCCTTCGGCCTCGCCCACAACCACCCCAGCGGCTCGCTGGAGCCCAGCCACGCCGACCTCGAGGTCACCGCCCGCCTCCACAAGGCGGCCGAGACCGTCGGCCTGCGCTTCCTCGACCACGTGATCGTCACCGACACGCGCTGGCGCCGGATCCCGCTTCCCCCTCCGGAAAACCCCTGATCGCACGATGATACGTCTGGTTGTATCGTTCTGTCTAATGTAAAGGAACCATTGGCCCATACAGGCATAGCTCGACGAGACCCCTCGTAGCTGGTCGCCTATCTTGCGGACGTGCTTGATCATGAT
Organism: Microtetraspora glauca; assembly: GCF_040656155.1. Lineage (NCBI taxonomy): Bacteria > Bacillati > Actinomycetota > Actinomycetes > Streptosporangiales > Streptosporangiaceae > Microtetraspora > Microtetraspora glauca. The sequence continues at coordinate 285,462 of NZ_JBFALK010000005.1, forward strand.
GGCGACACCCACCTCTATGTGCAGATCGCCGAGATCATTAGGCGGCAGATCCTGCACGGCGAGCTCGCACCGGGGAACGCGGTCCCGAGCGAGGCCGCGATCCAGAGCCAGTTCGGAGTGGCCAGGACGACAGCGCGCCGGGCGTTCCACATGCTCCGAGAAGAAGGGCTCATCTACACCGTCCAGGGCGAGGGTACGTTCGTGGGCCCACCGGGCGAGGCGCCTCGTGAGCAGCGCAGGACGCCGCTGTACCGGCAGATAGCGGACGACGTCATCGCACGCATCCGCCGCGGTGAGCTGCGCCCGCGCCGACCGATACCTAGCGAGACCACGCTCCTGCAGCAGTACGACGTGGCACGCGAAACGGTGCGCAGGGCCGTCGCACTCCTTCGCGAGGAGAAGTGGGTCTACACCGTCCCGCAGCGAGGCAGCTTCGTCTCGCCGGAGGAGAACTGGCCCAAGGGTTAGCGAATCCAGTCAACTGGTCGTACCGGTACGTCTGCCCTCGGAACGTGCTTGATCGAGATGGACCGATCCCGGTCTACAGACAGATCGCCGAGATCGTGCGGCTGCGGATCGACCGCGGCGATCTGATGCCGGGCGAGGCGATTCCCAGCGAAGCGGAGCTGGAGGACGAGTACGGCATCGCTCGGATGACAGCACGACGCGTGGCCCGCGAGCTCAGGGAACTGGGCCTCGTCCACACGGTCCAAGGAGAGGGCACATTCGTCGGGCAACCGGGAACGCCCCGGTCCGCCGAGCGCACACCCATCTATCACCGGATAGCCGCCGACATCAGCGCCCACATCCGCAAGGGCGAGCTTCAGACCAACAAACCGATCCCCAGCGAGAAGTCGCTCATGCGCCAGTACGGCGTGGCGAAGGCCACCGTCCGGCAGGCCGTGGCGTTGTTGCGCATGCAGGGTTGGACATTCACCGTCGCCTACCGAGGGACCTACGTCTCGCCCCGGGAGAAATGGCCGGCGGACTAGCGGTCCCGTCCATGACGGTGAACTCAGCCGTCCCCTCCCCCGAACAGATGGCCGGATCCCCTGACTCTCGCGGTCATCTCGGGCACCGCCACGAGGGGGTATGCCACGTTCCTGGAAATTCGCGACGTTTTCCGACGGTTTGAGGGTAGTCACCATGTGCGGGACGGCCTATTCCTGCCGTGCCGTGATCGTCCCGACAAGAGGTCCGGGGGGGATCTCATGGTGAGACGGATTGTCCTACTGTTCGCCGTCATGATCACCGCCCTCGTGGCGGGGGCCGCCGGCGCTGTCGCGCAACCCAGTCCCAGCCCCACTCACAGCCCCACGCACAGTCCCACGCACAGTCCCAGTCCCAGTGTGAGCGAGCAGGACCGTACGTTCCTGATCGAGGCCCATCAGGGCAATCTGGCGGAGATCCGAGCCGGAAGGCTGGCGGAATCGAAGGCGACCACAGCGTCCCTGCGCCAACTGGGCACCAGGCTGATCAAGGATCACACGAAGCTCGACACGAAGGTACGGCAGGTGGCCAAGGAGGTCGGCGTCCAACTGCCCAGGGAACCGACCAAGCAGCAGCAGTCCAGCCTCAAGCAGGTGAGCGGGCTGAGCGGCACCAACTTCAACCGCGCATGGGTCCACATGCAGCAGATCGCCCACCGCCAGACCCTGGCAGCCGTCAACAAGGAGCTTTCGAGCGGCTCCTCGGAACCGGTCAAGAGGGTGGCGCAGCAGGCGAAGCCCATCATCAAGGAGCACCTGGCGCTCCTGAAGCAGCAGCAGGCGAGCATGTCTCCGCGCCCGCGCACGAGCACGCCGACCGCGCGCCCCACTCACTGATGAGCGGCCCACTCGGCGCCTCACCGGCGCTTCACTGAACGGCGCTGAACGGCGCTTCACTGAACGGCGGAGCGGTACAGCCGTCTCCGGCGGGCCCGCCTCCGGGGGCGTCCGCGCGCGAGGGAACTCGCGGTGACTCAAGGACGACCTCGGAGGCGAAACCCGTCAGCCGACTCAGAACGCGGGCCCCGAAACGCGGGCCCCAGCCAGACGGGCCCCGGGACACACGGGGCTCAGACACTCGGCACCCAGACACACGGGTCCCGACGCACGGGGCCCTGCCCGACGGGCCCCCGACACGCGGGGCCAACCAGACAGTCAGACCGCCGGACGCTGTTCAGAACCCCGGGTGGGCAGCGCCGGCCCCAACCTGAGCCCCGCCGTTACACGATTCACGCGCTGTCCGGAGGCCTCGTCCCGGCTCCGCGGCTCACCTGAGTGACCGCCACGCACACCAGCACGGCGAACGCCGCCGCCACCGTGGCCCAGCCGAACCGCTCGCCCATCAGCAGCCAGGCCCAGAGCAGCGTCAGCAACGGCTGCGCGAGCTGGACCTGCCCCGCGCGGGCGATGCCGCCCATGGCCAGCCCGGCGTACCAGGGGACGAAGCCGAGGAACATCGACACCAGCCCCACGTAGGCCAGGCCGGCCAGCGAGACGCCGCTCGGCCGCGTATCGGTGGTGACCGCCAGCACGGCCGTCACCGGCACGGTGATCGGAGCCGCCACGACGAGGGAGTACGAGATGACACGCCAGCCCGGGGTCTCCCTCGCCAGCCGGCCTCCCTCGGTGTAGCCCGCGGCGGCACCCACCAGCGCCAGCAGCAGGAGCAGGTCGGCCCCCGCGAAACGGCCGCTTCCCCGGGTGAGGACGAAGACCGTGATGGACAACGCCCCGGCCGCGCAGGCGATCCAGAACAGCGCTCTCGGCCGCTCCCCCGCACGGAGGACGGCGCCGACGGCCGTCGCTGCGGGCAGCAGGCCGGTGAGGACCGCGGCATGGGCCGTGCTCGCCCCGCCGTGCAGTGCCAGGGCGCTGAACAGCGGAAAGCCGAAGACCACGCCCACCGCGATCACGAGGTACGCGCGCAGATGTTTCCTGGGCGGGAGCAGTGGGGCACCGGCCGCGGCGAGGCAGACGAGGGCGACCAGGGTCGCGATGCCGGCGCGCGAGAAGGTGACGAAGTACGGGTCGAACCCCCGCATCGCGAAGACGGTGCCGGGAAACGAGCCGGAGAACGACACGACGCCCAAGCCGGCGAGCACCGTCCCCAGCCATGCGTGCCGCGTGACCTGCCGGACCGTGGCGCCTCGCCTATCCCCAGGCCGCCCGGCGCCGCCCCGGCCCGCCGCTACCGGCGTCAACTCGATAGCGCTATTGTCATCTCTCATGAATGACGATAGCAGTATCGTCCGTCTGGCCGCGATCCTCCGTGGCGAGGCAGAGCGGTCCCGGCCGGGCGATCGGCTGCCGTCGAGCCGCGAGTTGATGCGGCGGCACGGCGTCAGCCCCGTGACGGTGTCCCGTGCCATCGCGCAGCTGACCGCCGAAGGCCGGATCGTGACCAGGCCGGGCAGCGGGGCCTTCGTGGCCCCCGCGCGCGGGTACGCCGCCGAGGCGCCCGACCTGTCGTGGCAGACGGTGGCACTCGGAGATCGGGTGGTCGACGACTCCGCGGTCGCCGGGTTGCTCGCCCGGCCGGCCGACGGTGTGATCCCGCTGACCGGCGGCTATCTCACGCCCGACCTGCGCCCGATGAAGGCCCTGTCGGCCGCCGCCGCGAGAGCCGTACGCCGTCCGGAGTCGTGGTCGCTGCCCCCGCTGAACGGCATCGCCGGCCTGCGGCGATGGTTCGCGAGCGAGGCGGGCGGCGCGGCGACGCCGGACGACGTCCTCGTGGTCAGCGGGGGCCAGGCCGGGCTCACCCATGCCTTCCGATCGCTGGCCGCCCCGGGCGAGCCCGTCCTGGTCGAGACCCCCACCTACCCGGGGGCGCTGGCGGCGGCCAAGGCCGCGGGGTTGCGGCCGACCGCCGTACCGATCGACCAGGACGGCGTACGGCCCGACCTGCTGGCTGAGGCGTTCGCCGTCACGGGGGCGCGGGTCTTCCTCTGCCAGCCCACCCTGCACAACCCCACCGGCGCGACTCTCACCCCCGAGCGCAGGCAGCAGGTGCTCGCGGTCGCGCGGGCGGCGGGGGCGTTCGTGATCGAGGACGACTACGCCCGCTATCTCGGAGACGGTCCCGCCCCGCCCTCCCTGGGGTCGATGGACACGCACGGCACGGTCGTGCACATCATCTCGCTGAGCAAGATCTCCGCGCCGAGCATGCGGGTGGCGGGCGTCGTGGCCCACGGCCCGGCGGCGCACCGCCTCCGGGCGAGCCAGGTGGTGGAGTCGTTCTTCGTGGCCCGCCCGCTCCAGGAGACCGCGCTGGAGTTCGTCACCTCGCCGGGCTGGCGACGACACCTCGCCGCCGTGCGGCAGGAGATCGCCGCCAGGCAGGAGGCGCTTCTCACCGGCCTGGCCCGGCACGTGCCGGAGGCGGAGGTCCACCTCCGGCCGCGCGGTGGCCTGCACGCCTGGCTCCGGCTCCCCCAGGGGACGGACGAGGCGGCGGTCGTGGAGGCCGCACAACGCCGGGGGGTGACGGTCAGCCCGGGCCGCATCTACTACCCGTCGGAACCGCCAGGAGCGCGCCTCAGGGTCACCCACATCGCGGCGACCGGCCTGGCCGAACTCGACGAGGGGATACGCCGCCTCGGTGCCGCGTTCCGGGAGCAGACGGGATCGCCGACCGGATGGCAGGAGCGCCGCGGACATCCATGACGACGCTGGTCGTACGCCCGTGAAGGTGCCGGTTATCACGCAACCTCCGACTCCCATACAGTGGTCACAGGAGGGGATCACGCAGATGACAGGCCCCGCGGAACTGCTCCGCGACTTCGTGAACACCTACGATGTCGAGTCGGACGTCGACGATCTCGCCTCACCGGCCGAGCTGGCCGTGTGGCTGCGCGAGCGCGGCCTGACCCAGGAGGGGGATCGCGCGGTCGACGGCGACCTCGCCCTCGCCGTCCGCCTGCGCGAGGGCCTCCGTGACGCGTTGCGTCACAATCACGACGCGACGCCGTACGAGATCGGGGAGGGTCTCGACGCGGCCCTGGCGGCGCTCCCGCTGCGCGTGACGCTGTCCGGAGGGGTGCCCGCGCTTGAACCCGCGGCGTCCACGGCATCGGTGTCCGAGCCATCCGGCGGCTCCGGGATTTCTGGGGTGTCCGGGATGTCCGGCGCACTCGCCCGGATCGCGGCCTCGATCCCGGCCGCGCATGCCGACGGGATGTGGCCCCGACTGAAGGTGTGTGCGGAGAGCACATGTCAGTGGGCCTTCATAGACTCGTCCAAGAACCGCTCGCGGTCCTGGTGTTCCATGCGTGTTTGTGGAAACCGCACAAAAACTCGGGCATATCGGGCACGACGCCAGGCGGACGGTTCGTCCCGCGTCTCCTGACCAGTACGGTGATACATGCACAGAGAGGAGCCGGCCGAATGGGTGTTAGATCTGCCCGTCTGGAAGACGTCGACGCGGTAACGAGCACCCAGATCAGGGCGTGGAAGTGCGGTTATCGCGACTTCCTCCCTCCCGGCCCGCTGGAGCAGATGACCGGTCCCGCCGCGGAGAAGATGTGGCGCCGCCAGTGGGACGAGGCGATCCTCTCGCCGCCCACACCGCGTCACCGCGTCCTCGTCGCGGTCGAGCGCGTGGTCCCCGACACGGACGCCTTCGCGGCCCTCGGGCCCGGCGGCATCCTCGCCAGCGCGGCGTCCCGGGCGTCCGACCGGGTCGTGGGGCTCGCCTCGCACGGCCCCGCCGAGGACCCCGACCTCCGCCCCTCCACGACCGCGGAGCTGCTGACCCTGCTCGTCGATCCCAACCACATCCGCCGTGGCCACGGGAGCCGCCTGCTCAACGCCACCGTCGACCACCTGCGCGAGGACGGCTACAGCACCGTCGTCACCTGGGTGTTCGCCGACAACCACCCGATGCTCGGCTTCCTCGAGTCGGCGGGCTGGGGCGAGGACGACGCGGAGCGCGTGCTCGACATGGGCCGTCCCATCAGGATGATCCGGCTCGGCACCGACATCAGCTGACCTGCCTCAGGCATGATCAGGATTACCCGCCGGTCTCTCCGTCGCCATGGGCGTGGCGCGGCCGGCGGCGCACGCCCCATCCGCCCGGGGCCGGCACGCGGCCGCGCGGGCGATCTCGCCGGCCCACGGTTCGTGACCGTGCACAGGCTCCCACCCTCACGTGATCTCGCAAAGGTATAGACGTGGCCACACCAGCTCAATGGGTCGCGGGAGCGCGCCCTCGTACTCTTCCCGCCGCGGTCGTCCCGGTCGCCGTCGGCACCGGTGTCGCCGTGGCCGAGGGCGGAGCCGTCTGGTGGCGGGCCCTCCTCGCCCTGTTCGTGGCGCTCGCGCTGCAGATCGGGGTCAACTACGCCAACGACTACAGCGACGGCGTCCGGGGCACCGACAAGGAGCGGGTCGGTCCGATGCGCCTCGTCGGGTCCGGCGTGGCCACGCCCAAGAAGGTGCTCGCCGCGGCCCTGGGATGCTTCCTCGCCGCCGCTATCGCCGGCCTGGTGCTCGTGGTGGCCACCCGCGCCTGGTGGCTCCTGCTGGTGGGCCTCCTGTCGATCCTGGCCGCGTGGTTCTACACCGGCGGATCCCGCCCGTACGGCTACCGCGCCATGGGCGAGATCTCGGTGTTCGTGTTCTTCGGCCCCGTCGCGGTGGCCGGGACGACGTACGTCCAGCTTGAGCGACTGCCCTGGCTCGCCCTGGCCGCCGCCGTCCCGGTGGGGCTGCTCGCCTGCGCACTCCTCGTCGTCAACAACCTGCGCGACATCGTGACGGACGGACCGTCGGGCAAGCGCACGCTCGCCGTCGTCCTCGGCGACGGCCGCACCCGGCTGCTCTACGCGGCCGCGCTGATCGTGCCCTTCGCGATCGCGCTCGCCGTCGTCCCTGACCGGCCCTTCGCCGCCATCGCCGTGCTCGCGCTCCCGTTCGCCGTCGCGCCCATCCAGACCGTCCGCTCGGGAGCGACCGGTCCCGCGCTCATCGCGACACTGCAGCAGACCGGCCGCCTGCAACTCGCGTTCGGTGCCCTGTTCACCCTCGGCCTCGCCCTCTGAGCACGCCGCCCGGGGCTACCCGCGGGTGACGCTCACAGGTCGAGGAGGTTCTCCAGGCCGACCGTCAGCCCGGGAAGCTCACGCACCCTGCGCACACCGAGAAGCACGCCCGGCGTGAACGAGGACCGGTTCATGGTGTCGTGCCGGATGGTGAGGATCTCTCCGTCACCACCGAGCAGTACCTCCTGATGGGCGATCAGACCGGCCAGCCGTACGGCGTGGACGTGCACGCCGTCCACGTCGGCGCCTCGCGCGCCGTCCAGCTCCGAGCTCGTGGCGTCGGGCGAGGGACCGATGCCCGCCTTCCTGCGGGCCTCCGCCACCAGCTCCGCCGTACGGCGTGCCGTGCCCGAGGGGGCGTCCGCCTTGTTGGGGTGGTGGAGCTCGACGATCTCGACCGACTCGAAGTACTTGGCGGCCTGCTGGGCGAAGTGCATCATCAGCACGGCCGCGATGCCGAAGTTGGGGGCGATCAGGGCGTTGGTCCCCGGATTGGCCGCGAGCAGGGCGCGTACGGCGTCCAGCCGCTCGGCGGTCCAGCCCGTGGTCCCGACCACCGGATGGATGCCGTGCGTGACGCACCACTCGACATTGTCCATGACCACGTCGGGATGCGTGAAGTCGACGACCACCTCGGCGCCGATCAGGGCGTCGAGCGGATCGTCCTTGTCGACGGCCGCCACAAGCTCCAGGTCGTCGGCCGCTTCCACGGCCTTGCAGACTTCCACACCCACACGGCCACGCGCGCCGAGAACACCCACCTTAATCACGGGCCAAGGCTATACCCGGCGATGCCGCCGATCTTCACGCGCTGTCCGCGGACGCGCGAGGGGCCCGGATCATCCCGATCCGGGCCCCTCGTGTGCTCTCAGCTGATCGCCGCGCTGAAGTCCTTGTCGGCGTACGGACCGATGACGGCGAGCGTCAGCGGCCGGTTGAGGATGTCCTGCGCGACAGCGTTGATGTCGTCGGGCGTGACCCCCTCGATCCGGGTCAGGACCTCGTCCACGGACATGAGCTGCTCGTAGACGAGCTCGCTCTTGCCGATCCGTGACATGCGGGAACCGGTGTCCTCGAGGCCGAGGACGAGCCCACCGCGCATCTGGCCCTTGCCGCGGGCGATCTCCTCGGTTGTGATGCCCTCGGCGACGACCCGCGCCACCTCGTCCCGGCAGATCTTCAGAACATCGTCGATCTTCGAGGGGAGGCAGCCGACGTAGATGCCGAACTGGCCCGTGTCCGCGTACTGCGAGGTGTAGCTGTAGGCGCTGTAGGCCAGGCCGCGCTTCTCACGGATCTCCTGGAACAGCCGGGACGACATTCCGCCGCCCAGCGCCGCGTTCAGCACGCCCAGGGCGAACCTGCGGTCGTCGCCGCGGGAGACACCGGTCGTGCCCAGCACCAGGTTGGCCTGCTCGGTGGGCCGGTCGATGACCCGGACACCGGATCGCTGCTCGACACCGGGACCGTCGAGACGGGGAGGAGCGGGGGTCGCGGGACCCGTCAGGGCGCCCGCGCGCTGGTACGCCGTGGCGACGAGTTCCACGACACGCTCGTGGTTCACGTTGCCCGCCACCGAGACGACCGTCGTCGGGGGAAGGTAGTACCTCTGGTAGTACTCGTGGATGCGGTCGCGGGTGAGCGCGTTGATCGAGTCGTCGTTGCCCAGGATGGGCCGCCCGATCGGCGTGTCGCCGTACAGCTCGGCGGAGAACTGCTCGTGCACGACGTCGGACGGGTCGTCGTCGTGCATCGCGATCTCCTCCAGGATCACGCCGCGCTCGGACTCCACGTCCTCAGGGGTGATGAGGGAAGAGGTGACGACGTCGGCCAGGACGTCGATCGCCAGGGGAAGGTCCTCGTCGAGCACCCGCGCGTAGTAGCAGGTGTACTCCTTGGCGGTGAAAGCGTTGATCTCTCCGCCGATGCCCTCGATGGACGCCGAGATCTCCATCGCGTCCCTCGTGGGCGTGCCCTTGAAGAGCAGATGCTCGAGGAAGTGGGTGGCCCCCGTGTGCTCGGGGGCCTCGTCACGGGAGCCGATGCCGACCCACATGCCGACGGCGACACTGCGCACCGTCGGCATGGTCTCGGTCACCACTCGGAGACCACCGGGAAGGACGGTGCGGCGGATGACCCCCGCACCGTCCTTACCGGGATAGAGGATGGTGGTCGTCACGAGTTGCGGTCGTCCCGTCCGCCACGGGTACGCCGGCGCGGCCGCTCGGTGCGCTCCTCCTGCTGCTGCGGCGCCTCGGCGGGCTCCGCCGCCTCGTCGCCGCCGGCGGCCTTCTCCGCGGCCTCCTTCTCGACGACCTCGACGGGCACGAGCGACAGCTTGCCGCGGGAGTCGATCTCGGCGATCTCCACCTGGATCTTCTCGCCGACGTTCATGACGTCCTCGACGTTCTCGATCCGCTTGCCGCCGTGCAGCTTGCGGATCTGGGAGACGTGCAGCAGGCCGTCCTTGCCGGGCAGCAGCGAGATGAACGCGCCGAAGGCGGCGATCTTCACGACGGTGCCCAGGTAGCGCTCGCCGACCTCGGGCATGTGCGGGTTCGCGATGCCGTTGATCAGGGACCTGGCCGCCTCCGCGGACGGGCCGTCGGTCGCGCCGATGTAGATCGTGCCGTCGTCCTCGATGGTGATCTCGGCGCCGGTGTCGTCCTGGATCTGGTTGATCATCTTGCCCTTGGGGCCGATGACCTCGCCGATCTTGTCGACCGGGACCTTGATCGTGATGATGCGCGGCGCCGTCGGGTTCATCTCCGCCGGGGAGTCGATGGCCTCCTGCATCACGTCGAGGATCGCCAGGCGGGCGGCCTTGGCCTGCTTGAGCGCCGCGGCCAGGACCGACGCCGGGATGCCGTCGAGCTTGGTGTCGAGCTGCAGAGCGGTGATGACGTCCTTGGTGCCGGCGACCTTGAAGTCCATGTCGCCCATGGCGTCCTCGGCTCCGAGGATGTCCGTCAGCGTCACGTACTGGTCGCCCTCGCCGATGAGGCCCATGGCGATGCCCGCGACCATCTCCTTGAGCGGGACACCCGCGTCGAGGAGGGCCATGGTCGAGGCGCAGACCGAGCCCATCGAGGTCGAGCCGTTGGACCCGAGGGCCTCCGACACCTGGCGGATCGCGTACGGGAACTCCTCGCGGCTCGGCAGCACGGGGATCAGCGCCCGCTCGGCGAGCGCGCCGTGCCCGATCTCGCGCCGCTTCGGCGAGCCGACGCGGCCCGTCTCACCGGTGGAGTATGGCGGGAAGTTGTAGTTGTGCATGTACCGCTTGGTCCGCTCGGGGTTGAGCGTGTCGATCATCTGCTCCATGCGCAGCATGTTGAGCGTGGTGATGCCCAGGATCTGGGTCTCGCCGCGCTCGAACAGGGCCGAACCGTGGACGCGCGGCACGACGTGGACCTCGGCGTTGAGCTGCCGGATGTCCTTGGTGCCACGTCCGTCGATGCGGACGCCCTCGCTGATGACCCGCTCGCGCATGAGCTTCTTGGTCAGCGACCGGAACGCGGCGCCGACCTCCTTCTCACGCCCCTCGAAGTCCGCGAGCAGCTTCTCGGCCGCGAGCGCCTTGACGCGGTCGATCTCGGTCTCGCGCTCCTGCTTGCCGGCGATGGTCAGGGCGGCGGCGAGCTCGCTGCGCACCGCGCCAGTGACCGCCTCCAGGACGTCGTCCTGGTAGTCGAGGAAGATCGGGTACTCGGCGGTCTCCTTGGCGGCGACCTTCGCGAGCCTCGACTGCGCCTCGCACAGGACCTTGATGAACGGCTTGGCCGCCTCGAGGCCCTGGGCCACGGTCTCCTCGTTGGGCGCGACGGCGCCCTCGGCGACCAGCTTGAGCGTGTCACGGGTGGACTCGGCCTCGACCATCATGATCGCGACGTCACCGTCCTGCAGGACCCGGCCGGCGACCACCATGTCGAAGGTGGCGCCCTCCAGTTCGGCGTGCGTCGGGAACGCCACCCACTGGCCGTTGATCAGCGCGACGCGGACGCCGCCGATCGGGCCGGAGAACGGCAGCCCGGCGAGCTGGGTCGACAAGCTCGCCGCGTTGATGGCGACCACGTCGTACAGGTGCTCAGGGTGCAGCGACATGACGGTCGCCACGACCTGGATCTCGTTGCGCAGGCCCTTGACGAACGACGGGCGCAGCGGGCGGTCGATCAGGCGGCAGGTGAGGATCGCGTCCTCGGACGGCCGGCCCTCGCGACGGAAGAACGAGCCGGGGATCCGGCCCGCGGCGTACATCCGCTCCTCGACATCGACGGTGAGCGGGAAGAAGTCCAAGTTCTCCTTGGGATGCTTGGACGCGGTGGTGGCGGAAAGGACCATCGTCTCCTCGTCGAGGTAGACGACGGCGCTTCCGGCCGCCTGGCGCGCGAGCCTGCCGGTCTCGAACCGGATCGTACGCGTGCCGAACGAGCCGTTGTCGATAACGGCTTCCGTGCTGTGGACACCCTCCACGGGGGACCTCCTTCTCGGGTCGGTCTCCCCACGTCCGTGTGCTGCGGTCGAGGCAGCCTGACCGGCTTTCCCCTTCCTTTGCCGGCTCCCCGTCAGGTGCAGCGCCGGTCTTCGATCGAAGCGCCCGGTTCCCTCCGCGGCTTGCGCCGCATGACCGGGGGCCACTACCGAGGACCGGCCCTCTCACGCCGCGGATCGCGCGTGTTGTTTGCTTGCGGACGCGGGGCACTGTCTGTCGGGTCGAAGGAGCCTGCTCGGCTCCCTCCTCCCTTTCGGCTATTAAGTTTGCGCGGTGTCGCAGCCGCTCTCATGGCGACTCGCCGAACCGTAGGCCTATTTTGACCTGATATGTGAAAGGAGCGGCGTTGGATCGCCGCTCCTTTCCACCCTATCGACGAAGGCCGAGCCGCTCGATCAGCGAGCGGTAGCGGGTGATGTCCTTGGCCTGAAGGTACTTCAGGAGCCGGCGGCGACGGCCGACCAGCAGGAGCAGCCCGCGACGGCTGTGGTGGTCGTGCTTGTGGGTCTTCAGGTGCTCCGTCAGGTCGCTGATGCGCTTGCTGAGCAGAGCGATCTGAACCTCGGGGGACCCGGTGTCACCCTCGGTGGTGCCGTACTCGGCGACGATGGCCTTCGTGGTGGCGGTGTCGAGCGACACTGCATCTCCTTCTCTGGGAGGCACGCGTGACGATGGTTCCAGCCCGCGAACGACCGTGCGTGCCTACAGTCGCCGTGACAGTCCGGCCATGCGGCGGGTATGCCCGTATGGATGGCCGACATGCAAGGCTACCATCGCATCCCGGCAACCAGGACTGGCCGAATGCCGATCACTCCCTGGTCAGCCGCTGGTCAGGCGCCGCGCCTCGTCCACGTCGGCGTGCATCTGCTCGATGAGCGCGTCGATCGACTCGAACTTGAGGTTGTCGCGGAGCCGCGCCGTGAAGTCGACGGCCACGTGCAAGCCGTACAGGTCGAGATCATCCCGGTCCAGCGCGTACGCCTCGACGGTCCGGGTGACGTTCTCGAAGGTGGGATTGGTGCCGATCGAGATCGCTGCGGGCCAGAGTTGTCCCTCGTAACGCGACGGCGACTGGGTGCACTGCAGGTAGCCGGCGTAGACGCCGTCGGCCGGGATGGCCGTGTGCTGCGGCGACTCGACGTTGGCGGTCGGGAAGCCGAGCGCCCTCCCCCGCTGGTGGCCCCGCACGACCACACCCTCCACCCGGTGCGGACGGCCGAGCGCAGCGGCGGCGCCCTCGACGTCGCCCGAGGCGAGCCGCTCGCGGATCTGGGTGGACGAGATCGTCTCGCCGTCGCTCACCAGGGGGACACCTTCCACCACGAAGTCGTACTTCTCGCCCAGCGTGCGCAGGGTGTCGAGATCGCCGGAGGCCTTGTGGCCGAAGCGGAAGTTCTCCCCCACGACGACCCCCGCCGCGTGCAACCGGTCGACGAGCGCGGTCTGCACGAACTCGTCCGGCGACATGCGGGAGAACTCCAGCGTGAACGGCAGCACGCACACAGCGTCGACGCCCAGCGACGCCAGCAGGTCGGTGCGGCGGCGCGCGTCGGAGAGCTGTGGCGGGTGGCTGCCGGGGCGGACCACCTCGTCGGGATGGGGATCGAAGGTGACGGCGACGGAGGGAAGTCCGAGATTCGCGGCCATGTCCACCGCACGGGCCACCATCTGCTGGTGACCGCGATGCACACCGTCGAACACACCGATCGTGACGACGGACCTGCCCCAGTTCTCGGGCACGTCGTCCAGTCCGTGCCAGCCCTGCACCTCGACCTCGATTCCTTTACGCGCCATCCGGCAGTAGACAAGACTGCCATGCCCGGACACCTGCCCGGGAACCAGCCCCCGCAGATCCACTTCTCACGGCACGAAGACGGCCAGTGGCCGGGCCGTCCGCCCCCGCTCCTCGACGAGCGCGAGGAGCGTGCCGTCGGGGGCGAAGACTCCGATGGGCCCGGAGCCGAGCCCCTCGGCGGGCAGGCGGCCCCCGTGCGCGACCAGGCGGGCCTCCTCCTCGGTCACGTCCCGGCGCGGGAAGGCCGCCGCCACCGCGTCCGCCATGGGGAGGATCGCGCATTCCTCCGCCAGCTGATCGATCGTCCGCGCCGACTCGATCGTGTACGGCCCGACGCGGGTACGGCGCAGCCGGGTGAGGTGCCCCCCGACCCCGAGCCCGTTCCCGAGGTCCCGGGCGAGCGCCCGGATGTAGGTGCCGCTGGAGCAGGTGATGACGGCGTCGATGTCCACGACGTCGCCCTCGCGGCGGATCGCGGTCACCTCGAACCCGTACACGGTGACGGGACGGGCGGCCAGCTCCACCTCCTCGCCCGCGCGAGCCAGCTTGTAGGCGCGTTCGCCGTTCACCTTGATCGCGCTCACCTGGGGAGGGACCTGCGTGATCTCCCCCGTGAGCGCCGCGATGCCCTTGCGGACGTCCTCGTCGGGAATGTGCCCCGCGGGCGTCGCGGCGACGGTCTCGCCCTCGGCGTCGTCGGTGTTGGTGCTCACGCCCAGCCGGATCGTGGCGTCGTACACCTTCTCGGTCAGTGCGAGATGGCCGAGCAGGCGGGTGGCCTTCTCGACGCCGACCACCAGCACCCCGGTCGCCATGGGGTCGAGGGTGCCCGCGTGGCCCACCTTGCGGGTGCCGGCGATGCCCCGCATCTTGCCGACCACGTCGTGCGAGGTCCACTCGGCGGGCTTGTCCACGATGATGAGCCCGCTCGGGGGCGGGGTTCGCCTGGCCTTGGCCGTGCGCATGAAGGTGATCCTCCGCAAGATGGTCGAGAGGTCGAATCGGCCCGGAGCGGGGCCGGGCGCTCAGGGCGAGAGCAGGGGCCGGAGTGCCGCCATGATGTCCGCCGGGGACTTACGGGACGAGAAGCCGGCGGCACGGGGATGGCCTCCCCCGCCGAGCGCGGAACAGGCCCGCGCCACGTCCACGGCCCCCTTGGACCGCGTGGACACGTTCCAGGCGCCCACGTCGTCCTCCTTGAGCACCACGGCGACGTCCGCCTCGTCGACTCGGCGGATGACGTCGATCATGCCCTCCACCTCGTCGTACGGCAGAGCGGCCGCGGCGCGGTCCGCCCGCGAGACGTAGGTCCAGACCAGGCCGTGACCGGCCGCGGCGGCGGGTTCGAGTGTGACCCTGCCGATAGCGACGCCGAGCACGGTGAGGTAGGCGAACGGCGAGCCGTCCCACAGCTCCCGCGCGATCTCGTCGGGTCGCAGCCCGGCCCCGATCAGCCTCGCGGCCAGCTCGTGGACCTCGGGGGTGGTGGAGTACTTGAACGAGCCCGTGTCGGTCACCAGGGCGGTGTAGAGGCATGTCGCGACGTCGCGGTCCACGGCGAGCCCCAGCCGCCGGATGAGCTCGTCCGCAAGCACGGACGTGGCGGCGGCGGTGGGGTCCACCAGACACAGCGACCCGAACCCGGTGTTCGACGCGTGATGGTCCACCACGATCAGTTCGCCGGCTCGACCGGCGTGGGGGGCGAGCAGACCCAGCCGCTCCATGGTGGACGCGTCGAACGTCATCATCACGCCCGGGTCGGCGGGATATTCCGCAGGCTCCACGAGCAGGTCCTGGCCGGGCAGGAAGCGCAGCAGCCGGGGTACGGCGAAGCGGCGGTCACCGAAGGAGGCGACCACCGCCTTCCCCGCCCTCCTGAGGGCGAGGCCGAACCCGAGCATGGATCCGAGAGCGTCGCCGTCCGGCGACACGTGACAGGCCAGCGCGACCCGGTCGGCCGCGGCGATCAGCTCGACCGCGCGCGTCCAGTCCTCCTCGGAGGGGCCCTGCGGGGCGGACGGCCCCGTGCCTCGCTCGCCCACGTCCTGCGTCACGTTCCGCGTCACATCCCGGGTCAGATCGCCTGGCGGCCGGGGCGCCCGGAGTCGTCGTCGCCCTCGTCGCCGGCCACCTCGCCGTCGTAGGTCTCCTCGAAGCGGTACGGGTCGGCGTCCCCGGCGTGCACCGCGCCCTCGGCCTTCTTCGCGATCTCCGCGTCCTTGGCCCTGGCCACGGCGAACAGGTCGTCCATGTGGCGGGCGCTGTCCGGCAGCGGGTCGTGCACGAACGTCAGCGAGGGAGTGTGCCGCAGACCGGTCTGCCGGCCCACCTCGGAACGGATGATCCCCTTGGCGCTCTCCAGCGCCGCGGCCGTACCGGCTCGCTCGACCTCCGAACCGAAGACGGTGTAGTAGACCGTCGCGTCGCCGAGATCGGCGGTGATCCGGGCGTCGGTCACCGTCACGAAGCCGAGACGCGGATCCTTGATCCGTCGCTCCAGCATTTCGGCGACCACCTGCTGAATGCGGTCGGCCAGCTTCCTGGCGCGCGCTGCGTCCATGGTCGCGCTCCCCCCTTCTCGGTTCATGTACGGCCGGCGCTCGGGCGCGGCCGTCTATTCTTCGTCGTCGTTGAAAAGCCGCTGTCGCGCGGACAGCAGCTCGATCTCCGGGCGGAAGGCGACGAGCCGCTCGCAGGCGTCGAGCACCTCGCCGCAGTTGGCCGCCGACGCCGACACCACGGCCACGCCGATCTCGGCACGACGATGCAGGTCGAGATGGCCGGTCTCGGCCACGGCAACCCCGGGAAACCGCCGTTGCACCTCGGCGACGAGGGGGCGGACCAGGGAGCGCTTCTGCTTCAGCGAATGCACGTCGCCGAGCAGGATGTCCAGAGTTAGTGCACCGATATACATCGATATTTCACCGCGAACCAGACGGTCGCGCCGCCGCCCCCGCACAGGGCGAGGGCGGCGGCGGAACGCGTCACACGCGCGGCTTCTCCTGCATCTCGAACGTCTCGACGACGTCGTCGATCTTGATGTCGCTGTAACCGACACCGATACCGCACTCGAAGCCCTCGCGGACCTCGGTCGCGTCGTCCTTGAAGCGGCGCAGCGACGAGACGGTGAGGTTGTCGGCCACCACGACACCGTCGCGGATGAGCCGTGCCTTGCTGTTGCGGGTGATCGTGCCCGAGCGGACCAGAGCACCGGCGATGTTGCCGATCTTCGGAACCTTGAAGACCTCGCGGACCTCGGCGGTACCGGTCCTGACCTCCTCGAACTCCGGCTTCAGCATGCCCTTGAGGGCAGCCTCGATCTCCTCGATCGCCTGGTAGATGACCGAGTAGTACCGGATGTCGACGCCCTCGCGCTCGGCCAGATCGCGTGCCCGGACCTCCGGACGCACGTTGAAGCCGATGATGACGGCGTTGTCGTCGGCGATCGCCAGGTTGACGTCGTACTCGGTGATCGCACCGACGGCGCGGTGCAGAACCCGGAGGTTGACCTCGTCGCCCACGTCGATCTTGAGCAGCGCGTCCTCCAGGGCTTCCACCGAACCGGAGACGTCACCCTTGATGATGAGCTTGAGCTCGTCGACCTGGCCCTTCTCGAGGTCCTTGAACAGTTCCTCGAGCGTGCGCCGGCGGCCGGACTTCGCCATGTCGGCGATGCGCTGGCGGGCCGCCCGCTGCTGGGCGATCTGCCGCGCCATCCGGTCGTCGGAGACGACGATGAAGTTGTCGCCCGCGCGCGGGACGGCGGTCAGACCCAGCACCAGGACCGGACGCGACGGGTCGGCCTCTTCGACCGTCTCGCCGTTGTCGTCCAGCATCGCCCGGACGCGGCCGAACGCCTCGCCACAGACGATGGAGTCGCCCACCCGGAGCGTGCCGCGCTGCACCAGCACGGTCGCCACCGGACCACGGCCCTTGTCGAGGTGCGCCTCGATCGCCAGACCCTGGGCGTCCATGTCGGGGTTCGCCCGAAGGTCGAGCTCGGCGTCCGCGGTCAGCAGGATCGCCTCGAGCAGGTTGTCGATGCCGAGGCCCTGCTTGGCGGAGATGTCCACGAACATCGTGGATCCGCCGAACTCCTCGGCCACCAGGCCGTACTCGGTCAGCTGGGCCCGGACCTTGGTCGGGTCCGCACCCTCCTTGTCGATCTTGTTGACGGCGACCACGATCGGCACGTCCGCCGCCTGCGCGTGGTTCAGCGCCTCGATCGTCTGCGGCTTGACGCCGTCGTCTGCGGCGACGACCAGCACCGCGATGTCGGTGGCCTGGGCACCACGGGCACGCATGGCGGTGAACGCCTCGTGACCGGGGGTGTCGATGAAGGTGATCTTGCGCTCTTCACCCTCGTGCTCGGTGGCCACCTGGTAGGCGCCGATGTGCTGGGTGATGCCACCCGCCTCGCGCGCGACCACGTTGGTGTGCCGGATCGCGTCGAGCAGCTTCGTCTTACCGTGGTCGACGTGACCCATGACGGTCACGACCGGCGGCCGCGGCGCGAGGTCAGCCTCGTCGCCCTCGTCCTCACCGAACTCGATCTTGAAGGACTCGAGAAGCTCGCGGTCCTCCTCCTCGGGGCTGACGACCTGGATGATGTAGTCCAGCTCGGCGCCGAGCAGCTGCAGCGTCTCCTCGTTGACCGACTGGGTCGCGGTCACCATCTCGCCGAGGTGCAGCATGATCTGCACCAGCGACGCGGGGTTCGCACCGATCCGGTCGGCGAAGTCCGACAGGGACGCGCCGCGCGGCAGGCGGATGGTCTGCCCGCCACCGCGAGGAGCCTGGACGCCTCCGATCGTCGGAGCCGACATGTTGTCGAACTCCTGACGCCTCTGACGCTTCGACTTGCGACCACGGGTCGGACGGCCACCGGGACGACCGAACGCGCCGGCCGTGCCGCCGCCACGGCCGCGGCCACCGCCGCCACCGGGACGACCGGCGAAACCGCCGCCGCCACCCGGACCGCCACCGGCGCCACCGGGACGGCCACCGCCACCGGTGCCCGTACGGGCGCCGCCGAAGCCGCCACCCCCACCGGGACGACCGGCACCGCCGCCACCGGGACGGCCACCGCCGCCACCGGGACGACCGGCGCCACCGCCGGGACGACCGGCACCGCCGCCACCGGGACCAGCCGGGCGGCCCTGCGGCATCATCATCGGGTTCGGACGCGGACCACCGGGACGCGGACCACCGGCACCGGGACCCGGACGGGGCCCACCGGCACCGGGACCGGGACGCGGACCACCCGCTCCGGGACCCGGACGCGGGCCACCGGCACCGGGAGCACCGGTGCGGGCGCCGGGCGGACGCGGCATGGCGCCGTCACGAGCGCCGTCGCGACGCGGCTCGCGGGGACCACGGTCACCGCGGTCACCACGGTCGGGACGCTCGCCGCCGTCACGGGCGCCGGGACGCGGAGGCCGCTGTCCCATGCCGCTCGCGGTCGACGAGAACGGGTTGTTACCCGGACGCGGGCCACGCGGGCCCGGCTTCGGCGCACCGGGACGCGGCCCCTGGCCCGCCGGAGCGGCGGGACGCGCACCCTGACCCGAGGGCGCACCGGGAGCCGCGGGGCCACCCGGAGCGGCCGCGGGACGCGGCGCGGGCGCCGGACGCGGACCGGGCTTCGGCGCACCGCCACCCGGACGAGGACCGGACGCGGCCGGACGCGGGGTCTCGGGACGCGGGACTTCCGGACGCGGAGCCTGAGGACGCGCCGCCTCAGGCGCGGGCTGCGTCGGGTGAGGCATCGGAACCGGACGGGGCGCGGGCCTCGGGCCCGGCTTGGGGACCGGCCTGACGCCGGCGTCCGGAGACTGGGAAACAGGCGCCGCCGCGCCACTGGCCTGGCCTTCGGCCGGCCTGGGCGCAGGCCTCGGCTGCGCCGGACGGGGAGACGGCTTGCCGCCACCCCTGGAGGAGTCGCCCTTACCGAACGCCTCCGTAAGTTTGCGGACAACCGGCGCCTCTATTGTTGAAGACGCCGATCGCACGAACTCGCCCATCTCGGTGAGCTTGGCCATCACGACCTTGCTCTCTACTCCGAACTCCTTGGCGAGCTCGTAAACCCGGACCTTCGCCACTGCACTCCCTAACTCGGCCCGGGAGGCTGGCAGTGCCGCCGGACCGTCGCTACCTAGACGTACTCATCGCCGCGTGCTCATCAGGCGCTCATAGCAATCTGACTCCGCCCATCAACTCGGCGTCCCTTACATGACAGTTTCTTCCGACCTCATGCCGACTCTGAGATCAGCAATTGGTAACCATTCACCCGGTCAACGCCGGGCGTCAAGCCCCGCGAGGAAGTCACGCAGACGCACCACATCGAGCGTCCTCCCGGTGCGGAAAGCACGGGAGAACGCCCGGCGACGCATCGCGAGCTCCAGACAGCCCAGCGCGGGATGCAGTGAAGCACCCCGCCCAGGAAGCCGTCCTCGCAGGTCGGGGACGATGACGTCCTCGACCACGACCAGGCGGAGCAGCTCGGACTTGACCGTGCGAACCCGGCAGCCCACACATGTTCTCAGCGGGGCCGCCCGGCCACCATATTCCAGCTTACCTTGCCGACGCATCTGCGGGATCGGCCGGAGCCTCCTGGGTGTCCGGCCGGATGTCGATGCGCCATCCCGTGAGCCGGTTGGCGAGGCGGGCGTTCTGGCCCTCCTTGCCGATCGCCAGCGAGAGCTGGTAGTCCGGCACGATCACCCTGGCGACGCGGGCCTCCGGATCGACGACCTCGACTCGGGAAACGCGGGCGGGCGACAGGGCATTCCCCACGAACTCCGCCGGGTCCTCCGACCAGTCGATGATGTCGATCTTCTCGCCGTGCAGCTCGGTCATCACGTTACGCACCCGCGAGCCCATCGGGCCGATGCAGGCGCCCTTGGCGTTGACCCCGCCCTTGCGGGAGCGCACGGCGATCTTCGTGCGGTGGCCTGCCTCCCTCGCGATGGCGGCGATCTCCACGGTGCCGTCGGCGATCTCGGGCACCTCCAGCGCGAAGAGCTTCTTCACCAGGTTGGGGTGGGTCCGGGACAGGGTCACGGACGGGCCCTTCGGCCCCTTCTTCACCTGCACCACATAGCAGCGGATCCGCTCGCCGTGGCTGTATTCCTCGCCGGGGACCTGCTCGTTGTGCGGGAGGATCGCCTCGATCTTCCCCAGGTCGACCAGGACGACCCGCGGGTCCTTGCCCTGCTGGATGATGCCGGCGACGAGCTCGCCCTCACGGCTCGCGAACTCGCCGAAGTTGATCTCGTCCTCGGCGTCGCGCAGCTGCTGCAGGATCACCTGCTTGGCGGTGGTCGCGGCGATGCGGCTGAAGTTGCCGGGGGTGTCGTCGTACTCCCTGATCACCTCACCGCCCTCGCCGAGCTCGGCCGCCCAGATGCTGACGTGGCCGGAGGTCCGGTCCAACTCGGCCCTGGCCTTCTGCGCCGCGCCCTCTGTGCGGAAATAGGCGATCAGAAGCGCGTCCTCGATCGCCTTCACGACAAGGTCGAAGGAGATGTCCTTCTCCCGCTCCAGGCTGCGCAGGACGCTCATGTCAATGTCCACAAGGCTCCCCCTTAGCCCTCGTCCTCGATGTCGCCATCGAGGTCATCGCCGTGGCCGTCGTCCGCCCGGCTGAACTCCACCTGGACCCGGCCACGGGCCAGGTCCGCAAGATCGATGCGGTGCGCGCCGTCCAGTTCCACGCCGGACTCGTCGACACCGGTCACCCGTCCCTCGACGGAAGTGCCGTCCCGCAGGTCGGCCTTGACCAGCCGGCCACGGGCGCGCCGCCAGTGGCGCGGCTCCGTGAGAGGCCGGTCGACTCCCGGCGAGGTGACCTCCAGAACGTACGGACTTCCGCCCAGCACGTCGGTCTGGTCAAGCTCCTTGGAGACGGACTGGCTGACCTCGGCCACGTCATCGAGGCTCACGCCGCCGTCGCGATCCACCACCACACGGACCAGCCGTCGCTTGCCCGCCGGAGTGATCGTCACGTCCTCCAGATCGAGCCCCTCGGCGGCGATCACCGGGCCGAGCAGCTCCAAAAGGCGGCCGCGTCGAGCATCGTCGCCCATGCCGACCTCCCGATTCAATTGGCGTACCTCGCCGAATGTGCCAACAGCCTATCGACACCACGGGGCGGAAAGAGCGCCACGCCTGGCGGCGAGTACCGCACCTTCCCCCTTACGATGCTGTGTCGTGGACGGAGGATCGACGCTGACGAGACGCTCCCTGCTGGGCGCCGCCGCGGCCAGCATGCTCGTCTCGGGCTGCTCGCCTACCCCCGCCGCGAAACCCCGCCCGTCGGGGCCTCCCGATCCCGAGACGGTGCTGCTCAGGTCGCTGATCGCGGACAAGGAGAAGACGGTCGCCCTCTACCGGCGGGCCGCGCTCTCCCTGACCGACCTGGCCGCCGCGCTTCAGCCGTTCGAGCAGCGCCACCTGGCCCACCTGGCGGCCATGCGCCGCATGCTTCCCGAGGGAGCGGAATCGTCCGCGCCCGCACCGTCCACGCCTTCGACGGCCGGGCCCTCCGCGTCCACGACCGCCACGGCCGCGCCGTCCGCGTCGCCCTCGTCCGACGTCTCGCTGGCCGATCTGCGCGGCGCGGAACGCCGGGCCGCGGCAGCCAGGCCCGGACAGATGGCGGGGGCGTCCCCTGTCCTGTCCCAGCTCCTTGCCAGCGTCGGCGCGTGCGAGGCCGTGCACGTCATCGCCCTCGGGAGGCTGCGATGAACGACCCGCTCGGAAAGGTGCTCTCCGCCGAGCACGCCGCCGTGTACGCCTACGGAGTGGTCGGGGCGAGGACCAAGGGCGCGCTGCGTACCAGGGCCACTGCCGGATTCGACGCCCACAGAGCACGGAGGGATCGGCTGCGCGCGCTGATCGTGCAGCGGGGCGGCACACCGCCCGAGCCGGCCCCGACCTATCCCCTTCCTTTCGAGGTGAAGGACCAGTCGGACGCCGTGCGGCTCGCCACGCTCGTCGAGGAGCGGGTCGTCACCGCCTATCTGGAGCTGGCCGCCGACGAGGACGCGTCACTGCGGCGGCTCGCCGCCCAGGCGATGCAGGAGGGCGCGACCCGCGCGTACGGCTGGCACCCCGCGGTCGGCGCGTTTCCGGGGATGCCGGCGGAGAGGACCTCGGGCTCTCCCCTGGTGAAGATCGAACCCACACCGGTCCCTGCGGTCTCCCCGTAGGGCATGCCGGTCCCTGCGGATTCCCAGTAGGGCATACCGGTCACTCCGGGTCTCCCAGTTGGCGGGTCCGCGGGGCAGGGGGGTTGTCCCGTCGGGCCCGGCGAGCCGGGCCCGATGAAGGCGTCAGGCCCAGCGGGCCCGACGAAGGTGTCGGGCCCGGCGGGCCTGTGCCGTGTCAGGCCCGGCAGGCCGCGAGGACGCGGTCCATGGCCTCGGCGAGCGGGATCTCCTCCTTGGTCCCGGTCGCGCGGTCGCGCAGCTCGACCACGCCCTGCGCGAGGCCCCGGCCGATGATCAGCACGGTGGGCAGGCCGAGCAGCTCGGAGTCCTTGAACTTCACGCCCGGCGAGACGCCGGGGCGGTCGTCCACCAGGACGCGCAGGCCGCGTGACTCGAGCTCCTCGGCGAGCTGGGTCGCCACCTCGATCTGGTTCTCCTTGCCGGTGCCCACGATGTGCACGTCGGCGGGCGCGATCTCGCGCGGCCACACGAGGCCGAGCGCGTCGTGCCGCTGCTCGGCCACCACGGCCACCGCGCGCGAGACGCCCACGCCGTAGGACCCCATGGTGACGCGGATCGGCTTGCCGTCGGGGCCGAGGGCGTCGAGCCCGGCGGCGTCGGCGTACTTGCGGCCGAGCTGGAAGATGTGGCCGATCTCGATGCCGCGGTCGATGGACAGCGGGTGGGCGCAGCGCGGGCAGAGGTCGCCGGCCCGGATCTCCGCGGCCTCGATGGTTCCGTCGGGCTGGAAGTCGCGGCCGGCGACGACGTGGGCGGCGTGCTTGCCGGGCTCGTTCGCGCCGGTGACCCACGCGGAGCCGGTGACCACTCGGGGGTCGACGAGGTAGGTGATGCCCAGGGACGCGAGGACCTGCGGGCCGATGTAGCCGCGGACGAGTCCGGGGTGGCGGGCGAAGTCCTCGCCTTCGAAGATCTCCGGGATGCCGGGGGCGACCGCGGCCTCGAGCCGCTTGAAGTCGACCTCGCGGTCTCCGGGTACGCCGACGACGAGGGTCTCGACCTTGTCCGATCCGGGCGTGCGCACCTTCACGACGATGTTCTTGAGGGTGTCGGCCGCGGTGATCCCGAGACCGAAGTGCTCGTTGACGTGGTCGACCAGCGACTCGATGGTCGGCGTGTTCGGCGTGTCCAGGATTTCGAGGGCGGGATGCTCCACCGTCACCGCGGGCGGCGCGGACGTGGTGACCGCCTCGGCGTTCGCCGCGTATCCGCAGTTGTGGCAGGCGACGAAGGTGTCCTCTCCGGTGGGGCAGGGCGCGAGGAACTCCTCCGACGCCGAGCCGCCCATCGCTCCGGACATGGCGAAGCAGATCCGGTAGTCGATGCCGAGCCGGTCGAAGATGCGGATGTAGGCGTCGCGGTGCTGCTCGTAGGAGTGCTTGAGACCGTCGTCGTCGAGGTCGAAGGAGTAGGAGTCCTTCATGACGAACTCGCGGCCGCGCAGGATGCCCGCCCTCGGACGGGCCTCGTCGCGGTACTTCGTCTGGATCTGGTAGAGGGTGACCGGATAGTCCTTATAGGAGGAGTACTCCCCCTTGACCATGTCGGTGAACATCTCCTCGTGGGTGGGCCCGAGGAGGTAGTCGGAGCCCTTGCGGTCCTTCAGCCGGAAGAGCGTGTCGCCGTACTCGGTCCAGCGGCCGGTCGGCTCGTAGAAGTCGCGGGGCAGCAGCGCGGGGAAGAGCACCTCCTGGGCGCCCATCCGGTCCATCTCCTCACGCACCACGCGTGCGACGTTCTCCAGGACGATCTTGCCGAGCGGCAGCCAGGAGTAGATGCCCGGGGCGACCCGGCGGATGTAGCCGGCGCGGACGAGCAGCTTGTGGCTCGGCACTTCCGCGTCCGCCGGATCCTCACGCAGGGTGCGCAGGAACAGGGTCGACATACGCAGCAGCACGGCTACTCCTCGGTCGCGATGGGTGATCTCATGAGAGACGATGTGCTAAGGCTATCGACTCCTGGCCGCGGACCGCCCGTTCTTATATGGCGACGGCCAGTGTGTAGACCACGGCGAGCGCGAGCGCGATCCCGGAGGCGTGCAGCCGGCACGACAGGCTGGGCCTCAGACACAGGGCGCAGATCAGGCCGAGGGCGACCGCCGCGGTGGTGGCCCACTCCCAGGTCGGGGGCACCGTGCCGTTGATCCGGTCCAGGTAGCTGTCCACGACGTCGATGATGAAGAAGACGGCGAGCCCGCCCGCGGCGGCGTCACCCCACACGCCGCGCAGTCGGGTGAGCGAGGCCAGCACGCCGCTCAGCACCATGAGGAACAGCAGGCGGTTGAGCGAGTCGGCGGCCACCCCGTCCAGCGGGGACTGTCCCCCGAAGATCGCCGCGCCCAGGATCCGGGAGATCATCAGGCCGAACGCGGTGAGCGCGCAGTTGACCAGCGCCCAGCCGAACCCGAGCGACAGGCGCCCGGCCAGGATCACCACGGCCAGGTAGAGATAGGGGTCAGCGGCCGCGAACACCTGCGCGGGAGCACGCCCGCCACCCAGCGCGGCGAGCGCTCCGACGACCACGCCCAAGGCGAGTCCGAGCAGCATGTCACGCTGGATACGGCGTTCCCACCGTTCCAGGTCGGCGAAGTCGCCGGGCAGTCCGCCCGACATTCGACGCCGGAACTTGTCCAAGGCCACAGCCACTCGATCCCCCGAAATCATACGAAAGTGGCAATAGCGAGTATATATCCACCCCAAAACAGGACAAAATACTCCCCAGGTCAGGGATAACAAGCAACCGCTTGTTATGCTGCCGGGCGTGACCTCAACTGATGAACTGCGCGAGCTGCGCGCCGCCGTACGATCCTTCCTCGACGCCCACCCCGGCGCGGCGGACCAGGCCGCATGGCACCGGTTCGCCGGAGAGCTCGGGGTCGCCGGGCTCGCCGTCCCCGAGGAGTACGGCGGCGCCGGCTGCGGTCTCGCCGAAGTGGCGGTCGTCTGCGAGGAGATCGGCCGGGCCCTGTCCCCGCTTCCCTACCTTCCCACCGCCGTGCTCGCCGTATCCGCGATCAACGAGTCGGGAGACGACGAGGCCAAGGAGCGGCTGCTCCCCGGCATCGCCGACGGGACCGTGACGGCCACCGTCATCTTCCCCGGCGACGCCGAGCTCACCCTGGAAGGGGGACGCCTGAGCGGCGTCGCGCCGTACACGCTGGAGGGGGACGTGGTCCTCGCCTACGTCGGCGACGCCCTGGTCGAGGCGGTCCCCTCCGCTCGCAGGCCGCAGGTCACGATGGACGAGACTCGCCCGCTGGTCGAGCTGACCTTCGACGGCGTTCCGGCCCGCCGGATCGGGGACGCCGGGCCGTGCGACCGGGTCCGCGACCTCGGCGTCGCCGCCCTGGCCGCCGAGCAGGTCGGCGGGGCGGCGCGCTGCCTGGAGTCGGCCGTGGACTACGCCAAGCAGCGGCACCAGTTCGGGCGTCCGATCGGCTCGTTCCAGGCGATCAAGCACAAGCTGGCTGACATGCTGCTCCAGGTGGAGTCGGCCAGGTCGGCCGCCTACCAGGCCTGTGCGGCTCCCGCCGACGAGTCGCCGGTCTACGCGGCGATCGCGGGGTCGTACTGCACGGAGGCGTACCTGGCGGCGGCCGGGGAGAGCATCCAGATCCACGGCGGCATCGGCGTCACCTGGGAGCACGACGCCCACCGCTACTTCAAGCGCGCGACCTCCGACGCCCAGCTCTTCGGGCCGCCGCAGGCGCACCGGGCACGGCTGGCCCAGACCGTGCTCTGACCGACGGGCGCCGACGGGCGGCCATGCGGCACGGGCGTCAGCCGCCGAGCAGTTCCTCCCAGTGCCGCCGGGAGCCGCTCCGGCCCCCCGGCTCCCCGCCGCCCTCGATCGAGGCGGACATCCGCCACAGGCCGGGAGTCGTGCGCAGGCGCTCCAGCCCGAGGGGGTCGACCGCGCGCAGCAGGAAGCCGACGCCCATGACGTCGAGGTTCGCCGTCGTGGGCGTGACCAGGCCGGACGGACCGGCCAGGCTGCCCTCGACCCCCGGCTCGCGGACCCGCTCGATGACCAGGTCCGCCACCTCCGAGGCGTAGGGGCCGTCGCCCCACTCCACGTGCCAGCTCTCGTCCGCCGCCCGCCACCACATGAGATCGCGGCAGGCGTCGCGCACCTCCGCCTCGCTGGACAGCGCCGCCATCACACGGCCGAGCGCCTCGTAGCGCCGGGCGTTCGGCACCGGCTCGACCTCCGCATGCCCTTCGGGCTGCCTCCTACGGAATCCCCTCATGTCTGGGAGCGTGCCATCCGGCTGCTGGTGCGTCCCCGGGTTTCTCCGCCTTTTGCCCACGAGGATCAACTTTGATCGTCACGGCAACCCCGCGCAACCCCTCATTCGCGACATTCCACCTGTACGACCGGCGCCACGCCGTACATCGGGGGTGGCCGGAACGGGATCCGGCGAGGCCCGGGAAAAGAGATCACCGAGCGGTGGCGCGGCCGACCTGGCCCGATGGGGCCCTCGTGGTAAAGAATCACGTAAAGGACGCCTGCTTTGGAGGCGATGGTGACGTTGCGCGTGGCGATCGTGGGATCAGGCCCGGCCGGGATCTACACCGCCGAGGCCCTGACCAAGCAGTCAGGCGAGCCGATCGAGATCGACGTACTCGAACGGCTGCCCACCCCCTACGGGCTCGTCCGGTACGGCGTGGCCCCCGACCACACATCGATCAAGTCGATCGCGGGCTACCTGCGGCGGGTGCTCGAATCCCCCGGGGTGCGTTTCCTCGGCGGCGTCGAGCTCGGCGCGGACGTCTCCGTCGACGACCTGCTGGCCTGCTATGACGCGATCGTCTACTGCACCGGCGCGATGGTCGACCGGCACCTCGGCATCCCGGGCGAGGACCTGCCGGGCAGCGTCGCGGCGACCGACTTCGTCAACTGGTACTGCGGCCACCCGGACGTCCCCGCCGACACGTTCACGCTGGACGCCGAGGATGTGGCGGTGATCGGCGTCGGCAACGTCGCGGTCGACGTGGTGCGCATCCTCGCCAAGACCGCCGACGAACTTCGCGGCACGGACGTACCGGAGGAGGTGCTCGACCGGCTCGCCGCCTCACGGGTCAAGCGGATCCACATGATCGGGCGCCGGGGCGCGGAGCACGCCAAGTTCACCCTCAAGGAGCTGCGCGAGCTCGGCGAGGTACCGAACGCCGACGTCCTGACCTACCCCGACGAGGTCGAGGTGGGTGACCTCGACGCTCTCTCCCGCCAGATCAGGGGCAATGTCGACGTACTGCGCTCGTGGTCGGAGCGGGTCCCCGCGAACCGGCCGCGCAGGCTGGACGTGCGCTTCTGGCTGCGCCCGGTGGAGATCCTGGGCACGGCGCACGTCGAGGGCCTCCGCCTCGAACGGACCCACCTTGTGGAGGGGCGGGTCACGGGCACCGGCGAGTACGAGACCATCCCGGCGGGCATGGTGCTCCGTTCGGTGGGCTACCGGAGCGTGGCACTTCCCGGCGTGCCGTTCGACGGCGCGACCAGCACCGTGCCCAACGTCGCGGGCAAGGTGACGGGAACCGACCGCCAGTACGTCGCCGGATGGCTCAAGCGCGGCCCGACCGGCGTGATCGGCACCAACAAGTCCGACGCCGCCGAGACCGTCCGCACGCTGCTCGCGGAGGTCACTCCCGGGACGGCGGGCACCAAGCTGGACGACGTCCTGAGCGCGCGGAGCCTCACCCCGGTGACGTACGAGGACTGGCTCGCGATCGAGGCGGCGGAGACCGACCTCGCCAGGACCCTGGGCAGGGGCGAACGCGTCAAGATCGTCGGACGTCCCGCCATGCTCACCGCCTGCGGTCGTGTCCCGCGGGACACGGCGGGCGCCTCGTCCTGACCCCTCCGGACGATTTTGCGAGGATCAGAGTATGAAGACGACCCTGCCCGCACCGTCCGAGGTCATCGGAGCGTTCGAGGAGACCTACCGCGAGCAGTCGGAACGATTCACCGGGGACGAGCCCGCCTGGCAGCCGGTGCACACGGTGTACGTCCCCGCCGACCAGGTCTCCGCGGACACCGTCGACGCCTGGGGACGCACGGCGACCGAGCTCCTCCACGAGCATCTCTTCTCCCCCGGCGAGCTGCCGCCGCTGTGCGGGCTCGATCCCGACCTGGCGGCGCCCGTACACGAGCGGGTCCGCAGAAAGCTGCGGATCGAGCCGGTCGAGGACCTCCGGATCGACTTCGAGGACGGGTACGGCCGGCGCCCGGACGCCGAGGAGGACCGGCACGTCGAGAGCGCCGCGGCGGCCGTGGCCGCGATGGCGCGGGCGGGCACGCTGCCGCGCCGCTGGGGGCTGCGGGTGAAGTCGTTCGCCGACGGCGACCCCGTACGGAGCGTCAGGACGCTCGACGGGTTCCTCACCGAGGTGGTCGCTCAGGTGGGGAGTCTGCCCGCGGGTTTCACCGTGACGTTCCCCAAGGTGCTCATGGAGGCCTATCTCGGGCAGTTCGCGGCCTGCCTGGAGACTCTGGAGGGCGCGCTGGGCCTGCCGGAGCGCACCCTGCGGTTCGAGATCCAGGTCGAGGCGCCGCAGACCGTGGCCTTCCTGCTGCGCTCCCCCGACCTGGTGCGGTCGCTCAAGGGGCGCCTGGCCGCGGCGCACTTCGGGGTGTTCGACTACACGGCTTCCTGCGGGTTGCCGCCGCACGAGCAACGACTGGACCACCCGGTGTGCGATCACGCCAGGGAGGTCATGCGCGTCGCGTTCGCCGGGACCGGCGTGGAGCTGTCCGACGGCTCGCTGGCCGCCCACCCCGCCTCCGACCGGACCGAGGACGTGCGCGCGCTGTGGGCCCGGCACGCCGCGCTGGTGGCCCACTCCCTGTCGAACGGCTTCTACCAGGGCTGGGACATGCATCCCTCACATCTGGTCAGCCGTTACGCGGCGGTGTACGCGTTCCATCTGGCCAACTACGAGGAGTACTGCGCCCGGGTCGAGGCGTGGGAGCAGCGACGGGACGCGGGCGGCGGCGTGATGGACGAGCCCGCCACGATCAGGAGCCTGATGGCCGCCCTGCGCCGGGCCGACCACGCCCTGTCTCTCTGACCCGCCTCCGGCGAGACGGGCTCGGGGCGCCCTTGAGGCGATGACCTTCCGGCGTCACTCGGGACTCGTCCCTCGCCCGCTCGCTCCTACTCAGGTCACCGCCGCGCCCTTCGCGCCTCTCTGACCCGCCTCCGAAGGGCGGGGTCGATCAGGCGCGATCGAGGAGGTGGCGCCAGGCGCGGACCCGGGTCCGATCCACGGGGTCGATCCAGGATTCGCGTACGGCGCTGCCGACGTGGAAGGCGCGCACGCCGCGGTCTTTCAGCACGGGGACGTGCTCCTGCTTCAGCCCGCCTCCCGCCATGATGATCTCGCCGTCTCCGGCGTCGGTGCGTTCGCGCAGCACCGGCAGGCCGTCGCCGACCCCCTTCGGGGAGCCGGACGTGAGAATGGTGGCCAGGTTCGGCAGCAGCCGTACGGCACGCCAGGCGGCCCGGACGTCGGCGGCGTGGTCGACGGCCCGGTGAAAGGTCCACGGCAACGGGGCGACCGCGTGGATGAGCGCCTCGGTCGCCTCCATGTCGACCGCGCCCTCGGCGGTCAGGAAGCCGAACACGAAGCCGCCCGCCCCCGCCCTGGCCAGTTCCTTGGCATCGTCGCGGAGCCGGTCGAGCTCCTCGGGGGTGGCCGTGAAGCCCGCGTTGCACCGCAACATCACCATCTGGGGCAGCGCGCACGCGCTGGAGATCGCGGCCACCACGTCCGCCGAGGGGGTGAGCCCACCGGAGGCCATGTCGGACACGATCTCCAGGCGGTCGGCTCCTCCCTCCTCGGCGGCGACGGCGTCACGCACATCCAGCGCGATCACTTCCAGCAGTGGTGCGGTCATGTACCGAACAGTAGCCGGTCCGTTTGCCACGCTGTACGGCATGCGCCCTGTTCAGCATGCGATCAGTACCTTGTGCGGGCGGATGTCACGGTGGCGCCCGCCTGCCGTTCGAAGAGCGCCCCCGACGCCCTGTGGGCCAGGTCGACGGTCCTGACGTGCCGGAATCCCAGCTCGGCGTAGTAGCGCTGGAGCCGGAGGTTGTCCTTCGAGCAGTCCAGCCGGAGCCAGCGCCTGCCCTCGGCGGCCGCGCGCAGCCCGGCCCAGTCGAGGAGCGCCTCGCCCAGCCCCTTTCCGGCGTACGCCCGGCTTACCGCCAGCTTGTGGACGTAGCGCGCGCTGTCGGGACGATCTGCCCGTCCCCAGAACTCGGGGTCGGCGTGGCCGTCGAGCGCGACCGTCGCGGCGGTGCCCGCCCCGTCGTCGAGGACGTACATGACGCCCGCGTCGATGAGCGGCTCGATGCGGGAGGCGGGGAAGCCCTGCGCCGGCCACTGCCGTACCCCCTGGGAGTCGAGCCACTTCGCGGCGTCGGCGAGCAGGGCGAGCACGGACGGGAGGTCGCCGTGGGCGGCCCGGCGGAGGGTGAACTTCGCGGGCAGCATGATGTGGGACGGCATGGTCGATTCCTTTCAGTGGTGCGATGAACACGGAAAGTCACCGATGGAGGGTGTACGCCTCCGCGCGGCCTCGACAGGCGTCTAGCGGGAACGGCCTTCCAGCGGCGTTCGCCCGCCGGATGGCGGCCTTCTCCAGCGCATGGAGGAGGCAGGCCTGGACTCGTGCGACGGCGAGCGGGCCCCGCGGTCGCCCACGGGGAGGAACGAGGGGGAACGCCCCGTCAGTCGACGGGGGATCCGTGGCGCGTCAACGGGCTTCCAGCTCGTACCTGATGAGGTGCTTGTCGGCGGGAAGCACCGACACCGCGACGCGGACGGGAACGTCCTCCGGGTCGTATCCGACCCGGACGTAGACGACGACGGGCGTGCCCGGCTCCAGTTGGAGGCGCGCGGACTCGTCGGGAGTCGGCATCCGGGCGGAGATGTCGTCGATGACGCGGACCTGGGGGTGCCCGAGTTCTTCGAGCACCCGGTTCGCGCCCCTTCTGATGTCGCCGGGCCGGGCGATCTCAGACTCGGCGACGAAGGCGTACGGGAAGTATGAGTCGTTCGTGTTGTACGGCTGGCCGTCCACGTAGCGGAGCCGGCGCCTGACGACGGCGAGGGCTCGGCCGGCGAGGGCGAGCCGGGTCGCCACGTCCTCCGGAGGCTGGACGATGGCGACCTCGATGTCCTGGCCCGCCTCGCGCCCCTCGGAGGTGACGGCGTGCACGAAGGCGTCGATGCGGGGCTCGCCCGCGCGGAGGGACGACAGTTCGTCCTGCGGGCGGATGAGGAGCGGGCGGCGCTCGCGTACGAACGTTCCACGACGGCGCATCCTGAGGATGAGGCCCTCGTTCTCAAGCTCTCCCAGTGCCAGCCGCACGGTGTTGCGGCTGACCGCGTGGGCCTCCATGAGCTCGGCCTCGGTGGGGATCTGGTCTCCTGGCCCGAGCGCTCCCACGTAGATGGCCTTCCGCAACTCGGCGGCCACCTGCTGGTAGAGCGACGATCGTGCCATTTTCCCTCAATCTACCCTTTTGTGCCAACAAATTTAGACGATCTCTGTCTTGCTGCAAACAACCACTTGACCTGAGGGCGCGGACCGCGCATTATCCAAACGTTGGTACAAATACATCCAATGGGAGCGGGGGCGCCGCAAGCGGTCCCTCACACCTACCAGAGCAGCGGAAGCGGGATGTCGGTGCCGTCGGTATCTACCGAACTGACCGTCTGGTGCGAGAACGGGGTCTTCGCCTGGAATGAGGGCGATGTCGTCGTGACGCATCCGGCGGACGATCCGGCCGGCGCCGCACTGCTGATCAGGCGTTACCAGACAGGACCGGCCGGTCCCGGCGAGGACGACCGGCCGCCACGGACTCCGCGCGATCAAAGACGGCCACGACCCCAACCCTCGCCGGGGTCGTGACCGTCTCGCCCGGAGCGTGACGTGTCCTGGCGGGCCCCCCACGCCCGCCAGGACGCGTCACGTCATCTCCAGGCCCCTGGAGCGGTCCTCTCACACACACACTCCCGCCCGCGCACTCCCACGCGGACGCCTCTCTTCCTCGTGAAGGGCGGTTCCCCTTCCGTCTTCCTCGTGCGGGCCGGTCCGCCTTCCTCGCCTTCCTCGCCTTCGTCGCACCGGGAGACACCCACGCCGCCTCTCTCGCGGCCGTTCCCGTGCCGCCCCTCCCGCGATCTTCCGCGCCTTCCCTTTCGCGCTCCCACTCAGCGGGATTCCTCCAGCGCACGGCAGGCCGCTCGACCCACGCTTTCAGCGAGGAGCGGCGGGAGCTGCGCGCGGCGTTCTCCCTGGTCACGTGCACACACCTGCTGCCACAGACCACCACATAGAGGTCACCGGGAATGACAAAGCCCGTATCCGGCTTGACACTCAGCAGGGGTCGCCATTGCGCCCTACCAAGCGCTTGCTAAGGTGTGCGCAGGACACGGACGGGACTGAGGAGGAAGCGCCAGGATGAGCACCGACGCGGCCCGCCTGATCGCGCCGGACACCGTACGTCCCGCGTCGCACGGCCCCGCCCCCCGCCATCCCGCGAGCGAGCCCGCCCTGCCGTCGGCCGACGGACGCCCCGGCCACCGGAGCGGCCGTCCCGGCCGAAGCGGGCAGCGCGCCTCCCTCTCCGATCCCTCCGACGGAAAGCACTTCAGGAACGTGCTCGGCCGGTTCGCCACCGGAGTCGTCGCCGTCACCGCGATCGACGCCGAGACCGGCCGGCCGTACGGCCTCGTGGCCAACTCCTTCACCTCGGTCAGCCTGGATCCGCCGCTCGTGGCGTTCTGCGTGGCCCACACCAGCACGAGCTGGCCCCGGGTCAAGGCGGCGGGACCGCTGTGCGTCACCGTACTCGCCGACACGCAACGGCAGGTGTGCGACCAGCTCGCGGCCAGGGGCGGCGACAAGTTCGCCGGCCTGTCCTGGAGCCTCTCGCCCGCGGGCGGCCCCGTCTTCGACGGGGCGCTCGCATGGCTCGACTGCACGATCGAGGCGGAGCATCCGGCTGGAGACCACGTCATCGTGGTGGCCCGTGTCCATGGGCTCGACAAGCACGAGGACGGCAATCCGCTCGTCTTCTTCCGCGGAGATTACGGACGGTTCCACGCATGACGCTGGAGAGCTTCAGAGAAGAGGTCAGGGACTGGCTGGAGGCCAACCTGACCGGCGAGTTCGCCGACGCCCGCGGCCTGGGCGGCCCCGGGCGCGAGCATGAGGGCCACGACCTGCGGGTCGCCTGGGAGCGCCACCTCGGCGCCGCGGGCTGGACCTGCCTCGGCTGGCCGGGCAAGTACGGCGGCCGCGACGCGACGCTGGACGAGCAGGTCGTGTTCTACGAGGAGTACGCCCGGGCGAACGCACCGGCGCGGGTCGGCCACATCGGCGAGGGCCTGATCGGCCCGACCATCCTCGACTTCGGCACGCCGGAGCAGAAGGACCGCTTCCTCCCACCCATCCAGCGGGGCGAGGAGCTGTGGTGTCAGGGCTACTCGGAACCGGACGCCGGTTCCGACCTCGCGAACGTGCAGACCAAGGCCGTGCTCGAAGGCGATGAGTGGGTCATCACCGGGCAGAAGGTCTGGACCTCACTCGCCCACGTCGCCGACTGGTGCTTCGTGGTGTGCCGTACCGAAGCGGGCTCCCAGCGGCACGCCGGCCTGTCGTACCTGCTCGTCCCGATGGACCAGCCGGGAATCGAGATCAGGCCCATCACGCAGATGACCGGCACCGGAGAGTTCAACGAGGTCTTCTTCGACGGCGCCCGTACGGCCGCCGCGAACATCCTGGGCGAGCCCGGCGACGGCTGGCGGGTCGCGATGGCCACGCTCGGCTACGAGCGCGGCGCGTCCACGCTGGGGCAGCAGATCGGCTTCCGGCGCGAGCTGGCCGCGGTGATCGAGGCGGCCCGCGGGTCCGGCGCGATCGACGACCCCGTGCTGCGGGACCGGCTGACCCAGTCCTGGCTGGAGCTGGAGATCATGCGCCTCAACGCCCTGCGCACGATGACCTCGCTGAGCGCGGGCGAGCCGGGCCCCGAGGTGTCGATCGGCAAGCTCTACTGGTCCGAGTGGCACCGCAGGCTGGGCGAGCTGGCGCAGGCCGTCCAGGGACGGGCGGGTCTGGTCGCCGACGGCGAGCCGTACGACCTGAACGACCTGCAGCGGCTGTACCTCTTCAGCCGGGCCGACACGATCTATGCCGGTTCGAGCGAGATCCAGCGCAACATCATCGCCGAGCGCACCCTCGGCCTGCCCCGGAGTTAACCCCGGAGCATCGAGACCAGGGCGTTCGCGAAGAGGTCGGGGGCGTCCAGCTCGTAGCGGAGGAACAGGTACGGCTCGGTGAGCTCAAGCTCGATCAGCACGGGCTCACCGTCCGGCATCCTGACGAGGTCGACCCGCGCGTAGAGCAGTTCCTCGGACACCTTGCTGAGCACGAGCTCGGCGACCTCGAACTGGTCGGTGTCCGGGTCGCGCAGGGTCGCCCTGTTGTTCAGGTCGAGCTCCTGGCCGCCCCCCGCCAGCATCGGATGCCGCCGTACGGCATGGCTGAACTGGCCGCCGAAGTAGAGCAGGGACAACTCGCCCTCGTGCTCGACGGTGTCGAGGTACGGCTGCACCATGACGGTCCGCCCCTGGCGGACGAGTTCGGCGGCGTGCGCCTCCGCGACGGCCCGGTCGGCGGTCCTGATGGTGTCGCGCGCGCCCGCCGAGATCGCGGGCTTGACCACGTACTCGTCCCACTCGGGAATGCCCTCATCGCTCCAGTGCGTGGGGACGGTCGGCACGCCGAGGTCGCGCAGGTAGGTCTTGTCGGTGTTCCACTCCAGCACGGTCGCCGGGTTCAGCAGCCGGGTCCGCTCCCCGGTCCGGTGGGCCCAGGCGACGAACTCGTCCCGGCGGTCGATGTAGTCCCACGTGGACCGGACCACCGCGGCGTCGAACGACGACCAGTCGACGTCCTGATCGTCCCATCGCACCGGTGTGCCCTCGACGCCCGCTCCCAGCCAGGCCGCGAGCGCGGTCTCCCGCTCGTCGTCGTGGCCCAGCGGATCGGCGAAGGTGACGTAGGCGACCTTCATCGCACTCCCATCATGTCGTGTCAGTACCTAAAAATCGTACGGACATGTCGACGAAGAGGCGGCACGCGGGTGGACCTCAAGCGGAGCCGTACACGGGAACGGGGACGGGCGCGTGGGCGAGGAGCCCGGCGACGGCGGCGCCCACGTCGGCGCGGTCCCATTCGCCACGGCCGGCCCGTGGACCGTGCCGCCACCCGGTCGCCAGGGAGATCGCCCCGCCTCCCACCTCGAAGACGCGGCCGGTGACATGCCGCGCCCCGGCAGAACCGAGCCAGACGGCGAGGGACGCGGCATCGGCCGGATCCACGGCGTCGGGGTCCCCTCTGTCTGACGCGCCTCCGTCCGCCGTCCCGTCCGCCCCGGCCGCCGCGTTCGGCGCGATCGCGTTGACGGTGACGCCGTACGCGTCCAGCTCCGCGGCGGCGACCTGGGTGAGCGCGGCGATCCCGGCCGTCGCGGCCGCGTAGTTGCCCTGTCCCGCGCGGCCGTACAGTCCGGCGCCCGACGACGTGTTGATCACCCGGGCGTCCACGGGGTGCCCCGCCGCCGCGCGCTCCCGCCAGTAGGAGGCGGCGTGCCGAAGCGGCAGGAAGTGCCCCTTGAGGTGGACGCGGATCACGTCGTCCCAGTCGCGCTCGGTCATCGACACCAGCGCGCGGTCGCGGGTGAACCCGATGGTGCCGGCCAGGACGTCCAGCCCGCCGAAAGCGCTCAGCGCGGTCTTGACGAGCCGTGCCGCTCCGTCCCAGTCCGCGACGTCGTCGCCGTTGGCGACCGCCTGGCCACCCGCGGAGCGGATCTCGTCCACCACGTCGCGGGCCGGGCATCCGGAGCTGCCGGAGCCGTGTGGTCCGGCGCCGAGATCGTTGACGACGACCTTCGCCCCCTGCCGCGCGAACTCCAGGGCTTGCGCGCGCCCGATGCCGCGTCCCGCCCCGGTCACCACGACGACCCGACCCTCGCAGATGCCCATTCATCGACCCTTTCCACCGTGATCTCCGACAGTTTTCTCGGAGTCCACATGATCTGTCCAGGGTCCGAAGGCCCCTGTTGAGAACGGGCGTGACGCGCGGAAAGGGTGGGCGGTCAGGCGCGCCCGGTGAGCACCTCGGCGGCGGCCTGCCCGCAGACGCGCGCGGCCCCGTGAGTAGCGATGTGGACCGCCCCCAGGTCGGTACGGCCCGGCAGGCCCATCTCCACCACCACACCGTCCGGACGGGCGGAGAGCAGGTGGGACACCGTGTCCATCTGCCACGGGTGGCGGTGGGCGTCCCGTACGACGACGACCAGGGGCCGACCGGCCGCCCCGCCGAGCGCCGCCGAGGGCACGCCGTCCGCCACGTCCGTCTCACGCAGGCGGGTGACGGTGGTCCCCGGAAGCATCCGGGTGAGCGGCTCGGCCGTTCCCCACGGCATGTGCTTGTCGATGGCGAGGTTGGTCTCCGGGGCGAGCTCGACCACGTGCGGCGCCTCCACCAGCGGCAGCAAGCCTGGCGCCCCCGCGCGCCGAGTGACCCGGATCGCGCGGCGGGCCGCCACGAGACCGATGTCCGCCGGAGTCCCGGGACCGCTCCCGTTGGTCCCGAAACTCCCCGCCTGCCCGCCCGCCCGCTCTGCGGCCTGCCATGCCGCCAGGTCGCGGACCCTCCTGGCCGCCTCCGCGAGCCGTTCCTCGGGCAGCCGCCCCTCGACGACCGCGGCGACGATGGCGCGGCGGATGTGCTCGGCCGTCTCCTCGTCGCAGTTCTCCCCGCCGACGCACACGGCGTCCGCGCCCGCGGCGATGGCCATGGCACTCGCGCCTCCCAGGCCGTGCACCCCGGCCACGGCGGCCATCTCGATCCCGTCGGTGACGATCAGGCCGTCGAAGCCGAGCTCGTTCCTGAGCAGCCCGGTCAGGATCCGCGGGCTGAGCGTCGCGGGCAGGCCGTCGTCGTACGCGGTGACCAGCAGGTGGCCGGTCATGATCGAGCGCACGCCCTCCTGGATCGCGGCGCGGAACGGCCACAGCTCCACTTCGGCGAGTTCCTCACGGGAGACCGTGACCCGGGGGACGCCGTGGTGGGAGTCCACCGCGGTGTCCCCGTGCCCGGGGAAGTGCTTGGCGCAGGCCGCGACGCCGACGGACTGGAGGCCGCGGATCCAGGCGGCGGTGTGCCGGGCGACCAGGTCGGGGTCCGCGCCGAACGCCCGCAGCCCGATGACCGGGTTGTCCGGGTTGGAGTTGACGTCCGCCGCGGGCGCGAAGTCCAGGTTGATCCCCGCGGCGGCCAGGTCGCGCCCCACGTCGCGGGCGACCTGCTCGGTCAGCTCCACGTCGTCCACCACGCCCAGCGCGTAGTTGCCCGGCCGGGAGCTGCCCGTGCTGGCCTCCAGCCGGGTGACCTCGCCGGCCTCCTCGTCGATCCCGACCAGGACCCGCGGGTTCTCGGCGCGAAGCGCGGCGGTCAGGTCGGCGAGCTGCCCCGGGCTCTGGACGTTGCGTGAGAACAGCACGACTCCGGCCAGGCCCTCGGCGAGCCGCCCGCGCAGCCAGTCCGGGGGCGCCGTCCCGGGGAAGCCGGGCAGGATGACAGTGTCGGCGAGGCGCACCAGTTCACGCATGCCCGCAATCTAATAGGAAAGTTTCCTATTCGCTAGCCTGCCTCACCTCCTATTTGGCGGAGTTCGTTGTTCTCGACCGCGAAAGCGGCGACCGTGGAGGCGGGCGCCCCCGGCCGGTCCACGTACTCCACCGCCCGGTAGTCGGCCCGGAAGCCGTCCATGTCGGCCGTACAGGACACGTAGCCGCGGCGGCCGTCGAAGAACCGGAGGAGCGGGTTGAGTTCGAGGACGGCGCGGCCGTCGGTCTCCGGCGGCATGCTCGTCACCGAGGTGCCGGCGAACTCGACCCCCAGCGCCGTCGATCCCGGATCGGCCCAGTCGGCCCGCAGGTCGCCCGCCCAGCCGCCCCGCTCGTCGCCGCTCAGCACGACGAGTCCGTCTGGCGCCTCGGCCAGCACGCGGGCGCGGCTCTCCGGATGGGCGTCCCACGCGCCGGCACCCGCCGTCGGCTCCGGGAGGACCCGGCGGCCGAAGAACACCGCCTGGCCCAGGACCTTCCAGCGCGCGGTCGCGCTCCGCAGCCGCCCGATCAGCCACTCCTCCTGCGCCGCTCCGAGCATGTCGCCGCCGTCGCGGTACTGGCGCGTGTCGGCCAGCACGAAGTCCACGACCCGGCCGTACGGCCTCCAGCGGTAGACCTGCAGGGCCGCCCCGGTCGGCCGGGCCCGCAGCGGCATGTGCTCGTAGTACGCCTTGAACGCGGCCGTCCTCCGCTTGAGGAAGGCCGCCGGGCTGGTGCCGTTCCCGGGCAGCGCGCCCGCGTAGCCGTCGCGCACCTCGTGGTCGTCGGGTACGGGCAGCCACGGCGCGGCGGCGTGCGCGGCCTGCAGATCGGGATCCATCCGGTAACACGCGTACCGGTCCCGGTAGGCCCCGAGCGTCGCGCACTCCGCCTCCGACTCCAGCGGGCGCACGTACCGGCCCGGTCCGGGATTCTTCGGCTTGCCGTACTCGTATATGTAGGAACCGAGGTGCAGGATCACGTCGGGCCGCTCGTCGGCGAGGTGCCGCAGGGCCGTGAAATGCCCGTGCTCGTAGCGTTGGCACGATACAACCCCGAACCGCACGGGTGCGGTGGACGCGGGATCGGGAGCGGTCCTGGTCCGGCCGACCGGGCTTCGGTGCGAGTCCACCGAGAACCGGTAGAAGTAGTCCGTGCCGGGCCGCAGGCCCGAGACTCTGACGTGCACGCTGTGCGCCCAGTCGGGCTGCGCCGCGACCGTGCCGGACTGGATCACGCGGGCGAGTTTCTCGTCCTCCGCGATCTCCCACTGAACTGTCGCCGTCTGGTTCGGCATGCCGCCCGGCCGCGTGGGATGCAGCGGCTCGGGGGCGAGACGGGTCCACAGGATGACCCCGTCGGGAAGCGGCTCCCCCGAGGCCACTCCCAAGGTAAACGGATACCCCAATTTCACCATAGGAAGGATCCTGCACAATAAGTGACGTTCGCGATGCCAGGTTGCGCAAGCCCGGGTTTGTAACAAGCGCTTGGCTTTCGCCGCCAAAGCGCGGTGAGCAGGTGACTCTCACGGGCATTGGGCGAGCAAGCCATTGCTCGGAGCCTCATAATGGTGGTGTGAACCAGCGAAAGAACTCCGGAGGCGCCACCGCTGCCCCGGTGAGACGCCAGGGCACGACCAAGCGGGCCGTCACCTCGGGCTCGGCGTCCGAGCGGCGTGACCATCTCGTCAAGCTCGCGGCGGAGCTCTTCGCACGTAAGGGCTTCCAGGCGACCACCGTCCGCCAGATCGCCGACGAGGCCGGCATCCTCTCAGGAAGCCTCTACCACCACTTCGACTCCAAGGAGACGATCGTCGACGAGGTGCTGCGCACCTTCCTCGAGGATCTCACCGCCCGTTACCGGGCCGTCCTGGAGAGCGGGGGCGACGCGCGCACCGTCCTGTCCGAGATGGTACGGATCGGGTTCGGCACGCTGGAGCCGCACCGGGCGGCCATCACGGTGATGCAGAACGACTGGAACTACCTCCGCTCCATCCCCGGAGACCGCTTCGGCTACCTGGTCAAGGCCGAGGACGAGGTCGAGCGGATGTGGGTCGAGCAGATCAAGCGCGGCCAGGCCGAGGGGCTGTTCCGTGATGACCTCGATCCCAAGCTCACCTACCGGATGATCCGCGACACGATCTGGGTCGCGGTGCGCTGGTTCCGCCCGGGTGGCCGCCTCGACACCACCGGGCTGGCCGAGCACTACATCACGGTGCTGTTCGACGGCGTCTCCACCGGAGACCGCGCCAGCCAGCAGCCATGATGCTCCTCAAGGCCGTACGGCATGCCCTCGCCGAGGCGGCCGACCCGGCCAAGGCGCCGGCCATGCAGGCGTACATGAAGTCCGGCATGCCGTTCCTCGGCGTGCAGGCCGTCCCCCGGCGCAACGCGTTGAAGCGGGTCTTCACCGAGCACCGCCTGGGCTCGGCCCCCGAGTGGCGCAAGGCGGTCCTCACGCTCTGGCGCGAGGCGGAATACCGCGAGGAGCGGTACGCCGCGATCGAACTGTCCTCGCATCGCTACTACCGGTCCTGGCAGACGCTCTACACCATCCCGATGTACGAGGAGATGGTCGTCACCGGCGCCTGGTGGGACCTGGTCGACGACATCGCCGTCCACCGGGTCGGCACGCTGCTGCGGCTCTACCCCGAGACGATGCGCCCGCTGATGCTGGAGTGGGCGCACGACCCCGACCTGTGGAAACGGCGCACCGCGATCCTCTGCCAGAACTCCTTCAAGGAGCGGACCGACCCCGCGCTGCTGTACGCGTGCATCGAGCCGAGCCTGTCGGACATCGACTTCTTCGCGCGCAAGGCCATCGGCTGGGCCCTGCGCGAGTACGCGAAGACCAAACCGGACGAGGTCGTCCGCTACGTCGACCACCACGGCATCTCCGGCCTGAGCCGCCGCGAGGCCCTCCGCAACCTCACTGTTCGTTAGCGCCGGGAGAATCCACCAGGCCGGTCAGGTCCCTGTCGGGGACACGCCACGCCGACCGATCGAGCAGATGATCGTCGAACGTACCGAGGGATTCCGCGGGCAACCGGCCGCCATCGATCGTCGCCGGGCCTGGCGGTGCACGCCGAGCGGCCGCCTTCTCCTGGACCTGCCCGGCGTTCGCCATTGCGTGCCCGCAGCCTGCTTGTCCCCGACCAGGGCGCCGCCGGTCACTGGAACGAGTGGATCACGAAGCCGTACATCGAGTCGACGCTCACCTCGATCCGTGTCCAGCCGAGCGGGTTGGGGCCGAGCTGGAAAGTGGAACGCCGCAGAGAACCGGACTCGTTGAGCACGGAGGAGAGCTTCGTCATCTCCAGATCGCTCAGGGCTTGCCGACCGGCCGGCCCGAGCCTGGCGGCGAGGCCTTCGATGGCTTCGGAGCAGGAGGATGTGCCCTCCCTCTCGGCGAGCGCATCGTCCGCGCCACCGAACATCCGGTTGGCGCAGAAGTCATGCGGATCGTCGGCCATCCTCGCCAGGAAATCCCGGGTCGCTGAAATCTCCTGGGCGGTCAACTCGGCCTCCTCGCGCGATTTCTCGGTCGCGGGCCGCTGCCGGCTGTCCTCGTAGGCCGACTGGAACTCGAAGCCGGTCATGCACAGGTAGCCGAGCATGATCCAGACCGCCACGCCGAACGCGAGAGGGAGCCCACGAAGCCGGCCGCGCCGGTACAGGAGCACCCCGGCCACTGCCATGGCCAGCCAGGCGATCAGCAGAATCCAGCGCAGCTGCCACAGAAAGATGATCACTAGGAAGAACGCCGCGATAGAACCGATGCCGCCGATCCCCA
Organism: Microtetraspora glauca; assembly: GCF_040656155.1. NCBI lineage: Bacteria > Bacillati > Actinomycetota > Actinomycetes > Streptosporangiales > Streptosporangiaceae > Microtetraspora > Microtetraspora glauca. Next base: position 327,505 of record NZ_JBFALK010000005.1, read on the forward strand.
CGACCGCGCCGCTGATCGCGGCCCCGCCCCCACCGCCCCCGGACCTGGCTGTGGGGCGCGTTCCCTCCCTGCGCGGCGGATCGACCCCCAGCAGCGGCGAGGAGGACGGCGGCGACGAGACGGGGACGTTGCCGTCTCTGCGGATCGTCCCGCCCGGGTCTCGGACGTACTCCGTCCATCTGCCGTTCTCACTCCAGCGAACCCGGCCCTGCGGGTCCCGCCTGAATCCCGGCCCGTACGACATCAAGGGCTCCCTCTGTTCTCTTGGTCCCCCGACGGTTGACGAGAAAGCGAGGGTCCGTCGCCGTCGGACCCCCGCTGGTACTGACTACGCGCCCTCTGCCCCCCTTGCCCCCGCGCCCTCTGCCCCCGCGACACACGCGACGGTCTTCGTGGCCATGAGGCCGTAGTGCGGCCCCCACGAGACACGGCCCCAGGCCAGTGCGCAGCCACGGCCGATGTCCAATGTGACCGTGCCGGTACGGCCGGAGTACCAGCCCCGCACCACCTTCGACTGGAGCTGTCCGGGGCATCCGCCGTACCCGGAACTCGGGCGGGAACACTGCTTGAGCTGGATCGTCATGTCCTTGGGCTTCCCCCACGTCGAAGCCGAGGAGTTGAGGAACGCGCAGACCTTCCCGCGCCCCGCGTCGTGGAAGACGTGGATGTACGCGGCCGCGCCCTTGAACTCCTTCGCGTACACCGGCACCCGGGCGACGCGGACTCCCGGGCAGGTGGGCAGGGACGAACCCGCCGCCGCCGTCGCGGCCGTGGACGGCCAGAGCAGGGCGGCGAGCAGCGTGGACGCGACGATCAGAACACGCACGGGATCCTCCTTGTGGGGAGCGGGATCCCAACACTGGCTCACGACGCGGGCGCTGAGTAGATTCGTCGCCAGGTGCAATCTTGGGGCGCACATTGCACCGGCATCGACCTGCGGGTCTTCCGGGATTGAACAGTTGCGGAAGGGGATCTCACGCGGATGCACCCGTTCGAGCTGCTGGTGGACGAGCTCGCCGAAGCCCTTGACGAGGCCGCCGCGGAGCTTCGGCGCGCGCTGGGCGGCCGCCCGCAGAAGCATCTGGTGGCCAGGCTGTCGCACGCGGACGCCCCGCTCGTCTCCCGCTGGCTGTCAGGGGCGGCCCAACTCTCCCGGCGCAACCGGCTGCCCGGGGCCGCCGCGCTGGCAGAGGCCGCCGCCGCGCTCGCCCTGCCGTACCAGCAGGCCGGGAACCTGGTCGCGATCGGCGAACGGATCGACGGGCTGCGCGGGAGGCTGGAAAGCTCCGAGCGCGGCTGGCGGTCCAAGGCCGGCGAGCACTACGCGTCGTCACGGGCCGCGCTTGACGGGGACACCGGGGCGGCCGAGGTCGGCGGGAAGCCTCAGGACGCCGGTGAGGGCCGATATGGCTCCGAACCGTCCGGCGTCCGTCCGGTCGACGGGAGTGACCCGCCCGACGCCGGCCGTCCGGCGACACGGGAAAGCGGCTTGGCGGACCCGCCTGCCGCGCTACCCACTCCCCTGCCTGCCGCTCTCACCAGCTTCGTGGGACGGGAGCGGGAGCTGGTGGAGGGCGCACGACTGCTGCGGACCGCCCGTCTGGTCACGCTGACCGGCGTCGGCGGGGTCGGCAAGACACGGCTCGCGTTGCGCCTTGTGGAGAAGGTCGCCGATCGGTTCCCCGGCCGGGTGTGGCTGATCGAACTGGCCGGGCTCACCGACCCGTCAATGGTCGACCGTGCCGTCGCCTCCGTCATCGGCGTGCAACTCAACGCCCACGAGAAGCCGCTGGAGGCGGTAGCCAGGGCGCTCGGGACCCGTCGGGTGCTGCTCATTCTGGACAATTGCGAGCATCTCCTCGACGTCACCGCCGCCCTGGCGTCCACACTGCTGCGGGCGATGCCGAACCTGCGCGTGCTGACCACCAGCCGCCAGCCGTTGCACGTAGACGGGGAGCACGTGCTGCCCGTCGGCCCCCTGCCGCTGTTGGACCAGGACGGTGGAACGTCGGCGGCGGTCGACCTCTTCCTCGACCGCGCCCAGGCTGTACTGCCCGGATTCCGGCTGACGGCGCGAAACCAGAACGCAGTGGTGCAGGCATGCCGCCTTCTGGACGGGCTCCCGCTGGCGCTGGAACTCACCGTCCGCCTGCTGCGGACGCTCTCCCTCGACGACCTACTCGACCGGCTCGGCCGGCGCATCCATCTGCACGGCGCCGCGGGCGCCGAACGCGCGGCCCATCCGCGTCACCGTACGCTGCGCGCCGTGTTCGACTGGAGCTACGAACTATGCTCGCCGGACGAACGGAAGGTGTGGGAACAACTCTCGGTTTTCGCCGGAAACATCGCGCTTCCCGACGCCGAGGCGGTGTGCGGCGACGAGGCGACGCACGACGCGTTCGAGGCCATCGCCGGGCCGGTGGACAAGTCGCTGCTCACGCGGGCCGACACCGAGGGCCGGACCCGGCTGCACATGCTGGCGACCGTACGGCTGTACGGGCGGGAACGACTGACCGCGTCCGGAGCAGAAGCCGACGCGACGCGTCGTCACCGCGACTGGTACATAAGCCTGGCCGGGCGTGCCGAGGCCGCGTACGCCACGGCCGACCAGGGGAAGTGGCTGATTCGGCTCGGGGAGGAAGACGACAACCTCCGGCAGGCACTCAGCTACGCGCTGACCGACGACGGGCCGCCCGCCACCGCCGGCCTCCTCGATGGGGGATACGCGCTCTGGCTGCATTGGATCGCAAGCGGCAAGGTCGGCGAAGGCGCGCACTGGATGCGCCGGGTCCTCGACCGGTACCCCGAACCGCCCGGCGATGGCATGGCCCAAAGCTGGTGCCGTGCGCAGTGGTGCGCGGCGTTCCTCTTTCACCTGCACGGCGACCTCGAAGAGGCCCGACGAGCGCTCGACCGCATCGAACCGGTCAGCCACGGCGACGGTGAGGGGTGGGCCGCAGTCCGCGCCGCGGTCCACCAGCTACGCGGGCTGTGCGCACTGTTCGTCGGCGACTTCGCGCGGGCGGAAAGCCATTCACGAGCCGCGCTACTGGCTGGCGACCAGCGCGCGGGCATGCTCACCGATCAGCAGGCGCTTGCCCAACTCGGCCTCTCCGCGTCGGCGCGGGGAGCCGGGGAGGAGGCGTTCGACTACCTCCACCGCGCACTGGACCTGTCCGAGAGCCGCGGGGAGATCTGGCATCGCTCCTACATACTGTGGACCCTGGCCATCGAGTGCACCGAGATCGGGCGGACCGACGAGGCGGTCAGTCTGTTGTGGCGCAGTCTCGACCTCAAGCGGCGGCTCGGCGACGGGCTCGGCGCGGCGACGGTGAGCGAGACTCTCGCCTGGGCGCTGGCCAAGCTGGAGCAGCCGGGCGTGGCCGCGCTGTTGCTCGGCGCGGCGCACATGGCCTGGCAGCACGCCGGCGCCCCCCAGATGTGGGGATTCACGCACCTGATGGCCAGCCGCGACCGCAACCTCCGCATGATCCGACAGACCCTGGGCGAGGAGCGATTTCAGAGGGAGTACCGCGACGGTGAACGGCTCGGCCTGGCACGCGCCCTCGACGAACTCGCCCCACACCGGTCCTGACTGCCTTGATCCCCGGACGCGATCAGACGGGCCGGTTCGATCCGTCACCCCGGTGTCCCGCGTCGGTCGGAAGCTCTCGAATCGCGACGCCTCTTCGCCCATGATGGCGGCATGGATGACGCCTCACGCCCGCCTTCGGGGACCGGACCGCTTGCCTCGGGGTTCGCCGGAATCGACCCGTCGCTGATGAACGGCTTCATCCGCGATCTGGAGCGGACCGGTCAGGTGATCGCCGAACACGCTGAGGGCATCCGCAGGGAACTGGCCGCCGTCGATCTGTCCGCCACCGACCTCGCCCCGGTCAGGGAGATCGGCGGCTGGGCCGAGGAACAGATCCCCCGCCTCCGCCAGCGGGTGGAGACCATCGACGTCACCCTGCCGTGGCTGCCCAGTGCGGGCTTGCAGCCGTACCAGGAGAAGCCGTTGCTCGCCCCCGGAGACGCCCGACGCCAGGGCACCGACCTGGCCGAACGTTTCATGGCGATCGATCCGGACGAATTGCTGCTCAGCGGTCAGTCGCCCACCGACAGGATGAACGCCGTCATCGGGACCCTCCGCGAGCACCAGTACGACGCGAACTTCACCGCGGCCTTCTTCGCCGCGCTCGGGGCCGACCGCACACGACGGCTCGCCGCCACCTTGCGTGGACGCCTCTCCGACGAGGCGGTCGACGTCGCCCGTACGGCGTTCGCCACCGCCCTCAGAGGCGGGGCGAAGGTCCCCGGGTTCGCCACGGTCGCGGAGGAACTGCGCAAGAGCACGGGACAGGACCTGGACGGAGTCGTCGACCTGCTGAAGCCGGGACCGTACCCGACCGAGTGGTTGACCGGGATCGCCGCGACCGTGCTCACGGAGCGTCTCGGCAGCGCGGCCGCCAACGGGAACCTCTCGACGTTCCTGAACCTGCTCGCGGCCAACCCCGCCGCCGCGCGGTTGGCCGTCGGCAGGGCGGCGCGTCTCGGCCCGCGCTCCTCTTGGGAGAAGGAGCTGCTGCGCGGGTTCTCAGAGCGCGACGAGAGCGACAAGCTGTCGGAATTCCTGACAAAGCTCGGCGAACGGGCACGGCAGGACGGGACGACGGCCGACGCCTTCGGGCGTCTGCTCGCCGCCGCGTCGGGCGCCTACGACGAGGGGCAGGGCCGGCACAGCCGGGAGGCCGCTTTCTTCGCCTTTACGGTGATGACCACCGTCGACGACATCCGGCTCCATGACGCGACCCGTGTCCACCTCGGGGAACTCGCCGGCTCGTACGCGCCGGAGATCACCTTGGGCGCGGACATCGAGGCGGTGGACGCGACCATGGAAAGCGGTCAGTTGCCCTCTCCTGGCGTGTTCGAGCCCGTTCTCGTTCCGGGATTGCGGGGGGCGTTCCGGCTGAGCCCCAAGGACACCTTCCGGTTCCTGACCACCTTCGCGGCACAGGCCGAATCGCGCGCCCCCTTCGACGCCGGCATGGGCGAACTCACCCAACGGCTCCTCCCCCGGGTCTCCCAACTCGCGAAGGCCGGGGACATCTCCGCGATGCATGCCCTCTTCAAGATGCTCGGCAATGCCCGAGGTTTCGAACTTGCCGCCGCGGTGCGGGTGCTCACGCCGAAAGACAAGGCGGCCAAGACCGCACACGACGCCGAGAGTTTCGTGGTCGGTACAGCGATGGGTGTCGTCGGATTCGTCCCTCCGTTCGGCGCCGTGATCTGGACCGGCCTCTCCACCGGAGTGTCCGCGTACTACACGTGGATGCACGAGCCGGAAAACGATACAGAAGAGCTCCAGAAGCTCATCTCGGAGGAAGTTCTTGGGCGCAAGCACAACATCGCCGAACTTCTTATGCAGCAAGGTTTCACATCACGGATTCTCCCCGCCCAGACCTCACACGGCATGGGATCTCTTATTTCCCGCAAGGACGGCTCCCTCCTTTCCTTCAAGGAAATCAACGGGCTAGGCGACAAGGGCCGTCAGGCACTCGATCAATGGTTGATCGACAATGGGATGGGAACCTCAAAGACCCACACCCTGGGCTACCTATCAAGCACCGAAGCAGACTTTTTTGAGGGGAACAGGAACACCGGATACCAGAGGGCACTCGCCTACGAGGGAAGACTTACGACAGACTGAGACACTCCGTCTCCCCCTTGACCACGTACCGCCCTGTCACCGAATCCAGAACCAGAACGGTCCTGGTCACTTCATTCACCAAACGGAACGGCTTCGCCGTCGGATCGGCAAAATGGTACTTATGGTCAGCTGTGCGCCCTAACGCGCCGACCAGCAAATCGTTCATAGAGCCGGGGTCCATCTCCGGCTCAGCGCCCTCTCCGGTGGCGGCGAAGGTGCGCTTGGCTTTGCCCTCTCCGCAGGGGATGTCCTTCCCGCCCGGATCCTCCACCTGGACATTCAGCGCGCCGCGCTCCTTGAGGAGTCGCAAGACGTGGGTTTGCAGGCTGGCGGCGGCTTCGGCCACCGTGGGCTCCCGTTCACCGCAGGCGACCGCGAGCAGGGCGAGCAGCGAGACCACTGCGACGAGCCGCGCGGGAGAGCTGTGACGAGAACGGGACATGAAATATCCTCCGAGTCTGGCCGCCTGAGCGCACGATCTCATATGGGCTGGGAGACTGCACACGCCATTCCGGAGAGGAAAGGTGAGGTGTTTGACAGCGAACCTTGATGACATGGTGCCGAACCCCCGCAAACAGGAGCTGTTGCGAGCACTGGAGAAGGTGCGAATGCATGCCAGGCAACTGGAGGCGGCACTCGACCCGCCACATGCGACCTTCACCGGCAAGGCGGTCTGGGTGGGGCCGAAGGCACGGGAGTTCGCGGACGAACTGGCCCAGAGGCGAGCACGACTGCGGTCGCTCATCCAGCGGATCGTCAGCGACCTGGAGGCCGAGTTCATGGCCACCCCCGAACACATACGGCGGTCGCCGGCCGCACACTGAGACCGGTCTGAGCGGCCGGACATAGCCTGACCTTGACGCCCGGACGCACGTGATCGTCGACGCCCGCCATGGACGTCGGGGCCGGTTCGCCCGGGGCGACGCCGAGTGATCATCGGACATGGCCGAGAAGGATGTTCGTCCGCAGCCGCCGGGCGGGGACGGAGCGGAGCCACTCGCTCTCGGTGATGACGGTGCCGTCGGAGGCGCGGTAGTGGCGGCGGACGAGACCAGCCCCCGGCCTGGCACAGCTCATAGACGATGTCCTGGCGCTCACAGATATGCTCCACGACCCGGATCCGAGTCGCGCGCGGGTGCCACTCCCGCCAGTCCAGCTTCTCCCACCCAGCTTTCGGGTGTGCGGGATGGATGCCGTGATACTCGGCGGGCAAATCCTTCGATGCCATTCCGGTCAGTCACCTCCTCACTGTCAGGACGTCTGCGTTGGTGGTGGCGGCCCCCGCAGAGGGGCACTCGGGGGCGGGTGGCTCTGCGGGGGCGGCGCCCGCCGACGGGATAAGAAAGGCCGGCGTCGGCGGGCGCGGTACAGCGGTGGCCTCCTCACCACCCCCAGTGCACAAGAAGGCCACCCGTCCAACAGCCCCGAACAGCGGCCCATCCCGCTCTTGGGGCCGAACTTCCAACGTGTATGGCGGCTGCAAGCTACACAGCCTGCGCATGGTCACCGGCGAGCTTCTTGGTCGCGAAGAAGGGCGAGGAAGACCGGAAGGTCATCAGCGCAGACCGTCTGCTGAAGCCCGGCTCCGATCTGCTTGGAGGAAAGCCGCTCACCGCGCCTGGTGGCGTAGAAGGCGCCCGCATCGCTACGGAAGAGCACCCACGCGGGGAAGCGGTCCCGCACCTCGTCGAGGTCGTAGCCGACTGTCGGCATGAGACCAGGGGATCGCTGCTGCCCCACGACGCGGACGAGCGAGCTTCCAGAGAAGGTCATGTCGACATAGTAGACGGTGTTGCCGACCCCTGCCTACTCCTTACGTTCGGTACGCATCGGAACGCCTCGAAACGTAGTCACACGTGCCGGTTCTTATCGTCACCGTTGTGATCCACTTCCGACCTGATCAGCCCAAATCAGAGCAGGTACTTGCCGAGATGCGCCGACGCATCAAGGCAGGCGACTACAAGCCCGGCTACCCCGTACCCGGGGAACCGCGCATGGCCGAAGAATTCGGGATCGCACGCCGGACCGCCCGCAAGGTCATCAACGCGCTCATAGACGCAGGCCTGGTCTACACCGTGAAGAACATCGGAACCTTCGTAGCCGACCCCAAGACCGGCGGTCCGCCAGAGCAGGTCGTCCCGGAGTCCGCGCACGAGGAAGCCGAAGCCGAGTAGCGGTCGAGGCTCAAACGAAATCGAGCGCATTCCATCGATCGTCGATCTCATCGGGGAGTTGCATCGCCAATGCCGCCCAGAAGGTCATGCGGGCACTTCGCCAGGCCGACCTCATCCAAAGCGAGCCCGACATGGGCTCGTTCGTCAAGACTCCCGAAGAATAGTCAGCCGACGACTGACCTGCGAAAGTCCTCTCTGGGAGGAACTCTGCAACTCTTCTGAAGATCACCACCAGGATGGCGGGCAGGAGCCCGTCACTCTTACCGTGACCTAGAGCGGAGGGCGGTGTGCTGCTCCGGTTCCGTGCCGCGAACGTACGGTCACTACGAGACGAGCAAGAGCCGTCCTTCGTCGTCCCCGAACACGAGCAGAGCGCGGCTGCCCGCGAGTTGAGGGTCGGCGGGGACCGCACCGCCGAGGCCCCGGCCAATCTCGCAGGTCAGCGCCCCAAGCCGCTCATCACACACTTCGGGCGCATCCGGCTGACGCGCTCTCCGGGATATCGCCCGGAGAGCGTGCCGAGCCCTCCCGCATACGGTGTCAGGCGGGGCGGAAGGAGTCCTTCGGCTGGGGGGCGGCATGCTTGATCATCAGGTGCCGCGTGACGGAGTACTCCTGGACGGCCTCCTGGCTCATGTCCTTGCCGAAGCCGCTGCCCTTCACGCCGCCGTGCGGCGCCTCGGAGGCGATCGGCAGGTGGTCGTTGATCCAGGTGACGCCCACGTCCAGGCGGTGCGACACGCGCAGCGCGCGGGACACATCGGTCGACCACACCGAGGAGGCCAGGCCGTACGGCGTGTCGTTGGCGAGCCGGACCGCCTCGTCCTCGCCGTCGAACGGCACCGCGACCAGCACGGGCCCGAAGATCTCCCCCTGGACGATCTCGCTCGACTGGTCGGCGTCCGCGATCAGCGTGGGCGCGTAGTAGAAGCCGGGGCCGTCCAATGGGGCGCCGCCGCAGACCACGCGGCCGGACGCGCGCGACACGAACCCGTGCACCCGGTCGCGGTGAGCCTGCGAGATCAGCGGGCCGACGTCGGATCCCTCGTCCCACGGGTCGCCCGGCCGGACCCGGGAGAGCGCGTCGCGCAGCGCCTCGACGCCCTCGGCGTACCGGGACCGCTCGATGTAGACGCGGGTCGCGGCGGTGCAGTCCTGCCCGGTGTTGTACGTGGCGCCCATCGCGACGCCGAACGCCATGTCCTCAAGGGAGGCGTCCTCGAAGACCAGCGCGGGGGCCTTGCCGCCGAGTTCCAGGTGGACCCGCTTGAGCCCGTCGACGGCACCGCGCATGACGGCCCGGCCGGTCGCGGTGGAGCCGGTGACGCTGACCATGTCCACGCCGGGGTCGGTCACGAGCGCCTGCCCGACCTCGGCGTCGCCGGTCACGACCTGCAGCAGGCCCTCGGGAGCTCCCGCCTTGGCGAACAGCTCGGCCAGCCTGAGCGTGCTCCGCGGGGTCTGCGGGGCGGGCTTGATGACGACCGCGTTGCCCGCGGCGAGCGCCGGGCCGATCTTCCAGATCCCCATGATGAAGGGGAAGTTCCACGGCGCGATCGAGCCGACGACGCCGACCGGCCGCCTGATCAGCACGGACGTGTAGCCGGAGCTGAGCACGCCCGCGCCCGTCCCGTCGAGAGAGCGGCCGGCTCCCGCGAAGAACCGCAGGTTGTCCACGCCGAACGGCAGTTCGCCGTCACGGAACACGGGTGCCGGCTTGCCGGTCTCCTCGACCTCGAGCCGGGTGAGCTCCTCGGCGTCCTGCTCCACCAGGTCGGCGAAGCGCAGTAGCACCCGCGCGCGCTCGGCCGGGGTGGTCTCCCGCCACTGCTCGAAGGCCTCCCGCGCGGCGCGTACGGCTGCCGCCACGCCCTCGGGCGACGTGTCCGGCACGTCCTCGATGGGCCGGCCGTTCGCGGGATTGATCAGGGTAGCCATGCCATCCTCTTTCATCGGTCACGATGAACCCCGCCCATTTGCCACAAACAGGACAAATCGCCAGGGTTATGCGTTCACCGTGGATATCAGTTCATCGTGGATATCAACTGTCGAAACCGACGCCGAATCGGTCGAGAAACCGCAGCCACGGCCCACGTCGGCCGCCGTTCTCGTCGGCCCGGGCCAACGCCCGCCGGGTCACCTCGACGACCGGCCAGCGCAGCGGCTCCGGCGGGAACGGCACCGGCGGGCGGCGCACCATCTTCAGTCCGGTCCGCGTGGTGGAGCGGCGGGCCAGCAGGTCGAGACCGATCAGCGCCCCGAACCGGGACGCGCCGACGCCGAGCCCGGTGTAGCCGAGGGCGTACGCGACCCGGCCCCCCATGGCGGTGCCGAAGAACGGGGTGAACCGGCTGGTCGAGTCGATCGCCCCGCCCCACCTGTGACTGAACCGCACACCGTCGAGCTGCGGGAACGTGTCGAAGAAGTGCCGCGCGAGCAGCTCGTGCGAGGCGTCGCGCTGCTCCGAGCCTGTGCCGCGGAAGTTGTAGATGGCGTCGTAGCCGCCCCACAGAACCCGGCCGTCGGCCGTCAGCCGGTAGTAGTGGAACTGGTTGCCCGCGTCGGTGAGGCCCTGTCCCTCCGCCCAGCGCAGAGAGGCGCGCTGCGACTCCGACAACGGCTCGGTGATCAGCACGTAGTCCCAGACCGGCAACACGAAGTTGCTCAGCCTGCGCAGCGGCGGCGGGTAGGCGTTGGTGGCCAGCAGCACCTGCGACGCCTCGATCACACCGCTTCCGTCGGCGGACGCCGTACCGCTCCCAGCGGGGCCGGTGATGACGCGGACGGCGGCTCCGGAACGTTCCATCCCGCAGACCGCGGTGTTCTCGTAGACCCGGACACCGAGCTTCTCGGCGACGCGGACCAGGCCCCAGGCCAGCTTGGCCGGGTCCAGGATGCCGCCGGTGCCGCGCAGGCGCAGCCCTCCGAGATACGTCGGCGAGTCCACGTCCGCGCGCATCTCGTCGCGGCCGAGGTAGACGGCGTCCTCGCCGTGCTCGCGGTGCAGCCGCTCCGCCTCCTTGAGCTCGGCGACGTGGTGCGCGGCGACCGCGACCGTCGTCTTGCCCACCAGGCGCAGATCGGCGTCGATGCCGTGGGCCTCGACGAACGCGGCGATGGCCGCGAGGTTCTCCCTGCCGAGCGCGAGAAGCGTGCCCATCTCGCCGGGCCACAGCTTCAGACCCTGGCCCAGGCCGTGCGTGAGGGAGTCGGAGACGAAGCCGCCGTTGCGACCGCTCCCGCCGTACGCGATGGAATGCGCGTCGACCAGGACGACGTCACAGGCCGGGTTCTCCTGCTTCGCGAGCACGGCGGCCCACAGTCCGGTGAAACCACCGCCGACGATGAGCAGGTCGGCGGTGGTACGGCCGTCGAGCGGGTGATACGCCGGCGCCCCGGGCCTGTCGGTCCAGAAGACCCGGGGAACGGCGTCCTTCAGTGCTTTCACTTGGCGGCGATCTTCTCGATCACGTCGGCGGCGACGCGGAGGCCGTCCCTGCGGCGGATCTCGGCACCATGGGCGGCCAGCCGCTCGCGCAGCTCGGTGTCGCCGAGCAGCCGCTCCAGGGCGCCGGTCAGCTCCTCGTCGGTGAACCCGTAGGTGTCGAGACGGACGCCGTAGCCCTTCTCGTGCACACGCTGGGCGTTGTCGTACTGGTCCCAGAAGAGCGGGAGCAGGATCATCGGCTTGCCGAAGTGCAGAGCCTCAGTGGTGGTGTTGTTGCCGCCGTGAGTGATGACCAGGTCGACCTGCGGGATGATCGTGGTCTGCGGCACGAACTCGGCGCCCCACATGTTCGGGGCCAGCTCGATCTCCTCGTGCAGCGGGCCCTTGGAGACGATGAAGCGGTACGGCGTCGTGGCCAGCACCGAGATCACCCGGCGCATGAGCTCGACGTCGGCGGAGCCCAGCGAGCCGAGCGAGAAGTAGACCCACGGGCCGTCGCCCTCGACCTCGGGGAACGTGAACTCCACGTCGGTCTCGCGTACGGACGAGTCGAGCCGGGTCCAGGTGGGCCCGAGGGGACGCTCATCGGTATAGTCCACGATCTCCGGGAAGACGTACAGGTTCGCGTCACCCTCGTGGATGAAGTCCAGGTCGGGCAGCGGCGGGGCGCCCTGCTCGACGACCCACTCGTTGAACGCCGTGTAGATCTCACGGTGGGTCCGGTCGTACTCGGCACGGAAGGCGTCCCACTCGCTCCTGTCGTCGGCGGGCAGACCGGAGAAGGCCGGGGCGATGTCCGAGCCCTTCACTTCGAGCGGGTTGCAGGAGACGATGCGCACGAACGGCTTGCCGGCCGTGAGCAGCGCGGGGAAGGTGATGACGTTGTCCTCGACGATCACGTCCGGCTGGACGCGCTCGATGATCGCCTTGAGCTGCGGCTCGCAGTACTTCGCACCGTCGATCAGGGCGTCCCAGATCGGCTTGGTGACCGTCTCCTGCTGCTCCAGGGTGCTCTTGCGGTACTCCGGCGCGGTGTCGCGGATGAAGTCCTTCCAGAACTGGCCCGCGTCCTGCTCCTCCTCGGCCGGCGGCGCGAGGTCGACCAGGTCCTCCTCGAAGCCGAGCGCCTCCAGCTTGCCCTTCCACGACGCCTCAGCCGCGAAGACCACGCGGTGGCCGCGCTTGCGCAGGACATCGCCGATCCCGACGCAGTTGTTCGTCGGCCCGTACGCGCTCTCGGGCATGAACAGGATCGTCAGCTGCTTGTCTGTCATCTCCGGACTCCCTGACTTGTTGAACCGTGATTCAAATAGGTATCTAGCGCGACGTCAATAGCTGGGACATTATGGGTACGCCAGTTGTTGTCGTAGCGTTCAAACCGGATGGGATGGAATGGCCCAGCGCAAGAGCAGAGCCGACCGGCGGATGGACCTCATCGATGCCGCCCGCCGGGCGATGATCCAACACGGCGCGGAGGGTGTCCACCTCAACCAGATAGCCGAGGAGGCCGGGCTGACCTCCGGCGCCGTGCTGTACCACTATCCCGACCTGCGGGATCTGCTGATCGAGGCCCATCACGCCGGGATGGAGCGCTTCTACGAGCAGCGGGTCAAGAAGATCAGCGGCATCGCCGACCCCGCGCTGAAGCTCATCACGACGATCAGGTCCGGCCTTCCCGAGGGGCCCGAGGACGCCGGCGTGCGCCTGCTGTGCGAGCTCGGCGGCGCCGCCGGCCGCAACCGCGTGTACGGCACGCTGCTGACGACGCTGTTCGACCGGCAGGTGTCGATGTACCAGACGATCCTCGAGACCGGAGCGGCCCAGGGCATCTTCACCCTGGCCCACGACTCCGAGACGATCAGCCGTACGCTCGTCGCGCTCGAGGACGCGTACGGCTATCGCATCATCGCCCGGCATCACTCGATCGGCCCGGACAAAGCCGCGGAGCTCATCCTCGACTATGCCCGCCTCGCGACCGGACACGAGCTCAGGCCGAAATGAGCACGGCGTCGGCGGCGTCCCAGCCGATCGCGACCTCGGTCCCGGGCTCGACCCGCGCCGATCCCTGAGCCGCCGCCAACACGTGACCTTCATGGCCCTCGACGCTCAGCACGATGTGCGAGGTGCCGCCGTAGAAGCTCACGTCCACGACCTTGCCGCGGAGCGGGCCGGGCTCGGTCTCAACCTCGGGCTCGGTCTCGAACTCGGTCTCGGACGTGGGCTCAGTCTCGGGAACCGTCTCGGACGTGGGCGCGGCTTCGACCTCGGCCTCCGCCTTGACTTCGGCTTCGGCCGCGATCTCCGTCCCGGCCTCGCTCCGCTCCTTCGCCACTGCCTCGGCCTCGGCCTTCGCCTTGGCCTTGGCCTCGTTGACGGCCACGACCTCGGCGACGACCTCCGCCACCACCTTGGCGACGACGCCGGCCACGGCCCTGGAGACGACCTCGGCCATCGCCTCGGCGTTGACCTCGCCCGTCATGGCGGTCTTGACGGCGGTCCTGAGATCGTCGCCCTGATCGGCGCTGGCCTCGACGGCGGCACCTTCCTTGGCCACGACGTCAGTCTCGACCTCGGCGGCGCTCACAGCCTCCGTGTCCGTGTCAGCCTCAGCGTCGGCGGCCTTCTCCTCCGCCGCGACCTCGGCGTCGGCGTCTGCAGTGGCGTCGGCGTCCGTGGTCGCCCTGGCCTCGCCGTCGGCCGCGTCTCCCGCTTCGGCCTCCGCCGCTTCCTCGCTCTCAGGCTTCGCCTCTGCCTCGGCGACCGGCTCGGTCACCACCGCGATTTCCCTGACCTCGGGCTCCGCCTTGGCCTTGGACTTCCCCTTGGCCTTGCGCTTCGCCTTGACCTCGACGTCCGCCTCGGCCACAACCGCGATTTCCCTGACCCCGGGCTCCGCGTCCTCGGCCTCCGCCTTGGGCTCGGCGCCTTCCTCGGCTTGCTTCACCTCGGCTCCGGCCTCAGTGGTCGCGTCCGCCGTGTCCGCAGCCTCTTCCTTGACCTCAGCCTCGGTCTCGGCCTCGGTCTCGGCCTTGTCCGCGTCCTCTTCCTTACCTGTGGGCTCAGTGTCAGCCGTCGCCTCGGACTTCGGCTCTTCTTCGGCCACGGGCTCGGCGTCGGTCTTCGCGTCGGCTTCCTTTACCTCGGCGTCGGCCGGAGCCTTCTCCGCCACCTCGTCGGCGACGTCGGCCTTGGCCGCGACCTCGGTGATCCGGATCTTCTCCGGACGGACGACGAGGAGCGCGGAGTCGCCGTCGACGCCCTTGGGAGCGGGCAGCACGCCCAGCCCCTCGACGTCGAGGCCCTCCTGGGTGACCTTGCCGGTGAAGATGTTGTTCGCGCCGATGAACCCCGCCACGAACGGCGTACGGGGCCGGTCGTACAGCTCGACGGGGGCGTCCACCTGCTCGACCTTGCCGCCCTGCATGACCGCGATGCGGTCCGCGAGCGACATGGCCTCCTCCTGGTCGTGGGTGACGACGACGAAGGTGATGCCCACCTCGTGCTGCAGCCGCTTGAGCTCGAGCTGCATCTCGGCCCGGACCTTCTTGTCCAGCGCGGACAGCGGCTCGTCCAGCAGGAGCAGGCGCGGACGCTTGACGATCGCACGGGCGAGCGCGACGCGCTGGCGCTGTCCGCCGGAGAGCTGGTGCGGCTTGCGGCGGGCGTGCGCGGCGAGCCCGACGGTCTCCAGCACCTCGGCGACCCGCTCCCGGATCTCCTTCTTGGCCAGCTTCTCGCGCTCCAGTCCGTAGGCGATGTTCCGTTCCACCGTCATGTGGGGGAACAGCGCGTACGACTGGAACATGAGGTTGACGGGGCGGCGGTGCGCGGGCACCTTGAGCAGGTCCTCGCCCTCCAGGAGCACCTCACCGCCGTCCGGCTGCTCGAACCCGGCGAGGATGCGGAGCAGCGTGGTCTTCCCGCAGCCAGAAGGGCCGAGCAGCGCGAAGAATTCGCCCTGCCGGATTTCCAGGCTGACCGAGTCGAGCGCGACGACGTCGCCGAAGCGCCGGCTCACGCCGTCGATGGAGATAAGTGTCATGACAGTGCCTCGGTGAGCTTGGTCATGCGCTGGGCCGCGATGACGACGGTGAAGCTCACCGCGAGCAGCAGGGTGGCCAGCGCGTTGATCTCGGGAGTGACGCCGAACCGCACCATGGAGTAGATGACGATCGGCAGGGTCGGTTCTGTGGGCGCGGCGGTGAAGAAGGCGATCACGAACTCGTCGATGGACAGCGTGAAGGCCAGCAGGGCGCCCGCCAGGATGCCCGGGGCCAGGGTCGGCAGCGTGATCCGCATGAACGTCGTCACCGGGGTCGCGCCGAGGTCGCGGGACGCCTCCTCCATCGAGGTGTCGGCGTGGTTGAGCCGGGCCCGGACGACGGCCGTCACGAAGGCCATGCCGAACACGGTGTGCGCGATCAGCACCGAGTGCAGGCCGAGCGTCATCTTGACCGCCGCGTAGAACACGAGGAGGCCGATCGCGAGGACCAGGTCGGGCAGGATCGCGGGCATCGTCGAGAGGGCGTCGACCAGGCGCGACTTGTTGTAGCGGGCCAGGCCGACCGCGAGCAGCGTGCCCAGCACCGTGGAGAGCACCGTCGAGCCGAACGCCACGATCAGGGTGTTGATCAGACCTTCGCGGATCTTCTCGTTCCCGGCGAGCTGGCCGTACCAGCGCAGCGAGAAGCCGCCCCACGCGTACGGCGACTTGCTCTGGTTGAACGACATGAGAACGACGACCGCGATCGGCACGTACAGGAAGACGTACGTCAGCCAGAAGGGCAGTCGCAGCCAGCCGTGTCCACGCTTCGCGTTTCTACGCATCCCGGCCCACCCTTCGGGTGGCCCATGCCTGGGCGAAGAGCAGGAGCACCAGTACTCCGATCACGGACAGGGCCAGCACCGAGCCGAACGGCCAGTCGCGAGCCTTGAGGAACTGGTCCCGGATCAGGTTCCCCACCATGATCCGGCGACCGCCGCCGAGCAGTTCGGGGATCACGAAGTTGCCCAGGCTCGGCACGAAGACGAAGACGCAGCCGGTCAGCACACCGGGCAGCGAGAGGGGCAGCGTCACCGACCAGAACGTCCTGATCGGGCGCGCGCCGAGGTTGGCCGACGCCTCACGGAGCTGCGGGTCCAGCCGCTCGATGGCCGAGTACAGCGGGAGGATCATCAACGGCAGGTACGCGTAGAGCAGGCCGGCGACGATGGCGCCGTCCGAGTAGAGGAGCTCCACCTTGCCGAGACCCAGCGCGTCCAGTCCGGAGTTGAGCAGGCCCTCGGAGTTCAGCAGCACGATCCAGGCGTACGTGCGGATCAGGAAGTTGGTCCAGAACGGCAGCACGACGGCCACCAGCGCGATGACCTTCCACTTGGCGGGCAGCCGGGCGATCATGTACGCGGTCGGGTAGGCCAGCAGCAGAGCGAGGAGCGTCGTGATCGTGGCCAGCTTCACCGACCCGAAGACCACGTCGAGGTACAGAGGGTCGATCAGCCGGGTGAAGTTCTCCCCCGTCGCCTCGTAGACGATTCCGCCGAACCTGCCGCGGCGGAACACCGTGTAGCTGAGCACGAGAGCGAGCGGGACCGCCAGGAAGACGATCAGGAAGCCGAAGCCCGGCCCCATGGTGACGAGTCGCCCGATCACCCGTGCCCGTACGGTGGACTTCATGGTGCCGTCGCCGTAAAGGCGGGCACGCGACATGACATGCGAGAGCTTCCTTCCGGTGGGGAGCTTAGAGTGTTGCAGGATAAGTCAACTTAGACAAGACTTTCTTCGGCATTGTGAGCATTGGCGATACAAGCCTTATTGAATCGAGATTCAACAGATGCAGGTGGAAACACGGCACTGGCCAACCCTTCACGAGAAACCGGACGGTTCTCTCACGTTGGCCGTCGGAGAGGGCGTCACCGGAGCCGTCGTCCGGGCGCTCGCGGAGGGCGTCACGCCGCCGCGTCCTTTCTCCGTCCGCGCGTTCCGCCCGCTGCCCCCGCCGCCTCCCGGCGAGCGCGCGATCACGGTCGACCAGACCAATCATTCGGTGATCGCGGGCGAGAGCGTGGTCGTCAAATGGTTCCCCCGCCCCTCCCGCGCGCCGCATCCTGCGCCTGATCTGCTGGCGCACCTGTCCGGCTTCTCCCGCACGGCCACGCCGTACGCCGCCGTCTACTGGGAGGACGCGCTGGTCGCGCTGATCACCGCGTACCTGCCCGAGGCCAGGGACGGCTGGGAGTGGTGCGTGGACGAGGCCGAGGCCGGCCGGACCGCCTTCGCCGCCGAGCTGGGCGGTCTCGCCGCCGAGCTGCACCTCGCCATGGCGACCCCGTCCCCCGTCTTCCCCGATCCGGTACGGCTCGCCCGCGCCGTACCGGAGCAGGACCCGGAACAGGACCCGACACACGGCTCGACGCACGGCTCGACGCACGGCTCGACGGGCGGCGCGGCGAGCGCCGCGGGGGCATGGGCGGCGCGGGCCGAGGAGGCGCTGCGCGACGCGCTCACGCTCACCGACGGCGAGGACGGGGCGTGGCTGGCCTCGCGGGCCGAGGCGCTGCGGCACGAGCTCGCCCCTCTGGCGACGGCGGGCGCGACCCCGCTGATCCGCATCCACGGAGACCTGCACGTCGGCCAGATCCTTCGATGGCGCGACGGCTACGCGGTGGTCGACTTCGACGGGAACCCGACGGTGTCGGGCTCGGCACCGGGCGGCGGCGCCTTCCAGCCGGCGGCCCGCGACCTCGCCCAGCTCACCACGAGCGTCGATCACGTCGGCCAGGTGGCGATCCTCCGCAGGAACGCCGATCCCGACCGGATCGCGGAGTGGGTCGCGGCGTCACGGGCCGCGATCGAAGGCGCGTACGCCGCCGGTCTCGCGGACGCGGGGCGCGCCGACCTGCTCGACCGGTCGTTGATCAGGCCGTTCGAGATCGAGCAGGAATGCCGGGAACTGATCTACGCCGCCCGGCACCTGCCGCGCTGGCGCTACGCCCCCATGGGCGTGCTCCGGGCCTGGTTCGGCGCCGGGCCCGCCTTTACGAAGTAAGAAACACGCAGCACACAGATAGAAGAGGTGGATTGTGGACGCGGGGCTGTTCGAGGCCGACCTGCTGGCCAAGCCGGAGGCGCTGGGCGCGCTGGCGGAGGCGCTGGAGGCCGGTGACCCGTTCGAGGGCCTGCCCGAGCGGATCGACCGGGTGGTCTTCCTCGGTATGGGCAGCTCCCGGTACGCCGCGGGGGTCGCCGCGTCGCGGCTGCGCGCGGCCGGAGTCGACGCCGTGGCCGAGTACGCCTCCGCCGCGCACACCGTTCCCGGGCCGGGGACGCTGGTGGTGGCGATCTCCGCGACCGGCGGCAGCAGGGAGACGCTCGACGCGCTCGCCCGCTACACCGGGACGTCGAACGTGGTGGCCATGACCAACAAGCCGGGCTCCGCGGTGACCGAGGGCGCCGGTCTGGTCGTTCCCATGCTCGCGGGTGAGGAGCGTGGCGGCGTCGCATGCCGTACGTTCCAGCACACCCTCGCCCTGCTGCTCACTCTGAACTCCCGGCTCACGGGCGGCGGCGACGTCCCCGCGCTCGTCCGCCGTACGGCGGAGGCCACCGCGGACCTGCTCGACCGGCGCGGCGAGTGGCTGAAGGGGGTCTCGGACCTGCTCGACGGGCCGCACGGCGTCTACACCGTCGCCCCCGCCGAGCGGCTCTCGTCGGCGGAGCAGTCGGCGCTGATGTTCCGCGAAGGGCCGCGCCGCCAGGCGGACGCCTGCGAGACCGGCGACTGGGCGCACGTCGACGTCTATCTCACCAAGACCTACGACTACCGGGCGCTGGTGTTCCCCGGCTCGCGGTACGACGAGCAGGCCATGGAGTGGATCCGCCAGCGCGGCTCGACCGTCCTCACGGTGGGCGGCGAGCTGGACGGCCAGGCCGGGTCGCTGCGCTACCGGCACGACGACGACCCCGACGTCGCCCTGCTCACCGAGACCCTGGTCGCCGAACTCGTCGCCGCCTCCTGGTGGGCCCGGGTCTAGGCACCACGGGACTTCACCGATCACCCCTGGGGTGATCGAGCGCCCACCGGCACGACCGGCCGTCGCGCGAAAAGACCGGAAAAGGAATGGTGCACATGGTACATAAGTGATCCAATTCCTCGACCGGGAGTGAACAACCGTGGTCAACACGATGCGCGCCGGGCTCTCCCTCGCCATGCTTGCCGGCTTCTTCGCGGTGGCGGCCGCCCAGCTGGCGGCCGCCGTTGCGCTCGCTTTCTGGCTGTCCACGGTCATCGCCGGCGCCATCGCGGTGAAGCTGGTCTGGTCGTGCTTCGCCGGTGCCGTCCTGGCCGTCGGCCGGGGAACGTGGAAGGCGATCCGCTCGCGCCCCGAGGCGCCCGCCGGTCTCCTGCTCACTCCGGGAAACGCGCCCGTCCTTTGGGCGACCGTACGTGAGCTGGCGGCCGAGGCGGGCACCCGGGCGCCGGACGAGATCTGGTTGATCCCCGAGGTCAACGCGGCCGTGCAGGAGGAGTCGCGGCTGCTCGGCCTGGTCGGCGGACGGCGCCGCCTCTGCCTCGGCCTGCCGCTGCTGCACACGATGACGGTCGCCCAGGTGCGCGCCGTACTCGCGCACGAGCTCGGCCACTACTCCGGGAAGCACACGCGGCTGTCCGCACCGGCCTACCGGGGGCGGCTCGTGATCGCGCACACGCTGCGCCAGATCGGTCCGTACAACCCGGCCGGATGGATCTTCAAGGGGTACGCCCGGCTCTACCTGCTGGCCGACAACGCGGTGTCCCGGCGGCAGGAGTTCGAGGCGGACCGGGTCTCCGCCGGCGTCGCGGGGGTGGACGCCGCCGCGAGCGCGCTACACGAGATCCGCGTCCTGGACGCGGCGTGGAGTTTCTTCCTGGACCGGTACGTCGAGCTCGGCTGGGAGTCGGGCTTCGCACCCGACGACCTGTTCGCCGGGTTCGGCGCGCTCGTCGCCGCCCGCAGGGGTGAGCTGGACGAACTGCGCGGGAGCACCCCCGAGGAGCGCGGCTCACGATGGGACACGCACCCCCCGTTGAACGAGCGAATCTCCGCCATCCGCGCCCTGCCCCGCACGTCGACCAGGCCCGACGAACGGCCCGCCGCCGTACTGGTCCCCGATCTGACCGAGGCCGGGCGGGCGCTGCAGGGAGAGGTGGTCGCGACCGGCGAGCGCACCGTGCTCCCGTGGCCGCAGTTCACCGCGGCGACGCTCGGCGCCATGGTCCAGCGCGAGGCCGACGCGGTCTTCCGCACCGTCGCACGGACCACCGGCCGTCCCGAGGTCGGGCTGGCCGACGTGCTCGACCTGATCGCCTCGGGCCGGCTCACCGAGATCGCCCAGCCGTTCTTCCCCACGGCCACGCGACGGGAGGTCGGCGCGCTGTTCGCCGGGCCCCTGGAGACCGTGCTGCGGCTGGCCGCGCTCCGGTCCGGCGTCGCGGGATGGCGCCACTCGTGGAGCGGATCCGCCGAGTTCGTCGGCATGGACGGGACCCCGGTCGCACTGGAGGAGATCGCCAGGACCGCCGTCTCCCCCGGCGGCCTCGACAAGGTCTGGGCGGAGCTGGACCGGCTCGGCATCGACGCCCAGCGGGCCGCGCCGGCCGAGCGGGCGCCGACCACATTCGGATCGCAGGTCATCGGCGGCTTGGCCAACGTCAAGGTGCAGGGCACGGAGTACGACCTGGTCGTGCTGAGCACGGGACTCGTCCTCGTCGCGGGCCCCGGCACGTCGGACCAGGGCAGGCAGAGGATGCGGGAGCTCGTCGGATCGACACCGGCGGCGAAGCTCGCCGAGTGGTACCGCTTCGTGCCCTACGAGGAGATCACCTCGGCGAGGGTGAGCAAGGAGATCCCGCTGCGGGCCGAGCTGACGCTCCACGGCGGCGCGGTCGTGCCGCTGGAGGAGAAGTGGACCAGCGAGGAACTCGACAAGGGCAGCCGTGACCGGCTCGTCCGCGTACTCGGCGAGATCGGTTGACGGCCGGCTTTCCCGGAGGTTCCCCAGGGTTACCCGAGGCGTGGGTCGGCGACGACGGTGAAGGTGCGACCACGACGACGATCATGATGACGGTGACGGAGCGTGATCAGGGGGCCGGATCGGGCGGCGCGACATCCGGATCCGCATGGTCCGCTCCACCGCGAATGTCCCCTGGCGTGCGCTCGATCAGGAAGCCAGATGCCCAGCTTCCAGGTGAAGGTTCCCTAGCGTGGCCTCATCGGAAATCCTGATGCGCCGGACCTCGTTCGCCTGAGAAGGTTCCGTGCGTGACCCTCGATGACGTCGTCCTCCGCCGGGCGACCGCCTCCGACGCGTTCACGGCGGCCGACGTGTGGCTGCGCTCGTACACCGCGGCCCTGCCGACGGTGCGCCGGGCGCACACCGACGACGAGGTCCGGGCCCATTTCCGCGATGTGGTCGTGCCCGCGCGCGAGACCTGGGTCGCGGAGCTCGACGGCTCCCTGATCGGGGTGATGGTGCTCGCCGACGGCCTGCTCAGCCAGCTCTACCTCGACCCGGGCTGGCGCGGCCGGGGCCTCGGCGACCGGTTCGTCGCGCTGGCGAAGGAACGCGGCCCGGACGGGCTGGAGTTGTGGACGTTCCAGGTCAACGGCCCGGCGCGGCGGTTCTACGAGCGCCACGGCTTCGTCGCGGTCGCGTACACCGACGGGCACGACAACGAGGAGAACGAGCCGGACATCCGCTATGTGTGGCGGCCCGATAGCTGAGCCGCGGGCTCACCCGGCGAGGTTCAGCGGTGCCAGCCGAGCCGGGAGGCGGCGTCGTCGGGGACGTACCCATCCGATCCGCCCTCGCCGATCCACAGGATGTCGTCGTACTCGGCGACCGGGCCGAGGGCATAGCTCATCGGCAGCCGGGGCTGGACCGCGAATCGGATCTCCAGCTCGGGGTCGAACCGTTCCAGGGCCTCGATGAGATCGGCCACGGTCTCGATGCCGGTCCCGCTGCGTCGGCTCCTGCCACGCCTGTGCCTGCCCATGGGTGCTTCTCCGTGCTTCGGATGACCGGGGGTACGCCGAACTTCTACGGAGCGTAACCCAGTGACATCTGAACGCAACAGATCCTTGACTTGTGGATCACCCTGACGCTCAGTAGGCGACGCCCATGACCTTCCGATAGGTCTCGGGCGCGGCGATGACCCGCAGGACGTACCCGGCCAGGTCCTCACGCGAGATGGACACGCCTCCCCGGACTGAGTCCTCCACCGCCGTCCGGTACGTCCCGGTCGCCGGGGCGTCGGTCAGCCGTGGCGGCTGGACGACCGTCCAGTCGAGGTCGCGGCCGCGCAACTCCCGCTCGAACAGCCGGGCGTCGCGGTGCCCGTGCCGGAGAAACGTGTTGTGCAGCACCAGCTTGAGCAGCCGCTGCCGCACCGTGTCCGCGGGCTGGTTGCCGAGCGCGTTGGTCACCGCCACCAGACGCCGGACACCCTGCCGCGCCATGGCCCGGGCGACGTTCCCGCCTCCGAGCGAGTAGAGCCGGGTGGGGCCGCCCCCGCTGGGTCCGGCCAGGAACACCACCGCGTCCGCCGCGCCGACGGTGAGGGTCTCCGGCTCCAGGACGTCTCCCTGGCGTACGGTCAGCCGCGGGTGGCGCTCGGCGACCGCCTCGGGTCGCCGTGCCACCACCTCGACGTCGTGACCCTGCGCGAGCGCGAGCCGTACCAGGTGGGCGCCCGTGCCGCGGGTCCCCCCGAAGACCGTGATCTTCATGTCCATCACCTCATGGCGGGTTCGATGGTGAGTGTGCACTCACTTACCATTATGGTGGCAGCGCGTTCCACACTGTCAAAGAGAGAGGCCCGGGCCCCCACGTGGCTCCCACCCGCGACCGCATCGTCGGCGCCGCAGAACACGTCATCCAGGAGCTCGGTCTGGTCAGAGCCACCACCAAGGAGATCGCGCGCGCGGCCGGCTGCTCCGAGGCGCTGCTCTACAAGCACTTCAGGACCAAGGAGGAGATCTTCCTCGCGGTCCTCCTGGAACGCATGCCCGCGCTCCGGCCCGCGACGCTGCGCCTCGGCGCCCGGGTGGGCCAGGGGACGATCGCGGGCAACCTGGAGGAGCTTGCCGGGTCGGCGATCGAGTTCTTCCGCAGGACGATCTCCCTGGCCGGCGGCATGCTCGGCGACCCGTCCCTGCTGAACGGCTTCCGCCAGATGCTCGCGGCGTCCGGCGGCGGCCCGCACGTGCCCGTGACCCTGCTGGCGTCCTATATCCGCGAGGAGCAGCGGATCGGCCGGGTGAGCCAGGACGCGGACCCCGACGCGGCGGCGGCCCTCCTGTTCGGGGCCTGCTTCCACCGGGCGTTCCTCGCGAACCTCGTCGAGCTCGGACCCGACGACGTCCTCGTCCACGAGCTGGTGCGGACGCTGCTCACCGGCCTGACGCCCCGTTGACATCACCCTCGCGGTTCACCGGTCCCGGCGAGCGGCCGCGAGCCGCTCCGCCGACCGGTCGCCCACCTTCGTCGTCGGGACGAGCTCCCCCGCCCTGCCGAGGCCGAACTCCGGCATGTTCACATAGACCGTCTCGTATCCGCTGACCGTGTAGGTCTCGTGCCAGACCCCCACGGCCTCGCTCGCGTACGCCTCCCGGAAGAAGCGCTTCCAGGCCGGCCAGTGGTTCGCCTCACGGTCCTTCGCGTACGCCATCAGGTGATCGGTGCTGCGCCAGTACTGCACCATGATCGTGGTCCGCCCGTTGAAGAAGCTCTCGAAGTGCAGCATGCCCAGAGCGGGGTCCGCCCGTAACTCCTTGACCATGGGCCCCATGGCCCGGGCCACCGGCAGCCACTTGCGCAGCGACCGGAACCTGTTGATCCGCATACCGATCAGGAAGACGACGAAGTCGCCGTCCATCTGCGCGCTCATGCGCATGACGTCCTCCTTGGATAGCCACACTACCTAATAATTGGATAGTAAAGCTATCGAGCATCATTGGCAAGCGCTACTATCCAGTCATGCGAATCTCCCAGCTCAGCGCCGAATCCGGGGTCCCGATCCCGACGATCAAGTACTACCTGCGCGAGGGGCTGCTCCCCCAGGGCGACCAGACGGCGGCCACCCGGGCGGAGTACGACCAGTCCCACCTACGCCGGCTGCGGCTGATCCGAGCGCTGCTGGAGGTCGGACGGCTGCCCGTCGCGACGATCCGCAATGTGATCGACGCCGTGGAGGACGAACGGCTGAGCGTCCACGACATGCTCGGCGCCGCCCATTACGCGCTCTCCACACCGGTCGAGCCGCACCCCGACGACGAGGACTGGCGCGCGGCCAGGGAACTGGTCGACGAGATGGTCGCGGACCTGGGCTGGGGCGTCCATCCGCTGGCGCCGGCCCGGGACGAGCTCACGCAGACCGTCGTCACGCTCAAGCGCCTCGGCATGCCGACCTCGCGGGAGGACCTGCTCCCCTACGCGACGGCCGCGCTCGACCTCGTGCGGGAGCAGGACATCACCAAGATTCCCTTCGACGGCCCCCGGGACGTCGCCGTGGAGACGTTGGTGATCTGCGAGGTCCTGTACGGCAAGGCGTTCGACGTGCTGCGCCGCCTGGCCCAGGAGTCGGAGTCCGCCAGGATCCTCGACGCCGCCCCCTGCCCGGAGGGAGAATCTCAGCCCCCAGCGCCCGAATAGGTCACGTCACCGGTTTTCGGCAACGGAATGGGCGGTCCCCTCGGCCCGCCCGGGCCTATGGTCCGACGAGGTCCCGCTTGTTAGTGTCGGCTGCCGAACAACGCTCTTCGACAGGGACGGCCATGACAGCTGGCGATCACACCGCGACCACGTCCGGCCACTGCGACCCCCGCTTCTCCCGGGTACGTGAGGTCTTCGACCGGCACTTCGCGGACGGTCTGGAACTGGGCGCCGCGTTCGCGGTCTTCCTGGACGGCGAGCCCGTCGTCGACCTCTGGGGTGGCGTGGCCGACCGGCACACGGGGCGCCCCTGGGAGTCCGGTACGCCGGTCCTCGCCTACTCGTGCACCAAGGCCGTCGCCGCCACCGCGCTGCTGTTGCTCGTTGAGCGCGGCCTGGTCGACGTCCACTCCCCGGTGAGCGCGTACTGGCCGGAGTTCGCGGGCAACGGCAAGGCCCACATCACCGTCGAACACGTGCTCACCCACCAGGCCGGGCTGCCGGTGATCGAGGAGCCGGTCCCGGTGGAGGAGTTCGAGGACCTGCCCGCGATCGCGGACCGGCTCGCCGCGCAGGCGCCGCTCTGGGAGCCCGGCACGGCGCACGGCTACCACGCCGTGACGTACGGCTTCCTCGTCGACGAGATCGTCCGCAGGGTGACCGGCGTGTCCACGGGCGAGCTGGTCGCGGCGGAGATCGCCGGACCACGCGGGCTCGACCTCTGGCTCGGCGCCCCGCCCGACGTGGCGGATCGCGCCGCCCGGCTCTCCGCGGGAGAGCGCAAGGCGCCGGCGGGAGAGCGTACGGCATCCGCGGGTGGACCCACGGGCGCGGCGGGGGAACACGCGGCGCCCGGGGGCGGCGCCGGTGTCACGGAGGTCGCCGCCCCGGACGACCCGCTGGCCGCGATGGCCGCGGCGTCGCTGGACAGGAACAGCCTGATGAACCGGGCGCTCGGCAACCCGCCCATCCACAAGCTGCCCGGCGGCGGCAACCATCCGGTGATCCTGCGCGCCGGCTGGCCCGCTCTCGGCATGGTCACGACCGCGCGGGCGCTGGCCGGTTTCTACCGCGCCCTGGTCTCCGGTGAGATCCTCGCGCCCTCCGTCCTGGAGGACGCGGTGCGCCCACGCGTCAGCGGACCCGACCGGGTCATGTACGTGGACAGCGCCTTCGGCCTCGGCTACATGCGTCCGGCGCTGACCTTCCTCACGCCCGCGCGCGGGGCGGAGTCGGCGTTCGGCCACACCGGAATGGGCGGCTCCCTCGGCCTCGGGGACGCCGCGCACGGCATCGCCATGGCGTACACGATGAACCGCATGGCCCAGAGGGTGACCGGCAGTCTCCGTGCCTACCATCTCGCGGAAGCCGTCTACGACTCCCTCGCGTAGAGCGCGGGCGCATCACCGCGCGGCGGGCCGGCCGGAACGCGCCTGAACGAATCATCGGCAACGCTCCGCCCGGTCCCGGGCTGAGCGGGGCCACGACCGATCAGGCCGGCCGAGTCCTACGGCCCGGCACGTCCTCCGGCCGGTCCCCGAGTGCGAGCAGGACGTCGCGCAACACGTCCGCGAGAGCGCGCGCGGTCGCCTCGGGAACGTCCGCGAACAGGTGGCGGTGCGCCTCCGTGGTGGCGAGGGACAGTTCCTCGGCCTTCTCCACACCCTGCGGAGTGAGCCGGACCCATGAGCTGCGGCCGTCGGAGGGATCGGGTTCGCGCTCGACCAGGCCCGCGGCCAGCAGCCGCTGGAGGATGTTGCTGGTCCCGCCCGTCGTGAGCATCAGCCGCGCGGCGAGAGTGCCGGGCTTGACCCGGTACGGACGTCCGGCACGGCGCAGCGTCGCCAGGACGTCGAACTCCGCATAGGTCAGTCCGTAACCGGCGAGCACGGACTGGGTGACCGTCTCGATCCGCGCCTTGAGCCGCCCGACCCGCTTGACGATCTCCAACTGCGTCGTGGCCGCCTCCGGCAGCTCGGCCCGCCACGCCTCGATCATCTCGTCGACGCGATCCCGGCCGGTCACCCGCCCCTCATTCATGCGCTTGAGGATATCCACGCTCCCTGATAGCTTTCCAACAAGCTTTTTGAAAAGCTTTCTCGAATGGGAGTATCGCGTGAACCTGCTCATCAGGAACGGCATCGTGATCGACACGGACCCGGACGTGCACGTCCGGCGGGGAACCGACATCCTCATCACCGACGGAGTGATCGGCGCGATCGGCCCGGACCTGCCCGCCGCCGGCGCGGAGGTGATCGACGCGACGGGCCAGATCGTGCTTCCCGGTTTCGTCGACACGCACCGCCACGTCTGGCAGAGCGTGCTCCGGTCCGTCTCCGCCGACGCCGCTCTCGGTGACTACCTGGCGCTCGTTCTCGGCCGGCTCGCCCCCGCGTTCCGGCCCGAGGACGTCTACACCGCCAACCTCTGGGGCGCCGTCGAGGCGCTCAACGCCGGGATCACGACCGTGTACGACTGGTCCCACATCCAGCTCACCCCCGGGCACACCGACGCCGCGGTCGAGGCCCTCCGCGACTCCGGCGCCCGCGTCGTCTTCGCGTACGCGCATCCGGGCGCGGACGACGCGTCGAGGAACGAGGCGGAGGTCCGGCGGGTCGTCGCCCGGCACTTCCCCTCGGGGGACTCCGGCCTCGTCACCCCCGCCTTCGCGGCGTGGGGGCCGGTGTACGGCTCCGTCGAGGCGGCCGAGGCCGACTGGCGGCTGGCCCGCGAGCTCGGGCTCCGCATCAGCCTGCACGCGACCGGCGAGGAGCCGGTGGAGCGGCTGCACGCCGCCGGGCTGCTCGGCCCCGACGTCATGTTCGTGCACGCCAACGGCTTCCCCGACCGCTCGATGAAGATGGTCGCCGACAGCGGCGGCACCGCGTCCGTCGCACCCGCTGTGGAGTCGCAGATGGGCCACGGCTCCCCCGAGACGGGACGGTTGCGCGGGTTCGGCATCCCGACGGGGCTCGGCGTGGACACGGTGGCCGGGGTGCCCGGAGACATGTTCGCCGTCATGCGCGCCGCGCTCGCCTCCGCCAGGCTCCGGCACTTCGGGGAGGGGATCGGCGCGCTGCCGACCGCGGCCGACATCCTGCGCATGGCCACCATCGAGGGGGCCACCGCCCTCGGCATGGCCGACCGGATCGGATCGCTTCGCCCGGGCAAGCGCGCGGACGTCGTCATGCTGGACACGGGCCTGCCCAACCTCGCGCCGCCGCACGACCCGGTCGGGGCGGTCGTGACGGCCGCCGATGTGAGCAACGTCGACACGGTGATCGTCGGCGGCGAGGTGGTCAAGCGGGCCGGCCGCCTGGTCGGCGTGGACCTGCCGCGCGCCCTCGACCTGGCCAGGCGTTCCGGCGAGCGGCTGCTCGGCACCGCCGGGTGATCGTATGAGCCTGCGGGCCGACCCCATCCGGGCGTGGTCCCCCGGCGCTAGGGAACCGCACGGGGAACCGGTCCGGACGCACAGGTATCGGTCCGGAGCGCGCGGTCGGCCGGTCCGGAGGCACAGGGAACCGGTCGCGAAGGGCGCGGCCAGCCGGTCAGGAAGGGTGCTCGCCGTACGCCGAGAGGAGCTGCGCCTCGGCGGCGTCGAGGTAGGCCAGCAGCACGCCCGACGCCCGCTCGTACTCGCCCTCGCCGAGCAGGGCGGCGATGCGCGCGTTGTCGTCGAGGTACGGCTCGTGGAACGGCCGGGGCTCGCCCATCATGTGGAAGGCCAGCCGCAGCTCGGCCAGGATGCGGGCCATGGCCTCGTCCGCGCGGTGACTGCCGAGCAGTGCGGCGACGGCCTGGTGGAAGCGCATGTTCGCGGTGCCGACGGCGACCCAGTCGCCCGCCTCGGCCGCCGCCCGGCCCTCCTCGACCCGGCGGCCCACCTCGCGTACGGCCTCGGCCGGGGCGGTGCCCGCGGCGCGCAGGCCGGCGGTTTCGAGCGGCCGGCGCATCCGGTAGATGTCGGCCACGTCGGCCGCGGTCAACCTGCGGACGAACATGCCGCGATGGAACTCGTGCACGAGCAGGTTCTCGTGGGACAGCAGCCGGAACGCCTCGCGGAGGGTGTTGCGGGAGACGCCGAGCGCCCGCCCGATGATCTCCTCAGACAGCCGCGTCCCCGGGGGGAGCGAGCCCTCGATGACGTTCTCACGCAGGACGGCCGCGACGAGGTCGGCTGTGCTGGCGCGTTCGAGCGCCGGCCTGGCCGCGCTCAGCCGGTCCGCCCAGTCCGCGGTCGCCGTCATCACCGCCACCCTTTCTCCTGGAGAACGGGGAAGTCCCCCGGAACTCCGGAGGTCCCCCGAGCTTAGGGCGGACAGTGGTCGCCCCCACAACGCCCGTGCCCAAGAATTTACGCCCCCGAGGATTGCCGGATTGTTCAACAATCCTTAGGTTCATTTCTGGGCGGTCCACCGGGACCGGCACACCTGCGGCGAACGCGCGGACGCGAGGAGACTCCATGACCGACCAAGGCGTGACCGCCGCCCTCTGGAGCCGGGCATGTCCGAGCTGATCCCCCGCATCGACCTCAACTCCGACCTCGGCGAGGGTTTCGGCCGCTGGCCTCTCGGCGACGACGACGCGTTGCTGTCCGTCGTCACCAGCGCCAACGTGGCCTGCGGCTTCCACGCGGGCGATCCCACGATCATGCGGCGGACGTGCGAGACGGCGGTCGAGCGAGGCGTGGCGATCGGCGCCCAGATCGGCTACCGCGACCTGGCCGGATTCGGGCGGCGGTTCATCGAGATGCCGCCCCGGGAGCTCGCCGACGACGTGCTGTACCAGATCGGCGCCCTGGACGCCTTCGCCCGCGCGGCCGGCGGCCGGGTCGGATACGTCAAGCCGCACGGTGCGCTCTACAACGCGATCGTGCGGCACGAGGAGCAGGCCGGGGCCGTCGTGGCGGCCGTCCTGGCCTACGACCCCGGGCTGCCGGTTCTCGGCCTGCCCGGCTCCGCCTGGTTGCGCCGGGCCGAGCAGGCCGGACTCACGGCCGTCACCGAATGCTTCGCCGACCGCGCGTACACGCCGGAGGGGACGCTGGTGCCGCGTGACCGGCCGGGCGCGCTCGTGCACGACCCGGACACGGTGGCCGAACGCTGCGTGCGCATGGCACGCGGTGAGCCGATCGAGGACGTCGACGGCGCCCCTCTGGTCGTACGCGGTGAATCGATCTGCCTGCACGGCGACAGCCCGAACGCGGTGGCGACGGCCCGCAGGGTGCGCGCGGCGCTGGAGGCCGCGGGCGTCGATCTCGCGTCGTTCACCGCGACGCGGCCCTGAGGAGATGATCCGATGCACGTGCGCCACTGCGGCGGCAGCGCTCTGCTGGCCGAACTGGACGGCCTCGACGAGGTCGTCGCGCTCTACGACGCGCTGGCCGAGCATCCGCCGGCCGGCGTCACCGACATCGTCCCAGCGGCGCGCACGCTGCTCGTCCGGTTCGAGCCGCCCGCGACGCCGCAGTCCGTCGAGGCCGCCGTCCGGGCGGTACGGCCGGCCCCCGGCGGGCGCACCGGCGCGTGCGAGGTGCGGATCCCGGTCGTCTACGACGGCGCGGACCTGGCCGACGTCGCCGCGTTGACCGGACTGCCGGCACGCGACGTCGTGGCCGCGCACACCGGCACTCTCTGGACCGTGGCGTTCTGCGGCTTCGCACCCGGTTTCGGATATCTGACCGGTGGCGACGCCCGGCTGGCCGTACCCCGGAGGGCCGAGTCGCGCGTGCGCGTGCCCGCCGGCTCGGTGGCGCTCGCGGCCGGGTTCAGCGCCGTCTATCCGCGCGAGTCCCCCGGCGGCTGGCAGCTCATCGGTCGTACGGACGCGGTGGTGTGGGACCTGGCCGCCGATCCGCCCGCTCTCCTGCGTCCGGGCACCCGGGTCAGGTTCACGGAGGTGACATGAGCCGGTACGGCATGCTGGAGGTGCTGGCGACCGGTCCGATGACCACGGTGCAGGATCTGGGGCGGCCGGGACGCGGCGATCTCGGCGTCGGGCGTTCGGGCGCGGCCGACCGGGGCGCGCTGCGGCTGGCCAACCGGCTCGTGGGCAATCCCGAGGGGGCGGCCGCCCTCGAGATCACGTTGGGCGGGCTGTGCGTGCGGGCGCGCGGAGACGTGGTGATCGCGCTCGCGGGCGCCGCGTGCCCCGCGACCGTGACCGGTCCCGTCGGCATCCGCCGTCAGATCGGGCACCACTCGGTCGAGCACCTGCCCTGCGGGGCCACGCTCCGGCTCGGGACACCGGCCCGCGGCCTGCGGACCTATCTCGCGGCGAGGGGCGGCGTGGACGTGACGCCGGTGCTGGGGTCCCGCTCCACGGACATCCTCGCCCGCCTGGGGCCCGACCTTCCGGTCCCCGGGACGCTGCTGCCGATCGGACCGCCGCCGGCGGCGTTCCCCGCCGTCGATCTCGCGCCGGTGCCCGAGACCGCCGGGGGTGAGCTGGTCCTGGAGATCCTTCCCGGCCCGCGCGACGACTGGTTCACGCCGGAGGCGCTGCGCGTGCTCCGCACGGAGCCGTACGAGGTGACGGCCGACAGCAACCGGGTCGGCATCCGGCTGCGCGGGCCGGTCCTGGAACGGGCGCGCGACGGGGAGCTGCCCAGCGAGGGCATGGTCCCGGGCGCGCTCCAGGTGCCCCCGTCGGGGCAGCCCACGCTCTTCCTCGCCGACCATCCGCTCACGGGGGGCTATCCGGTGATCGCTGTGGTGCGCACCCGCGACGTCGACCGCGCCGCGCAGGCCCGCCCCGGCCAGTGTGTCCGGTTCCGCACGGCATGAGGCGACGGCAGGAGACGACGGCAGGAGACCACCATGAGAAAGGTGACGATCATGCGCGATCCGGCCCTGCTGACCCCTTCCGAAGCGCGCGGGCTCTTCCGGGAGGGGCTCGTGACGCCCACCTCCGGCTGGTCACGCGGCTGGACCCAGGCGAACCTGATCGCCCTGCCCAGGGACCGCGCGTACGACTTCCTGTTGTTCGCGCAGCGCAATCCGAAGGCGTGCCCGGTGCTGGACGTGACGGAGCCGGGCGAGACCAGCGCGTCGATCTTCGCCGGTGACCTGCGCACCGACCTGCCCGCCTACCGGGTGTACGAGAACGGCGAGCCGGTCGCCGAGCCGACCGACGTCCGGGAGCACTGGCGCGACGACCTCGTCTGCTTCCTCGTCGGCTGCAGCTTCACCTTCGAGGCGGCGCTGCTGGAGGCGGGCGTGCCGGTACGCCATATCGAGGCCGGGACGAACGTGCCCATGTACCGCACCAGCCGGGAGTGCCGGCCGGCGGGCGCGCTGTCCGGGCCGATGGTGGTGTCGATGCGGCCGGTTCCCGCCGAGCTGGTCGAGACCGCGGCGCGGATCACCTCGCGTTATCCGGCCGTGCACGGCGGCCCGGTGCACGCGGGCGACCCCGCCGCGCTGGGCATCGCCGACCTCGACCGGCCCGATTTCGGCGATCCCGTGGACGTACGCCCCGGAGAGGTCCCGGTCTTCTGGGCCTGCGGGGTGACGCCCCAGGCGGCGGTGATGCGGTCGAAGCCGCCGTTCGCCATCGGGCACGCCCCCGGCCACATGGCCATCACGGACGCACGGGACAGCGCCTACCTTGTGGGCGTTCCCGGCATCGTTCCGTGAACCACACGAACGACGATCACAGGGGCCTCATGGATTACATCGCCGAGGTGACATTTCTCCACCGGTGACAATCGTCCCTTCCGGTGAGAAGTTCGGAAGGATGAATGCCTGGACGGTTCCGGGATACCGGGAGGTGCGCGAGCTCGGCGCGGGTGGCGCCGGGCGCGTGGTGCTGGCGACCTACGAGGCGACCGGCGCCTTCGTCGCGATCAAGTACCTTCGCCCTGAGCTTCGGCGGGATCCGCGTTTCCTCGAAGGTTTCCGGCGCGAGGCCCGCGTCATGGTAGAGATCAACGACCCCAACATCGTCCGGCTCTACGAGTACGTCGAGACCGTGGCCGGGGCGGCCATCGTCATGGAGCTGGTCGACGGCGTGTCGCTCCGGCGGATCCTCACCGAGCACGGGACGACCAGTCCGGAGGCGGCGCTCGTCGTGCTGAAGGGCTCGCTGACCGGCCTGTCGGCGGCCCACTCCTCCGGCATCGTGCACCGGGACTACAAGCCCGAGAACGTCCTGGTCCAGGCGGACGGCACCAGCAAGCTGTCGGATTTCGGCATCGCGGCGCCGAGCGGCGATCCGGGCCTGCCCGCCGGGACGCCGCCGTACATGGCCCCCGAGCAGTGGGAGGGCGGCCCGGCCGGTCCCGCGACCGACGTCTACGCGGCGACCTGCGTGTTCTTCGAGTGCCTGACCGGGCGCAGGCCGTACCGCGCGGACCACACCGCGGGGCTGCGGCACCAGCACCAGAGCGCGCCCATCCCGGTCGCGGACGTGCCCAGCTCGGTACGCGGGCTGGTGGGGCGGGGTCTGGCCAAGAACCCGACGGACCGGCCGGCCACGGCCCGGGCGTTCATCGGCGACCTGGAGGCCGCCGCGACCTCGGCGTACGGGCCGGACTGGGAGCAGCGCGGGCGGCGGCATCTCGCGGAACTGGCCACGCTGCTCGCGCTGACGTTCCCGCTGGCCCAGCCCGCCCAGCCGGTGGAGGCGGGCACGTCGCTGGCGCGGACCGTGCTGTCGGACCGGCTGGCCCACTTCGCCCCCCGGTTCGCGATCGGCGCGGCCGTGCTGTCCGCCGTCATGGTCGCCGCGGTGGTCGCGGCCAACCGGCAGGCTCCGGTCGCCGACGACAGCGCCCTGCCGCCCGCCCCGTCCACGCGGTTCACGCCGGAGCCGCCGTTCCCCTCGGACGCGGTGGACACGCCCTCCCCGTCGCCGGCCGCCACGGATCCCGGTACGCCGGCACCTGATGCCACTCCCGGGGAGACCCCCGGCGAGACACCCGGCGAGCCGCCCGGCGAGTCTCCAGGGGAGACGCCGACTCCGGCCGTGAGCATGACCCCGCGACCGGCGCCGCTGTCGGTCGCGGCCCTCGGCATCTCCGGGTGGGACGGCCAGTCGGCGACCATCCGGGTACGGACGACGACCGGCGGGGCGGTGACGCTCGGCGTCAGGTTCTCCGAGGGTCCGTCACCGGACGAACTGCGTCCGGTGACGGCGCAGACCATCCCGCTGGAGGGCGCGACCTCCTACTCCCCCGGCGTCCAGCACGGCTTCGCCGCTCCCGCGTGCGGGACGACCGTCTACCGCCGGGTCGAGGCGGCGACCGTGCCGAAGGCCGCCGGCGGCACGGCGGCCGCGACCACGAAGGTGACGGGCGCGCCGTGCCCTCCACCGGCCGTACGGAGCGTCACGATCAAGGAGTGGGACGGCGCCGTGGCGACCGTCGAGGTCGGAACCGGCGGCGCCGGCGGCACCGGCGCGGTGAAGGTGTCCGCCGAGTTCACCCGGGACGGCACGACCGTGGCGCGCGGCACCCGGACGCTCTCGGGCCGGACGTCGTACTCCTTCGATCTCACGACCGACCCGATCACGGTGGAGTGCGGCACGACCGCCGTGCTCGGCGTGAAGGTGCGCACGGAACCCGCCGCCGCGGTCGGCGCGCAGGTGAAGGAGACCCGCGTCTCCGGACCCGCCTGCGCGCCGCCCTCCGCCTCGATCGCGTCCTGGGACGGTACGACACTGAGTGTGGACGTCACGTCCGGTTCCACCAAGCCGGTGACGCTCGTCGTGACGTTCACGCAGCGGCAGCGCCGGCAGGGGGAGACGGTGGCGTCCGAGGAGAACCGGCAGGAGAAGACCCTCGAAGGGAAGAAGGCGTACACCGCGTCGTTCACGGTGCCGTTCAAACCGCCCGGCTGCGGCGTCGAGGACACCAGGAGCGTGACCGTCACCGTGTCACCCGGCGGCGGCGCCACGAGGTCGGTGACCCTGAACGGTCCCCCTTGCGCCGAACCCGAGGACACCCCGGTCACGGAGGCACCCGGAGACGTCGGCCAGGGCGACCACGTCGGGTGACGCGACACGTGCATTGATCTTGTTCCGTAACCAAGCGTTCGCTAGGTTGAACGAGGGGACGGCGGCCCCGTCCACCGTTCGAGGAGAGCCGCGGCCACGCCGCCGCGGGCGCTACCCGGGAGGAAGCCATGGGCATGCTCGACGGCAAGGTCGCACTGATCACCGGCGGGGCGCGCGGCATGGGCGCGTCGCACGTCCGGCTCTTTCTCGAAGAGGGCGCCCGGGTGGTGTTCGGCGACGTGACCGACGAGGAGGGCAAGGCACTCGCCGACGAGACCGGCGCGGTCTACCTGCACCACGACGTCACGCAGCCGGCCGACTGGGACCGGGCGGTGCGCACCGCCGTCGAGACCTACGGCCGCCTCGACGTGCTGGTGAACAACGCGGGCATCCTGATGTTCCGCCGGATCGCCGACATGACGGTCGAGGAGTACCAGCGGGTGCTCGACGTGAACCTCAAGGGCACCTTCCTCGGAATCAAGTCGGTGATCGAGCCGATGAAGGCCGCCGGAAGCGGCTCGATCGTGAACATCTCCTCCATCGAGGGGTTCATCGGCGCGGCCGGCCTGTCGGCCTACTCCGCCTCGAAGTTCGGCGTCCGGGGCCTCACCAAGGCGGCGGCGCGCGAGCTGGCCCCGTTCAGGATCCGCGTGAACTCCGTGCACCCCGGGGCGATCAACACGTCCATGGTGGCCAACCCCGAACTCATGGCCGAGGTGGACGGCGAGCAGTTCGTCAAGGCGATGGTGATCAAGCGGTTCGCCGAGCCGGTCGAGGTGTCGCACATCGTGACGTTCCTCGCGTCTGACCGGTCAAGCTACTGCACCGGCAGCGAGTTCACGGTCGACGGCGGCCTCCTGACCGGCGCGGGATACTGACGCGCCTCTCAGTCGGACGCCGCCTCCACCCACAGTGACGGCGTGATGAACAGGCCGGTCGCCTCGACCAGAGGAGTGCCGTCGGGGAGGCTGATCGTGCCGTCCGCCCAGGTCTTGCGCCCCTCGGCCCGGGTGGTGGCGGCCGTGCCGACGACCGGCCGACCGTACGGCACCGGCTGACGGTAGCGGATGGTCAGGGTCCCGGTCATGCCGGCCCGGCCCGAGGTGGCGACGGCGTGGCCCAGCAGGTGGTCGAGGATCATCGCGCTCACGCCTCCGTGCACACTGTTGGGCGGCCCCTCGTGTGTCGGGCGGAACTCCAGATCGGCCTGGGAACCTTCGGGCGTGTGCTCGATCACCAGCGGCAGGGCGTGCGGGTTGCACGCGCCGGTCACCGCGTTGCCCAGGTGACGGAAGGTGCCGTCCGGCGCGAACTCGGGCATGAGCGGCCGCTCCCGGCGCGCGTCGTTGAGCCGCTCCGTCAGCGCGACGAGTTCGGCGGTGACGGAGGTCACCTCGTCCTCGTCGGCCTCGGTCAGAACGACCGCGTCCATCAGTTCTCTGACCTGCTGGGCGAGCACGGCCAGCGCCGCGAGCCTGGTCTCCTCGTCGTGTCCGGGGGCGAGATCCATCGTCATGCCCGTGATTCTAGAACCTGTTCCATCTGTCTCGCACTTTGGGGTAGTTTAGCCATGTTTAGGTAAAGAAGCTTGGTTTTGTGCATATCTGGCGTTGAACATCCCTTTTACGAAGGCTAGCCTCCCACGTCACGTAAGTCCCCCGACGAACAGAGGCCACCTCTCCGTATGAGCCCCGAGATGACGAAGTTGCTCGAGCTGCTGCGATCGCAGGTCGGTTACAGTGCGAAGAGCAACGGTTACACAAAGTTCGGAAATTGGTACAACAACGTAGAGCAGGACTCCGACTACTCCGATCAGCCCTGGTGCGACATGTTCCTCTCGTGGGGCGCCCGCCAGCTGGGCTACGACGAGTGGTTCGGCCAGTTCGCCTGGACCGTCGGCCACGCCAGATGGTTCAAGGAGCACGGCGCCTGGGGCGGCAAGCCCGTTCCCGGCGCCCTGGTGTTCTACGACTGGAGCGGCTCCGGGACGATCGACGGCATCGACCACGTGGGCATCGTGACCAAGGTCATCGGCAACAAGATCCAGACGATCGAGGGCAACATCGACGGCGGCAGGGTCAGCGTCAAGGTGCGCGACAAGGGTGCCGTGGTCGGCTACGGCTACCCCGAGAAGGTCAAGGAACGGCTGAAGGCCCGCACTGAGACGATCTCCACGACGAAGGCGTCGGTACGAGAGCTCACGCCGGCCACGCCGTACGAGGTGGGCCCGCAGGCGATCATCGCCTCCGTCCTGCTCACCACGCTCGCCCTCACCGTCATGCGGGCCCGCCGCCGCGTGACGGTGCGACTCAAGGACGCCAGGGCATCATCCTGGTCCGACATGTGACAACTTTTCCGTTCTTGGTGACATCTCATGGACTGTCGGCGATAACCCGGTAGATCACCGCATCGCTTGGGAGATGTCCCATGAGTTCGACGCCGCTCGCACCCGGCGACCCCGTACGCATCGGCGAGTACGCGCTGGCCGGACGCCTGGGCAGCGGCGGTCAGGGCGTCGTCTACGAGGCGTACGACGCGGCGGGCCTCCGGGTGGCGCTCAAGGCTCTCCACCAGGACGGGCTGCGCCGGCCTCCGGCGAAGGAGGTCGCGGCCACCCGGCGGGTGTCGTCGTTCTGCACCGCCAAGATCCTGCATGTCGACCTCGAGGGCGGCCGGCCGTACATCGTCAGCGAGTTCGTGGACGGGCCCAGCCTGCGCTCGGCGGTGGAGCGGGCCGGGCCGTACACCGACGACGCCCTGCACCGGCTCGCCACAGGAGTGGCGACGGCGGTCGCGGCCGTCCACGAGGCGGGCGTCGTGCACCGGGACCTGAAACCGGACAACGTCCTGCTCGGCCCGGACGGCCCTCGGGTCATCGACTTCGGCATCGCGCGCATCCTGGAGGGGTCGCTGACCGCCGACAGCGCGGTGATCGGGACGCCCGCCTACATGGCGCCCGAACTGTTCTCCGGAGGCACGGCGGGGCCCGCGGCGGACGTCTTCGCCTGGGGCGCGGTGATGGTGTTCGCCGCGACCGGCGCGGCGCCGTTCCAGCGGGACCACGTCGCCGCGGTCGTGCACCAGATCCTGACCGCCGAGACCGATCTCAGCCCGTTGCCCGAGCCGCTGCGCTCGCTCGTGGCCGACGCGCTCAGCAAGGATCCCGGCACCCGGCCGACGTCGCGCGACCTCCTGCTCGGCCTGCTCGGAGGCGCCGCTCCGCGCGACTCGCTGCTCGCGCGCGGCAGCGACACGGCGGCGGCCGTGCGGCCTCCGGAAACACTCGCCGCGCCGGCTCCCGAGCTGGGGGACGTGGCGGAGGAGGTGTACTCGTCCCTGCCCGAGGCCGATCGTGCGGTCGTGCCGCGAATCCTGCTGCGGATGACCGGACCCGAGAACGAGCTGTACGTCGTGGAGGAGAGCGAGCTCAACGACGACACCGGCGGTGACGTCGAGGCCGTACTCGCGCGCTTCGTCTCGGCGGGGCTGGTGAGCCGCCGGGAGGGCGGCGTCGGCCTGGCGAACGCCGCCGTGCCCCAGGCATGGTCGCGGCTGCGCGACTGGCTCGCGGACGACCGCGCCGGGCTCGCGACCCACCATCGGATCCGTACGGCGGCCCGGACCTGGGAGTCGGGCGGCCGCAAGGGCGGCGACCTGCTCAGCGGCACCGAGCTCGACACCGCCATGCAGTGGGCGGCGACCGCCCGCCGGCACATCGGCCTCAACCAGCGGGAACGTGCCTTCCTCGACGCGGGCGCGGCGCTGTCCAGGCGGCGGATCCGGCTGCGCCGTGCGGCCGTCGGCGGGCTGGCGTTCCTGCTCGCCGTAGCGATCACCCTCGGCGGCCTGGCGGAGCTCATGCGCCGTGACGCCGACGCGCAGCGCAGGACCGCCGTGGCCGAGAGAAGAACCGCCCAGACGGAACGGGCCAAGGCCGACACCCGCCGGGACATCGCCGTGGCCGACGGCCTCACCGCCACGGTAAAGGAGCTGCGGGAGCCGGATCCCGCCGGAGCCATGCGGCTGAGCCTCGCGGCCTGGCGCATCGCCCCCACCGAGGCGACCCGCTCGGCCGTGCTCGGCTCGCTGGTCCAGCGGGAACTCACCGTCTTCAGCCCGCCCTCGATCGACGGCGCGTGCCAGAGCGCCGACGGGGCCACCGAGGCGGTACTGACCGGTGCCGACCTCGAACTCTGGGACATCGCGTCCGGCACACGGAAACGCGTGCTCAAGGGCGTGCCCACGGACAGTTCCGCGTGCGAGCTGAGCCCGGACGGACGGCTGGTCGTGCTGTGGAAGAACAAGGCGTACAACGTGGTGGACACTTCCACGGGGAAGTCGAAGAAGGTACCGGGAGACGTGGCCCGCTTCACGGCCTCCACGCGTTACCTGGTCGCCACGACGGGCGAGCGGGAGCGGCTGCTCCGGCTGCCGGACCTGGCGCCGGTCCCCGGGCTGCCCGAGGCGTACCGGATCGGAACCGACGCCGAGGGCACGTACGCCGCGCTCCAGACCGAGGACGGCTACGTCGATCTCTTCCGGATCGCCGGGCCGGAACGGATCGCGCGCCTCGGCCCCGGCAAGAAGGGCGCGGCGGATCCCCAGCTGAGCCCGGAAGGGATCGCCGTCGCCCCCGGAGGGAAGCGGATCACACTCGCCGCCGGCCTCGACATCGTGACGCTGGATCCGGGGAAGCCCGGTGCCCCTCGGTCCGGCCACCCGCCGACGGGAGCCGGGGAAAGGGACCTCGCGAACCTCGCCGTCTTCAGCCGTGACGGCATGGTGCTGGCGACGGCCAACAGGTGGGCGGTGCAGATCTGGGACCCCGCCACCATGAGAGAGCTGGGCCGGTTCAGCTATCCGGGATTCTGGACCACCTCGATCGCGTTCTCCTCCGACGGCGACCGGCTGGTGCTCGGCGGATTCGACGGCACCGTCCGGACGCTGGACGTGCGGGCGTTCACCCGCCCCGTCCGCCTGCGCGTGAGCGACGGCTCCCCGGGAGGCCCCGTGCTCGGCGCGCTGTTCAGCCCGGACGGCGCGACGATCGCGACGGTCTCCCGTGAAGCGGTGCGCTTCTGGGACCGCCGCACCGGCGACCAGATCGGCCGGGACGTCAAGGGCCCATGGGAGACCACCTGGGACACTGTCAATCCCACGGCCGTCGTGGTCCCCGCCATGGCGTTCGCGCCCGACGGGAAAACCTTCGCGACCGTCCGTTCCAACAGCGTCGTGTCGCTGATCGGCGTCCCGGACGGAAGCGAACGCGGCCGGATCCTGCTGCCGGCGAACACCGAGGACGATCCCGAGGAGATCTTCGCTCTGGCGTTCAGCCCCGACGGGACGACGCTCGCCGTCTCCGACGCGCGGGAGAGGATCCGGCTCTACGACACCGCACGGCTTCGGCCGTCCGGCGGCACGAAGGCCTTCCTCGTCACCACGCTCGCCTGGAGTCCCGACGGGCGGACGCTCGCGCTCGGCAGTCCCGAACAGACCATGCTGTGGGACACGAACGACAGCGCCCCCAGCAAGCCCTTCGCCAAGGAGCACAGCAGCGAAGCCCTGGCGTTCGCCCCTGACGGCGCGAGCCTGGTCGTCCGGGGTGAGAACGCGTGTTCCTGCGCGAACCAGGTGGGCCCGGCGATCGACGCGCGGGCCTGGATCTGGGACACCGGGACCGGCCGGCCGGTCGATCCCCCTCTGGAGGGGCACACCGAGCCGGTGATCGCCGCGGCCTACTCCCCGGACGGACGGTCGCTGGCCACGGCGAGCGCCGACGACACCATCAGGCTGTGGGACGTCGCGACCCACCGGATGGTCGGCCTGCCGTTCACCGGTCACACCGGCGACGTGGTGGCGGTCGCGTTCGGCCCGGACGGCCGGACGCTGTCCTCGGTCGGCGCGGACGGCACCGTCGTGACCCAGGACCTCGATCCGGACCGGGTCTTCCGATCCCTCTGCGCCCGCGCCGGCGGCGGCCTGTCCGAGCGGGACTGGGCCAGGCTGGTCCCCGACGTCCCCTACCGCGCGACCTGCTGACCGGGACGCGCGGGCCGGAACGGGCGTCAGCGGCGACCGGTCGCGGAGAGCTCCTTCTCCGGTACGGCGCCCGCCGGCTCCTCGTCGTGGCCCTCGATGGAGATGTTCGGCAGGATCCGGTCCAGCCAGCGAGGGATCCACCAGTTGAGCCGCCCGAGCAGGACCATCGTGGCGGGCACCAGGAACCCGCGGATGATCGTGGCGTCGACGGCGATGGCCACCGCCAGGCCGACGCCGAACACCTTCACCAGCGGGTCCGGGTAGGCGACGAACGCGGTGAACACCGCCACCATGATCAGCGCGGCGGAGGTGATCACCCGGCCGGTGGACCCCAGCCCCTCGGCGACGGCCGCCCGGTTGTCCCCCGTCCGCGTGTACGCCTGCCGTACCGAGGTGAGCAGGAACACCTCGTAGTCCATGGACAACCCGAAGAGCACCGCGAACAGCATCAGCGGCACATAGGTGTCGATCGGCACGGAGAAGAACAGCGTCTGCACGAACGACCCGTCCGGGGAGTAGGGCGGGTCCATGCCGACGAGCCGGCTGCCCACGCCCATGGAGAACACCACGGCGAGCGCCCCGAACGCGGTGCCGAGGGAGACGAGGTTCATCAGCGCGGCCTTGATCGCCACCAGAGGGGCGCGGAACGCGAGCAGCAGGAGCAGCGCGCTGAGCAGCACGACGACCGCGACCACCAGCGGGGTCCTGCCCATGATGCGGTCCCCGGCGTCCGCCAGCCCGGCGACCTCGCCGCCCACGTGGACGTGCGCGCCCGGGACCCGGATCGCCCGCACCCTGGACACGACGTCGAGGGCGCGCGGATCGCTCGGCGCGTACTCGGAGATCACCTGCACGAGCACGGAACGGCCGTTCTCGTTGACCTTGTGCGGCGACACGTGCGCGACGCCGTCGGTGCGCTGCAACCGCCGGGTCAGGTCCTGGACGACGGGATCGGCCGGTGTGGTGTCCGCGATCTTCTGGTCGAGCTCGGCGACGACGATGAGCGGGCCGTTCGCGCCGGGCCCGAACCCGACCGACACCAGCTCGTACGCCCGGCGCTCCGAGGTGCCCCGGTCCGAGTACCCCTGGTCGAGGGGGCCGAGCTTCAACGCCGCGGCCGGGGCCGCAAGCGCGGCGAGCGCAACCACGGTGACGGTGAGCACGCGCCATGGGCGGCCGGCGACCCAGTTGCCGAGCGCGGCCCAGCCGGTGGCGGGCCCGTGCCGTCCCGCGACGCGTCCCACCAGCGGCAGCCGGAGCGCGTTGACACGGTGCCCGAGCAGGCCGAGCAGCGCGGGCACGAGGGTGATCGAAGTGAGCACGGCGCACACGACGGAGATG
The DNA here is from genome assembly GCF_040656155.1 of Microtetraspora glauca. Classification (NCBI taxonomy): domain Bacteria; kingdom Bacillati; phylum Actinomycetota; class Actinomycetes; order Streptosporangiales; family Streptosporangiaceae; genus Microtetraspora; species Microtetraspora glauca. Next base: position 369,906 of record NZ_JBFALK010000005.1, read on the forward strand.
CCGGTGATCCAGCCGAGCGTGCGCAGCAGCGGGAAGCCGGCGAGCGTCAGCGCGCTCAACGCGATGACCACCGTGCCGCCCGCGAAGAGGACCGCGCCGCCCGAGCTCGCGACCGTACGCCGGACCGAGTCGTGGACCGGCACGCCGTCGGCCAGCATTCGGCGGTGCCGCGAGAGCAAGAAGAGCGCGTAGTCGATGCCGACGCCGAGGCCGATCATCGTGGCCATGATCGAGGCCGACTTGGGCACGTCCACGACGTGGCCGAGCAGGCCGATGACGCCGAGGCCGACACCGAGGCTGATCAACGCGGTGAAGACGGGGATCAGCGCGGCGACCAGCGTGCCGAAGGCGAACAGCAGGACCAGCAGCGCGACGGCCACCCCGATGATCTCGCTGGTCCCGGTCTTGATCTCCTTGTCCGCGGGAGAACCGGAGCCCGCGGGCACCACCTCGATGCCCGCCTCCGTCGCGGGGGCCGCCGCCGCGACGAGCGCCTGCGCGGTCTCGCCGAGCTTCACGCCGTCCTGGCCCTGCAGCCGCACGGTGATCATGCCGATGCGCTGGTTGGAGGCCATGCCGCCGAGGCGGTACGGCGTCTGCGCCTCGACGACGTGCGGGACCTCGCGTATCCGGGCCAGCGCGTCGCCGACGGCCTTCTCGCGGCCGTCCGACAGGAGGGTGCCCTCCTCGGTGTACAGCACGAGCTGGACGGTGCCTCCGGCGTCGTAGCCGGGGCCGAACCCCTCCCGCATGAGCTCGTGCGCCCGCTGCGCGTCCGTGCCGGGGATGGCGACGTTGTTGCTGACCGGGCTCCCGTAGATCATGGTGACGGCGGTGAGCAGACCCGCCGCGAGCACCCAGAGCGCGAGCACGAGCCGCCCGTGCCGGGCGCACCAGCCACCGAGACGTCCTAGCAACGCACTCATGGGAACCCGCCCGTCATGTCGCTGTAACGCCGTCCTGTACGGTCGTACAGAGCGTACAGATCGAGCGTAAGTCGCAAATCAGGCTTAATGCCGTACCTCTCTCGGAAATGAGACGATGGCCACATTCGACCCTGGGAACGACACCCGGTCCCGCATCCTGGCCGCCGCTCGCGAGCTGTTCGCGGAGCGGGGATACGCGGCGACGTCGCTGGCCGACATCGCGGCGGCGGTGGGCCTGACCAAGACCGCCGTGGCCTACCACTTCCACCCGAAGGACCGCCTGGCCGCCGAGCTCATCACGCCCGCCGCCGAGGACGTACTGCGCCTGCTGGGCACGGACTTCGGCGGTGACCGCCCCGCCTACATCCGCGCCTTCGTCTCCTTCGCCGTACGGCACCGCGCCGTCATCCGGCTGTTCATGGAGGACATCGGCGGAGCCGACGACGCGCCGCCCGGCTCGCCCGGCGAGGCGATCAGGACCTTCCGCGACGAGTTGTACGCGCGACTGGCCGGGGCCGACCCCGACGCCGCGACCCGGGTCCGCGCCTGGGCCGTCCTCGGCTGCGTGCAGGCAGCCGTGGTCAAGACCACCGACGTGCCCGGTGAACTGGTCGAGGAGACCGTCGTCCGCGCCGCCCTCGCGATTTACGAATCCTGATCCACAGACGGCGGCGAGTCGCGGGATGACGTGGCGAGTCGCGGGCCGGTCAGGAGTCGCGGGCCGGTCAGGAGTCGCGGGCGAGGCTGCCGCTGTACGCGACCTTTCCATCGCCCGACCGGATCACATCCACCCTGGCGGCCCGGTCGTCCGTGGCGGAGAACACGACGATCCCCGGATGGCAACTCGCGCCGGTCACATGGTCCAGGCGAAGGATGAGGTCGCCCTTCTTCTCCCCTGTCCGGGTGAGGCGCCCCTCGCAGTGCAGGTCGGCACCCCAGCGCATGCGTGAGGAGCCGGACAGGTAGATCTCCATCGGGAACGTCCGGGCCGCCTGGGGGAATCGGGCCACCCCGATCCACATGCCGGCGTACCCTTCCACCCCGTCGGAGGACCGCGCGCCGGAGCCGGTGCCCGAACCGGCGTCCGAACCAGTGCTCGATCCGGTGCTCGATCCGGTGTCGGTGCCGGAACCGCCGAGGCCGGTCAGGAAGATCGCCACCCCGGTGAGAAGGGCGAGCGCGGCGGTCAACGTGGCCGTGACGGGCAACCAGCGGCGACGCCCTGTCCCGCGAACCTCCTGAGCCGCGCGCTCCCCCGTCTCGCCGAAGGCGGCCAGAGGCGCCGTCGCCACGAACGGCCCGCCGATCGCATCCGGCGTACCGGTCGCCCCCGTCGCCGGCAGCGGGCCCGACATCGGGGCCGGAGCGGCGGCCGGGTCGGTGACCCGGGAGAGAGCCGAAGCGGTGGCCGACATCCGGGCGGGCGGGGTCACGGTCGCCGCCGTCCCGCCGCCGAGGAGCCTGCTCAGCACCTCCTCCGCTCCGGGACGGTCGCGCGGCTCGCCCGCCAGACAGGCGATCACGATTTCCCGGAGCGAGCCGCCGAGGGGCTCGAGGTCCGGCGTGCCGTACAGGATCCTGGCCAGGGTCGCGGCGTACGTTTCGGCGGCGAAGGCGTGCCGCCCGCTCGCGGCGTACGCCATGGTGAGGGCCCAGCTGAACATGTCACCGGCGGGTCCGGCGGGCTCGCCCCTGAGCTGCTCGGGGGCGAGATAGGCGGGTGTGCCGACCGGTCCGCCGGTCGTCGTCGTGGCGTCGAGCAGGCGCGAGATGCCGAAGTCGATGACGCGCGGCCCGTCCGCGCCGATGAGGACGTTCCCCGGCTTGAAGTCGCGGTGGGCCACACCGGCACGGTGGATGGCGGCGAGCGCGGTGGCGGTCCCGACCGCGACACGGTCGAGGGCCCCGTCCGACCTCGGCCCGTCGGCCGTGACGCTCTGCTGGAGCGAGACGCCGTCGACGTACTCGCTGACGATGTAGGGCCGGTCACCGTCGAGGTCGGCGTCCAGGACCTGCGCGGTGCAGAACGGGGCGACGCGCCGTACAGCCTGGATCTCCCCGACGAACCTGCGCCGGTCGGAGCCGCCGCCGGCCAGGCGGGCGTGGAGCAGCTTCACCGCGACGGGCGATCCGTCGGGGCCGGTGGAGAGGAAGACCACGCCTTGGCCGCCCGCTCCGAGCCGCCCGTCGAGGATGTAGTCACCGAGCCGCCGTGGATCCTCCGGGCGCAGAGGGGAAGGCCGCGACATCCGCAATACGTATCATGGCCGCCGCTACCGGACGCAATCCGGACAACGGGCCTCCTACCCCAACAGCTCGATCGCACAGCGTGCCGCTCCCGCCTTCGCGACCCTCGCGTCACTGATCATCAGAGGACAACGCAGGGCCTCAGCCGGCACGGCATACAGAGCGCCGTACGCACGGTGACCGTCCCGAAGCCCCACCCCCGATCGAGGTGAGGCGGCGGCGGAGCGCTTCCATCGGCACTGGATATCCGGGCAGATGTGGACAGCCGATAGCCTTACCGCGTGCTGGAACAGATCACGGCGACGCGTTACGTGACGCCTCTCAGGGAGGGCGGCTCGCTTCCCGGCGTCGTGGAAGCCGATGATCTCGGCACCTATGTCGTGAAATTTCGGGGGGCCGGGCAGGGACGCCGGGTCCTCGTCGCCGAGATCATCTGTGCCGAGCTGGCCAGGAACCTCGGCTTCGCCACCCCCGAGCTGAAGGTCATCGACCTCGACCCCCAGATCGGCGCGCGGGAGCCCGACGAGGAGATCCAGGACCTGCTGACCGCGAGCGCGGGCCACAACCTGGCGATCGACTTCCTTCCGGGCGCCCTCGGCTTCGACACGCTCGGCCGGGAGCCGGACCCGGTGTTCGCCTCCCGCCTGCTCTGGTTCGACGCCCTCATCCACAACGTCGACCGGAGCTGGCGCAACCCCAACCTCCTCGTCTGGCACGGCGACGTGTGGCTGATCGACCACGGCGCCGCGCTCTGGTTCCACCACAACTGGCCGTCCGCCAACCCCCGGCGGGCGTTCGACGGGAGCGACCACGTGCTCGCGCCGTACGCCACCGAGCTCGAAGCGGCCGACGCCGAGTTGGCCCCGCGCGTCACCCGCGACCTGCTCGACAAGGTGACCGCGCTGGTCCCCGACGAGTGGCTGGCGGACGAGCCGGGCTTCGACGATCCGCAGGCCGTACGCGACGGATACGTCGAGCACCTCCTCGCCCGCGCGCGCGGGCCGCGCGACTGGCTCCCCGGCACGGCGACGGCCGCTGCCGCCGGTCGCGAGCGGCAGGGCTCCATCGGCGGCTTCTGGCGCGCGACGCGGGAGGAGAACCGATGAGCCGCGACGTCTACGAGTACGCCGTCATCCGCGTGATCCCCAGCGTCGAGCGGGGCGAGCTGATCAACGCGGGCGTCATCCTCTACTGCCAGCCGCGCGGCTATCTCTGCGCCCGCGTCGAGCTGGACGAGGCCCGGCTGCGCGCGCTCAGCACCTCCGTCGATCTCCCCGGTGTACGGCACGCGCTCGCGGCCTACGAGATGGCCTGCACCGGAGACGCCGGCCCCCTCGACAACGAGGCGCCCGGCAGCCGGTTCCGGTGGCTGACCGCCCCCCGGAGCACGATCGTCCAGACCGGCCCGGTCCACGCGGGACTGACCCGCGACCCGGAGGCCGAGCTCGACCACCTGATGGACCGGCTGGTCAGAAGAGCACGGACATGAAGGTGTCGACCTCGCGGAAGCCGACCCTGCGATAGGCCGCCCGCGCCGGCAGATTGTAGTCGTTGACGTAGAGGCTGACGAGCGGCGCGAAGTATTTCAGCGACTGCTCGACCACCGCGGCCATCCCGGCGGAGGCGTGGCCGCGCCCGCGCAGCTCCGGATCGACCCACACCCCCTGGATCTGGCACACCTGCGGGGTGACCGCGCCGATCTCGGCCTTGAAGACGACCCTGCCGTCGTCGATGCGGGCGAGGGACCTGCCGATGCGGATCAGCTCGGCGACCCGGGACCGGTAGAGCGCGCCGCCGTCCCCGTTGTCCGGGGAGACGCCCACCTCCTCGGTGAACATCGCCACGCAGGCGGGCAGCAGGATGCCGAACTCCTCGGGCTTGACCCTGCGCACCAGCGGGTCGGGGTCGACGGCGGGCGCCGAGGCGGTGGCCATCACCGGCTGGGCCCAGCGGATCGCCCTGGCCGGACCCCAGTGCGGCTCGAGCCGTTCCCAGAGCTGCTCGACGGCGCCCGCGGGCCCCACGATCGAGGAGCAGCGCCTGCCCTGCTTACGAGCACGGTCGGCGAACGCGTGCACGGCCTCCCGGCCGGCGTTGACCGGGACCAGGTTGGCCCCGGCGTAGCACAGAGAGATCAGCCCGCCGCGCGGGCCGAACCCCCACATCTGCCCCCCGAGCCTGGTCGGGCTCAGACCGACGGCCCTGACCCGGGAGGAGACGAAGACGTTGGCGACGGGATCGGAGTCGAGGAGCGCCAGCACCTCTTCGCGATCGTTGTCGTCGAGGACGCGCGACGCCGTAGTACGCAGCATCACGGGGCCAAGCCTACGCGACTACCTCGATTTTGGAAGTTAGCGGACGCGCCCCATGAGGAGGCGGGTCAGGAGAAGATGCCCGCTCGCGCCTCCCGACGCCATCGGGGTGACGGGACGGGGCTCGATCACGCCCTGGCAGGCGGCGTCGACACCCTGGCCGATCCTCCTCGGCGGCGTGGTCGCGTCGCGCAGGTAGGCGGCGAGGAACCGGTCGGCGCAGGCGTTCCCGGCCAGCGCGACACCGTGGTCGCCGCCCGGCACGGTGACCAGCCGCGAGGTCGGGAACAGGTCCCGGACGCGAAGCGCCCCCTGGTACGGCGTGGCCGCGTCGTGCCGGGCCTGGATCAGCAGGACCGGCGGCAGCTTCGCGGTCCCCACCGCGGGGGGAGTACCGCCGCGCTCGGCCCAGAACGCGCACGGCGCGTTGTAGACGGCGTTCGGCCAGGCGAGGAACGGCGCGCGAGCGGCGACCTTGGTGGTGTCGGCGTGCCAGCGGGTCCAGTCACGGGGCCACGCGGCGTCGCGGCACTGGACACCCAGGTAGACGGCGTAGCTGTTCTCCTCCGCGGCGCCGGTCTCCGCCAGGTTGTGGTACGCCGCGACGAGCCCTGCGGTGTCGCCCTTCTTGACGTAGTCCGCGAACGCCTGGGCGAGCCTCGGCCACACGGCGCTGGAGTAGCCGCCGACGGTGTAGACGTCGTCCAGCTCGCTCGGCCCGACGACGCCGCCCGCGGGACGGCTCCTGAGCCGGGAGCGCATGGAGTACCACGCGAAACCGAGCCCGGACCTGGTGCGTCCCAGGCCGTACACGTCGTCGTGCCGCGCGATCCAGTCGAGGAAGGCCTGGTGGCGCTGGTCGAACGCGTAGTCCTGCGCGATGTTCACGTCGTACCACACGCCCGCGGGATCGACCACGCTGTCGAGCACCAGCCGCCGGACCCGCTGGGGGAAGAGCGTCGCGTAGACGGCCCCCAGGTACGTCCCGTACGAATAACCCAGGTAGCTGATCTTCTCCTCACCGAGGGCGCCGCGGATCTCGTCCATGTCGCGTGCCGAGTTCTCGGTCGTGAGGTAGGGCAGGAACCAGGCCCACCGGTTACCGCATCCTTCGGCGTACTCCCGGGCCCGGCCGACCAGCGCCCGCTCCTCGGCGCCGTCACGCGGCACGTTGTCCGCCCGGGGCGCCGCGAAGTAGCTCTCGGCGTCCACACAGCTGACGGCGGGCTCGCTGGAACCGACCCCGCGCGGATCGAAACCGATCACGTCGTAGCGGGCGGCGACGTCCGCCGGCAGCGAGGCCGCGACGAACCTGGCCAGCGCGCGTCCCGAGGCGCCGGGGCCGCCCGGGTTGACGAGCATCACGCCGAGATGGTTGCCGTCGCGGGGGGCCGTCCCCTTGATCCGGTTGAGCGCCAGCGAGATCTGCTGACCCTCCGGCACCGTGTAGTCGAGGGGCACCCGCAGGGTGCCGCACTCGACCTGGCCGACCGGCGCCTGCCGCCGCGCGGCCACGGGGCGGGTGACATGCCTGCCCGCGTCGCCGATCTTGTCGAGCGCGGAGCCGAGCGCGCCGGTCTGTGGCCGGGCCTCCTCGCAGGGACCCCAGCTGACCGCTCCCGGCACCGTCCCCGGCCGGGCGTTCGCCACTCCGGCCCCACCCACTGCGGCGCCGAGCACCGTCATGCCCGCGACCACCCCGATGATCCGCTTCACCCGCACGCTCCCTCTGCTCAACGGCAGAGGCAAGCTTCGCCTGCGTCAGCGCACGATCACGCTGCGCATCCGAGGATGCCTGTCATTGTGTAGCCGAGACCTTGCGGTGTGTAATCGTCAGCCGACGACGATCTGAGGGCCGGAGGCGTCGTCGTCGAGATCGACGTCCACCCCCATCTCCTCGGCCAGGCGCAGGGCCTCCTCGATGAGGGTCTCGACGATCTGCGACTCGGGGACGGTCTTGATGACCTGGCCCTTCACGAAGATCTGGCCCTTGCCGTTGCCGGAGGCGACGCCCAGGTCGGCCTCCCTCGCCTCGCCGGGGCCGTTGACGACGCAGCCCATGACGGCCACCCGGAGCGGGACCTTCAGGCCGTCGAGACCGGCGTGGACCTGCTCGGCCAGGGTGTAGACGTCCACCTGGGCCCGGCCGCAGGACGGGCAGGAGACGATCTCCAGGCCGCGCTCGCGCAGGTTCAGCGACTCGAGGATCTGGGTGCCGACCTTGATCTCCTCGACCGGAGGAGCCGAGAGGGAGACGCGGATCGTGTCGCCGATGCCCTCGGCGAGCAGCGCGCCGAACGCCACCGCCGACTTGATGGTGCCCTGGAACGCCGGGCCGGCCTCGGTGACGCCGAGGTGGAGGGGGTAGTCGCACTTCTGGGCGAGCAGCCGGTACGCCTGGATCATCACGACCGGGTCGTTGTGCTTCACCGAGATCTTGATGTCACGGAAACCGTGCTCCTCGAACAGCGAGCACTCCCACAGCGCCGACTCGACCAGCGCCTCGGGCGTGGCCTTGCCGTACTTCCGCAGGAGGCGGGGGTCGAGGGAGCCGGCGTTGACGCCGATGCGGATCGGTACGCCGTGGTCGGACGCCGCCCTGGCGATCTCGCCGACCTTGTCGTCGAACTTCTTGATGTTGCCGGGGTTGACCCGGACCGCCGCACAGCCCGCCTCGATGGCGGCGAAGACGTACTTGGGCTGGAAGTGGATGTCCGCGATCACCGGGATCTGCGACTTCCTGGCGATCATCGGCAGCGCGTCCGCGTCGTCCTGCGACGGCACGGCGACGCGCACGATCTGGCAGCCGGCCGCGGTCAGTTCCGCGATCTGCTGCAGCGTCGCGTTGACGTCCGCGGTGAGCGTCGTGGTCATCGACTGCACCGAGACCGGCGCGTCCCCGCCGACCGGAACCGAGCCGACCATGATCTGCCGCGACGCCCGCCGCGTGGCGATCGGCTGGGTCCTGACGGTGGGAATCCCGAGATCAACAGACATTTCAGCACCTTGGGTTGGCTGGGCGATGGCCCCGTACGGGCTCTCCCAGTCTAGGGAGTCCCGCCAAGATCTCTGGCCGGGTGGCCTATATGTCCCGCAGTACGACGATCCCCATCAATGAAGGTTTCATCACCCGGCGGCGGCGGACGATGACCTGACGTGCGCGGACGCGGACCGGACGGCCCGGCGGCCGCCGCCTCCCTGGGCAGGCGCGGCGGACCGGGTTAGCGTCGGGAACGCGTGAGCGCTTACGCGCAAATGGTCGGTACGTCAGCGGCTGTCCCCCGGGCCGACGGGCTTCGCATCGTCGGCGGTGCCGTGCTGCACCACGAGTGCGCAGCCATGACCACGCGAAAGGGTAGCCCGTGGGAAGACCACGAAGAACAACGTCACGAATGACGATCGCCACCATCGTCGCCGCCCTGTCCGCCCTCGTCGCCGCCGTGCTCGTCGCCACCCCGGCGTCGGCGCACGGCGCTCCGATGACGCCGGGCAGCCGCACCTACCTGTGCTGGAAGGACGGCCTCACGGCGAACGGCGCGATCGTCCCCAACAACCCGGCCTGCGCGGCGGCGGTCGCCCAGAGCGGGACGAACTCGCTCTACAACTGGTTCGCCGTGCTGCGCTCGGACGGCGCCGGCCGCATGTCGGGCTTCATCCCGGACGGCAAGCTGTGCAGCGGCGCGGCGGTCGTCTACGACTTCAGCGGCTTCGACCTGGCCCGCGACGACTGGCCGGTGACGCACCTGACCTCCGGAGCGTCCATCCAGTTCAAGTACAACAAGTGGGCGGCCCACCCCGGCACGTTCCGCTCGTACATCACCAAGGACTCGTGGAGCCCGACCCGGGCGCTCGCCTGGAGCGACCTCGAGTCGACGCCCTTCGACAGCGTCACCGACCCGACGAGCGTCGGCTCCCCCGGCAACGAGAACGCCTACTACTACTGGAACGCCACGCTGCCGTCGGGCAAGAGCGGCCGCCACATCATCTACACCGTGTGGCAGCGTTCCGACAGCAACGAGACCTTCTACAGCTGCTCCGACGTCGTGTTCGACGGCGGCTCCGGCCAGGTGACCGGGGTGGGACCGGGCGGCTCGTCGCCCTCCCCCAGCCCGTCGGCGAGCCCGTCGGCCAGTCCGTCGGCCAGTCCTTCCGTCAGCCCGTCCGCGTCGCCGAGCCCCTCGGCCTCGCCGGGCGGCAGCCGCGGATGCGTGGCCACGTACACGATCGCTGGCCAGTGGCAGGGCGGCTTCCAGGGTGAGGTGACGGTGCGCAACGCCGGAACCGCGTCCATCGGCGGCTGGACGGTCGGCTGGACGTTCCCGAACGGCCAGACCATCACCCAGGTCTGGAACGGCACCGGCACCCAGACGGGCAGCTCGGTGACGGTGAAGAACGTGAGCTACAACGGCAGCCTGGCACCGAACGCCTCGACGACGTTCGGCTTCCTGGCGAACTCGTCCGGCGCCAACGGCGCTCCCGCGAGCGTCACCTGCTCCGCGACCTGATCCACCTGACCGATCACGTCGTACGGATCCGGGACGGGCGCCACACCCGTCCCGGGTCCCTCGGGGCCCTCGGCTCGGCGGCGTCAGGCCGTCAGCTCCGCGGTCCGGGACCGGGCCCACTCGTCCGCCGCCAGCACTTCCTCGACCGTGGACGCCTGGCTGGTCACGTGCTCGGACACCACCTGGGCGACGGTGTCCACGATGCCGGGGAACGGCAGGGCGCCCTTCATGAACGCTTCCACGCAGACCTCGTTGGCCGCGTTGTAGACGGCGGGGGCCGTGCCGCCCTGGGTGCCGACGTGCCGGGCCAGCGAGACGGACGGGAACGCCTCGTCGTCGAGCGGCTCGAAGGTCCAGGTGTGCGCCTGGGTCCAGTCGACCGGGGACGCGGCGCCGGGGATCCGCTCGGGATAGCCGAGGGCAAGGGAGATCGGCAGCCGCATGTCGGGCGGGCTCGCCTGCGCGATCGTCGAGCCGTCCACGAACTCCACCATCGAGTGGATCACGGACTGCGGGTGCACCACGACCTCGATCCGGTCGAACCCGATGTCGAAGAGCAGGTGCGCCTCGATCACCTCCAGGCCCTTGTTGACCAGGGTCGCCGAGTTGATCGTGATCACCGGCCCCATGTTCCAGGTCGGGTGGGCGAGCGCCATCTCGGGGGTGACGTCCCACAGGTCCACGCGCCGCCTGCCACGGAACGGCCCGCCGCTCGCGGTGACGACGAGCCGCTGCACGGCCCGCGCGTCGGCGCCCGAGGGGCTCGCCGCCCACAGGCACTGCGCGAGCGCGGAATGCTCCGAATCCACCGGCAGGATCTGGCCCGGCTTGGCCAGCCGCTTGACGAGCGGCCCGCCGATGATGAGCGACTCCTTGTTGGCCAGGGCGAGGTCCCGGCCCGCCTCCAGCGCGGCGAGCGTCGAGGTGAGGCCGAGCGCTCCGGTGATGCCGTTCAGCACGATCGGCCCGTTCCCCGCGTCGGTGCCGCCGCCGGACGGCCACGCGGCGACCTCGGCGACTCCCTCGGCGCCCGCGAGGACCACGGGCGCCGCGCCGTGCGCGGCCAGTGCCTCTTTCAGCGCCGGTACGGCCGACTCGTCCGCGACGGCCACGGCCTCGGCCCGGAACTCGGCGGCCTGGCGGGCGAGCAGGTCGACCCGGCCGCCTCCCGCGGCGAGCGCGGCGATCCGGAGCCGCTCGGGATTCCGGGCGATGACGTCGAGCGCCTGGGTGCCGATGGAGCCGGTGGAGCCGAGGAGGACGACGGAGCGCGGGCTGGATTCTGGAGTCATCGTCCCATTGTCTCGCTACGACGGCCGCTCGGGACGGCAGGGGAACCGAGTCGGTGCGGCACGACGCGATTCACCAAAAGTAGCGGCGAGAATACTTTGCGTCGTGCAAAATCGCATTCCATGACCCCGAGCCTCCTTGTGTTTACCGCTTCCGCCCTGGTCGCCGAACTCCTTGGAGCGCCCGCGCCGGGGAGCCCTCCCGCCGACGTCGTCGAGCACACGGCCGCCGCGGCGGCCGCCGCGTACTGGACGCCGGAGCGGATGGCCCGCGCGCTTCCGCTCGACCTGGTCACCACCGTCAAGCGGGTGGGCGGGCTCGCGGAGCGGCTCGTCGCGCCGCGCGCCGTGCCGATCAGAGCCCCGCGTCCGCTGTCCGTCGACCAGCACGCGATCGCCCGGCGGCCCGCCGCGCCCCCCGGGGCGGCGGCCAGAACGGTGGACACGGTGACGAGCGGCTCCCGATGGACCGGCGGCGGCGCCGTCGGGGCGACCGTCGGCCGGGTCTTCCTCACCTTGAACGGCGTCGACTTCGTCTGCTCGGGGACCGCCGTGCGCAGCACCAACAAGGACGTCGTGGCGACCGCCGGCCACTGCGTCAAGGACGGCACCGGCGCCTGGGCGAACAACTGGACGTTCGTCCCCGGCTACGAGTCGGGACTCCAGCCGTACGGCAACTACCCGGCGCGGCGCATGTTCGTCGCCGGGCCGTGGGCGCGCGACGCGGACGACAGTTTCGACGTGGGCATGGTCGCGGTGACCGACAGCGGCGGGCGGCACCTCTCCGACGCCGTGGGGGCGCACGCGATCGGCTTCAACGGCACGCGCGGCCAGCAGACGTACGCGTTCGGCTTCCCCGCCGACCCGCCTTACAACGGCGACCACCTGCTGTACTGCGCGGGCCGGCCGCACGACGATCCGTACAAGAAGACCCAGGACCAGGGACTGGGGTGCGATCTCACCGCCGGGGCGAGCGGCGGGCCCTGGTTCAGCGGCTTCGACGCCGCCACCGGCCAGGGCCTCCTGACCTCGGTGAGCAGCTTCAAATACAGCAACGACGACGGCAGCATGTACGGCCCCTACTTCGGGGACGCGGTCAAGCAGGTCTACGACACCGCCCAGCAGTCGTAACACGCACGAAACCAGCGCATCGCTACCTTTCTCAGCATGGTGATGCGACTGACACGTGCTGACTCGACCGACCCGCTCGTCGTCGAACTGTGCGCCGCTCAGCAGGCGGAACTGGCCGGTCGGGAAACGGAACGGGACATCGTGCACGAAGCACCCAAGCACCTCGACCCGCGCATCGCGTTCGTGCTGGCGTGGTGGGACGAGGCGGCGATCGGGTGCGCGGGACTGCAGCCGCTCGAGCCCGGCGTCGGAGAGGTCAAACGGATGTACGTGCGCCCCACGCACCGCGGGCGCGGCGTGTCCCGGGCGCTGCTCGCCGAGATCGAGCGGATCGCGCAGGAGGACGACCTGGCCACCCTGCGCCTGGAGACCGGGCGGATCTTCGTGGAGGCCATCGGCCTCTACACCTCCAGCGGGTACGCGAGCATCCCCCGTTTCGGGGCGTACGCGGACCTGCCGGAGAGCGTCTGCTTCGAGAAGATCCTCTAGTCTTCCAGGCGCTCGGGCGGCCTGATCAGATCAGAGGGTCAGGCCGGTGAGGACCATGACCTTCTCGTAGGTGAAGTCGTTCATCGCCGAGAGCAGGCCCTCACGGCCGACTCCGGACTGCTTCACACCGCCGTACGGCATCTGGTCGGCGCGGAACGACGGGACGTCGCCGATGATCACGCCGCCGACCTCCAGCTCCCGGTTGGCCCGGAACGCGATGTCGAGGTCACGGGTGAAGACGCCCGCCTGCAGGCCGTACTTGGAGTCGTTGACCGCGGCGAACGCCTCGTCGACGGACGCCACCGGCTGGATGATCATTACGGGGCCGAAGACCTCCTCGCAGGCCAGCTTGGCGTCCGCGGGGACGTCGGCGAGCACGGTCGGGGCGACCGCCGCGCCGTCCCTGGTGCCGCCGGCCAGCACGCGGGCGCCGGCCTCGACGGCCTCCTTCACCCACTGCTCGACGCGCTCGGCCGCCGCGACCGACACGAGCGGGCCGACCTGGGTCTTCTCGTCGGACGGGTCACCGGTGACGAGGGCGTCGACGGCGGCGAGGAGCTTCTCGGTGAAGCGCTCGCGCACCGACTCCTCGACGATCACGCGCTGCACGGAGATGCAGCTCTGCCCGGCCTGGTAGTTGGAGAACAGGGCCACCCGCGCGGCCGCCCAGTCCAGGTCGGCGTCGGCCAGCACGACGGCCGCGCCGTTGCCGCCGAGTTCCAGCGTGACGTGCTTGCGCGGGACCTGGTCCATGAGGGCGTACCCGACGGGGCCGGAACCGGTGAACGAGACCACCGGCAGGCGGGGGTCCTCGACGAGCGCGCCGGCGCGGTCGTTCGGCACGGGAAGCACGGAGAACATGCCCTCGGGCAGGTTCGTCTCGGCCAGGATCTCGCCGAGCACCAGCGCCGACAGCGGCGTCGCCGGGGCGGGCTTGACGATGACCGGGGCGCCGACGGCGATGGCCGGGGCGACCTTGTGGGCGACCAGGTTCAGCGGGAAGTTGAAGGGCGTGATCGCGAGCACCGGCCCGTGCGGCACACGGGAGATGTAGGCGAGGCGTCCCTGGGCGGCGGGCTCGGTGTCGAGCCGCTGGACCGCGCCGCTGAACCGGCGGGTCTCCTCGGCGGCGAACCGGAACGTGGAGATCGCCCGGTTGACCTCGCCGCGCGCCCAGAAGACGGGCTTGCCGTTCTCGCCGCTGATCAGCTGTGCGATCTCCTCCGCGCGCTCGGCGAGGCGGCGGGCGACGTGGCCGAGCGCCTCGGCCCGGACGTGGATCGGCAGCGCGGCGGCCTGCTTGCGCACGGCGTCCGCGGCGGCGACGGCCTGCTCGACCTGCTCGGCCGTCGGCACGGAGTAGACGCCGACGACGCGGCCGTCGTGAGAGTTGGTCACCGCCAGCTCGGCGTCTCCCGTCGCGGGACGACCGGCCAGCCAGAAGGGGATCGGTGATGGGGCGTTTGCGCTGCGGTCCATGTCTCTGACGCTATGCCACCTGGTCAGGGGCGGCCTTACTCCGGGGCGCACAATCACCGGACGGCGACTGGCCAATGTGGACAACTCTGCCGTTCCCACCATGTCGTTGCCACGCTATGTCACAGATATGGCGCGATTTCGTGATGAATTCAGTTTCGGAGCGGTTTGAAAGTCCAATGGCGTGGTTAAGTCTCAACCGGGTCAGTCACGGACCCCTTCGATGGAAGGGCTCGTCGCTCATGGGTACGCCGGCGCCTTTGGGACTTCAGGGCGCCTACGCGCTCGGGCAGCGCAGTAGCAACGACGAGCTCCGCACCCGGCTCCTCGACGTCGCGAGCGAACTTCTCGCCACCGCGGGCCCGGAGAGCCTCACCGTCCGCAGGATCGCGACGGAGGCCGGCTGCTCGACGACCGTGATCTACACGATGTTCGGCAGCAAGGAAGGTCTGGCCGAGGCTCTCTATCTCGAAGGCTTCGAGCGCGTCCGCCGCCGCCTGGCCGCCGTTCCCCCGCGCAGCGATCCGTTCGAATACCTCACCGCGCTCGGGCCCGCGTACCGGGAGGCCGCGCTCGCCGACCCCGGCTACTACAGCCTGATGTTCGAGCAGGCGATCCCCGGTTTCGTGCCGAGCGAGCGGGCGAGGACGCTGGCCCGCGCCGCGTTGAACATCCTCGACCGGGTGATCGCGGACTGCATCTCGGCCGGTTATCTCGTGCCCACCCAGCCCAGGAAGATCGCCGACGCGCTGTGGGCCGCGGCGCAGGGCGCGCTCAGCCTGGAACGTGCCGGGCACCTGCCCGACGACAAGACGTACGACACCGTGACCACCGCCACGATCTGCTGCTTCCTGGCGCCGAGGAACACCCAGGCCGCCCGGCCACAGTCGTGAGACGCGACGGATCCGTCAGCCGGCGCTGAGCGCGATCCACAGCTCGGCGCGGGCCGCGGGGTCGTCGAGGTCCCGGCCGAGCAGCTCGCTCACCCGCTTCATCCGGTACCGCAGCGTGTGCCGGTGCACGCCGAGCCGCTGGGCCGCCGCGTCCCAGTGCCCGTTGCAGGCGAGGTACGCCCTGAGCGACTCGATGAGGTCGGCGCGCGAGCCGTACTCGCGCAGCGGTGCCAGCAGCGCCGCGGAGAACGCCGCGGCGGCCGCCGGGTCGAGCAGGGAGAGCAGCCCCTGCCCGGCCAGCTCGGGGAACCTCGCCACGGGGGCCGCGGACGCGAGCGCGCGCTCCGCCTGGTCAAGCCCCACGGCCAGCTCGGCGTAGCCGACCGGCCCGCTGGCGCCGACCCTCCCCCGCCCGGCTGCCCGCCCGATGGCGTCCTCCGCCTCGTCCGCCCGCGCGAGCACCACGGTCAGGCCCCCGTACGGGAGGCCCTGGGCGGCGGGCTCGTCGGTGTCGCAGGCGAGGACGACGAGCGGCTCCGCGGGCAGCTCGCCGCCGATCGCGGCGAGGATCTCACCCGCCGCCGCGGTCTCCCCCGTGAGCAGCAGGCGGAGCACGGCGGCGCGCACCCGCAGGTCGGCGGCCCGCTGTTCCCTGCCCTGTTCCAGGCCGAGGGTCAGCAGCGAACCGGCGGCGTTGACGATGGTGTGGCCGATGGGCGTGAACGGCCGCACCGACCCCACCGCGAAGAAGCCGCGGCGGCCGAGCGGCTGCACGATCACATGGTCGCCCGGCGTCGAGACGGCGATGCTCGACGGGGCTCCGGGGGCGCGCAGCCGCGCCAGCTCCGGCTCCAGGGCGCGGGCCCGCTCGGACGGCCGCCCCGCCCGCGCCGCGTGCCGTACGGCTCCGGCGGCGTCGAGGAGCAGCGCCCAGCCGTCGATCTCGCGGGCGAGCCGCTCGATGACGGCGTTCATGCCCTCCGGCTGGAGCGCGGCCCTGGTCAGCCGGCCCTGGGCGGCGAAGGCGCGGCTGATCTCCTCGTACTGCTCCGCGGCGAGCAGTTCGCTGACCGCCTTGCCGATCGCGATGAACGGCGTGTCCCTCGGCACCTCGACGAGCGGCAGCCCGGCGTCCGCGGCCGCCTCGACCAGCTCGGGGGGCACGTCCTCGTGGCCGAGACCGACGGCGAAGCCCAGCCCGGTGACCCCTCGGGCGACGAGCCGTGACACGTACGGCAGGGCGCCCTCGGCGCTGAGCCGCATGCCGGTGGTGAGGACCAGCTCGCCCCCCTCCAGGAAGGGCGTGGGATCCTCGAGCTCACTCACCGCCACCCAGCGGACCTTGCGGTCAAGCGCCTCGGAACCGGCCAGGACCTCCAGGTGAAGGGGGGTAATCGCCGTCACCCTGCGCAGCGTCGGCGCCATGTCGTCCTCGACTTGTCCAACCGGTACAAACAGTCTCCATCATTGTGCCACGACGACACATCGGCAGGTGGCGGCGCCGGCCATACGGTCGATGGCATGAGCACTGCCACGCAGGGCGGCCCCGGACTTCCCCAGGAGCGCCGCCTCGTCACCGAGATCCCCGGCCCCAAGTCGCGCGAGCTGTTCGCGCGCAAGCAGTCCGCCGTTCCGTCCGGCGTCGGTACGACGCTGCCCGTCTTCGTCACGCAGGCCGGTGGCGGCGTGGTCGTGGACGCGGACGGCAACTCCCTGATCGACTTCGGTTCGGGCATCGCCGTGACCAGCGTCGGCAACGCCGCGCCGCGCGTCGTCGAGCGCGTGCAGAAGCAGGTCGCCGACTTCACCCACACCTGTTTCATGGTCACGCCGTACGAGTCCTACGTCGCGGTGTGCGAGAAGCTCAACGCGCTCACCCCCGGTGACCACGAGAAGCGCACGTTCCTGGTGAACAGCGGCGCCGAGGCCGTCGAGAACGCCGTCAAGGTCGCCAGGAACGCGACCGGGCGGCAGGCGGTCGTGGTGTTCGACCACGGCTACCACGGCCGGACGCTGCTCACGATGACGCTGACCGCCAAGAACATGCCGTACAAGCACCGGTTCGGGCCGTTCGCGCCCGAGGTGTACCGGGCGCCGCTGGCGTACCCGTTCCGCTGGCCGACCGGGCCGGAGAACTGCGCCGACGAGGCCGCCGCCCAGGCGATCGACATGATCAACAAGCAGATCGGCGCGGAGAACGTCGCCGCCGTCGTCATCGAGCCGATCGCCGGCGAGGGCGGCTTCATCGAGCCGGCTCCCGGCTTCCTTCCGAAGATCCTCGAGTTCTGCAAGGCCAACGGCATCGTCTTCATCGCCGACGAGGTCCAGACCGGCTTCGCCCGCACCGGCGACCTGTTCGCCTGCGAGCACGAGGGCATCGTTCCGGACATCATCGTCACGGCCAAGGGCATCGCGGGCGGACTCCCGCTGGCGGCCGTGACCGGGCGGGCCGAGCTCCTCGACGCCGTTCACGGGGGCGGCCTCGGCGGCACGTACGGCGGCAACCCGCTGGCCTGCGAGGCGGCGCTCGGTGTGCTGGAGACCATCGAGGAGGAGAAGCTCGTCGAGCGCGCCGGGCACATCGGCGACGTGATGCTCTCCCGCCTCAATTCCTTCAAGGAGCGCTTCGCGATCGTCGGGGACGTCCGCGGCCGTGGCGCGATGGTCGCGATCGAGCTGGTCCAGCCCGGCACCAAGGAGCCGAACGCGGCGGCGACCGCCGAGATCGCCCGCCGGTGCCACGCCGAGGGCCTGCTCGCGCTGACCGCCGGCACGTACGGCAACGTCCTGCGTTTCCTCCCGCCGCTGGTCATCTCCGATGAGCTGCTGGAGGAGGGGCTGTCCATTCTGGAGAACGCCATCGCCGGCGTCGCATAGGACACAAGGTTTAAAGGGGGCACCCGGCTTCATGCCGGGTGTCCCTTTTGTTGTTATACGGTTTTCCACATGCCTGCGATTTAACCCCCGCTTGACATCGCCCTAGTCGATCACAAAACGTAACCGGGCTATAACGGTTCGGGTATGCGAAGGGGGAGCGCGATGGGGTGGGATCCGAAAGGGGCCGCGAGGCTCGTACCGACGTTCGACCCCGCGGGCCTGACCGCGACCCAGCTCGACGGGGACGCCTGCGTGGTGTGCCACAAGAAGTGGCCCCGCCCCCGGGTGCTGGTGGGCCGGCTGCCCGACGACGCCCCGGTCCACGCCTGCGACGACTGCGCCGAAGCGCTGCTCCCGGTGCCCGAGGGGGCGGTCCCCCAGCAGCGCCGCAGCCGCGCCTTCTCCTGACCTCAGCCCACGAGCCGCTTCCAGCGCTCGACCCACTGGCCGTAGCCCACGCACTCCCCGTCCCCGCCTCCGCAGTTCTTGGAGGGGCGCGAGGCGAAGGAGACGTCGTCGAACGACGTGTAGTCCGCGCAGATCCGCTTGGTGCGACCGGTGCACGCGGCCTCGTTGGCGGGGGCCAGCCCCACCCATTCGGCCGCCTCCTTCTGCACGGTCGTCGAGCTGGTCCAGTCGAGCCACTCGTACGCGCAGGACGGGTGGGCCGCGGCCGAGGAGACCATCCACGCGTCGGCCCAACCGGTCACCGGCCCTCCCGCCGCCTTCACCGGCCTGTGCCCGAGGGTCAGCACGTCCCGGTGGTACGGCGTGGCCTGCGCGAGCCGTACGGAACCGGAGGCGAACCCCTGGATGACCTCGATCGGGTCGCGCCAGTAGACGCGGTCCGCCGACTTGCCGCGGGAGAGGAGCTTCATCGCGTCGTCGAGCTGGGACGGCGTGAGCTGGAACGGGTCGTCGATCTCGGCGCCCCGGCGCTTCAGCACGAGGGCGGCGTCGGCGATGGTCAGCGGGCTGTCCTTGAGCATGACCGCGCCGGTGCCGCCGTAGAGGGCGGCCGCCGTCTTGGGCCCGTCCTTGGTGGTGTCGTAGAGGACCTCGTTGATGCCCCACAGGTACGGCACGCCGTACACGTCGTCCTTGCGGGTCTCCAGCTTGCGGAGCTGTTTGGGGATGTCGTGGTAGGCCGCGATCAGGGAGGTGTTCAGCGGGGCGACCGTGCCGTCGTCGATCAGCTTGCCGGCCAGTTCGGGCGGGGCGGAGATCACGTCGAACGAGCCGGGGTCGATCGGGCGCGTCCCGGCCGCCGTCGCGGAGGCGTCGTAGGTGCGCAGGTTGACCTTGCAGCCCGTCTCGGCCTGGAAGGGAGCGACCCAGTTGACCTTGGGGTCGGTGCCGCCCCACTCCACGTAGCCAGGAAGCGCGAGGACGTTCACCGCGCCTTCGCCCGGGCCCGGCGACGCCGCGGGGGTGGGCGTCTTCGCCGGCTTGGACGGCGTCGCGGAGGCGGTGTGCGGCGACGGACTCGCCGCCGCGCCGCGCGCCCGTGGAGCGGCGGCCGCGGCCGCGGGCGGCTGGTCCGCCGCCGGTGTGGCGGCGGTCGTGGTCGCAGGGGTCGCCATGGTGGACGCGGTCGTCTCCGTGGCACCGCATGCCGAGGCGAGCAGGCCCATCAGGGCGACGGCCGGCACGACGACGGGCAGGCGGCGGGTTGGACAAAGCGCCACTCGGACCCCCTTACGAGACGGACGCCACGAGCCTACTGGGGCCGGAGCGGGGAGGCGCCGTCCGCCACCGGCCCTTCGGCCGATGCCTTCCGCCTCTTCCTCAGCCCGTCGGCAGCGCCTCAAGGGGTGTGTCGTCCTCGGTCCTCGCCTTGATGCGGTGCCGTACGACGAGGCCGAAGATGGCGACGAGCAGGCCGAAGACACCCGAGACCACGAACGGGCCGGCGGGCCGCCAGGCATCGTGCAGCGCGCCCCCCAGGGCGGAGACGATCATGATGCCGAGGGAGCCGCAGAGAGTGTGCACACCGAACGCCGCACCGCGCACGGCGGCGGGCACCTGCTGGGCGAGCATGGGCCCGGCGGTGGTGATGCCGGCGATCTCACCGATGCCGATGAGCACGGCGACGATCATCATGCCGGGGCCGAGGGGGTCGGAGACGAGCAGCGTCGAGAGGTAGGCGCCCGCCGCGATGAGCTGGGCCAGGATCAGCAGGTCCTGGCGGCGCATGCGGTCGCCCAGCCAGCCGAACACCGGCGCGCACAGCAGCGCGACCATCTGCGAGATGCCCACCACCGCGCCCGCCTTCGCCAGCGCCTCCGCGCTCGACAGCCCTCGCTCGCTGGTGGCGTAGTCCGAGATCCACAGGGTCAGGAAGCTGACGACGACGTAGAGGTCGGCCCGCGCGACGAACGACGCGGCGTAGGACAGCGCGACACCCGGGTCACGCGCGAGCACGAGCCCCTCACGGACCAGGCGGGTCAGCGGTGTGCGCTCGGCGGCGACGTCGGCCGGGACCCGGGAGAGCGTCGCCCACAGGAGGCCGGCGACGATCAGGATGCCCGTCGCGATCAGCAGGAACGACAACCGGGTCGCCGCCACCGGATCCAGGCCGCGCTTCTCCATGGTCTGCGGCAGCTTCGCCACGACCAGCACCGCGACCAGCGCGCCGAGCCCGCCGAAGACGCCGATGAGCCCGTACGACTTGCCGCGCGACCGTTCGCGCACGTAGTCGATGGCGATCGTGGAAAGCATGGCATTGATCGCGGCCACGCCCAGCCCGAAGATCACCCTCAGGACGACGAGGACGGCTGTGTTACCGGCGAAGGGGAACAACACGGCGCCGATCGCGCACAGCGCCAGACCACCGACCACGATGACGCGACGGCCGAACCGGTCGGCGAGCGCGCCGTACCAGGCCAGGCTGAGGACCATCGCCAGCTCGGCGGTGAAGCCCAGCAGGCCGACGATCGTGCCCTGCCCGGACTCGGGCACGCCGAGGATGGTGGTGAGGATGTGCGGCTGGGTCGACGGCAGGAAGGAGACCACTGCCGTGCCTGCGGTCGCGAGGAACAGCAGCGCCCACATGTTTCCCTTGGTAATGCCGTCGGCGAGCTGCGCGCCCAGCACACGAGGCGGGGAAGTCACCCGAAGATCATGGCACCGCCAAACCCGATAAGCTAGCTTTTCCTCAGATATCCAGATATCTCATCCTTTCCACTGGAATCGCCCGTTACAGCGGCGAACGAGGGAACGACGAAGAATCGGGGCATAATGGCCGTCGAGTTTGACCCGAATACTCCCAATGCTGCACGGATGTACGACTATTACCTGGGCGGCAAGGACAATTTCCCCGTCGACCGTGCCGCGGCCGAGCAGGTCCTGCGTCACGTTCCGGAGATCCCGCTCGGGATCAGGGAGAACCGGGCCTTCCTCCAGCGCGCCGTACGCTTCCTCGCCGAACAGGGCATCCGCCAGTTCCTCGACATCGGCGCGGGCCTGCCGACGCAGCGCAACGTGCACCAGGTGGTCGCCGAGATCGACCCCGAGGCCCGCACGGTCTATGTCGACAACGACCCGCAGGTGCTCGTCCACGCCCGCGCCCTGCTGCAGGACAGCCCGCAGGTGCTCGTGGTCGAGGGCGATCTCAGGCGGCCCTCGGCGATCATGGATCACCCCGAGGTACGCGCTCACCTGAACTTCGACGAGCCGATCGCGGTGTTGCTGCTGGCGATCATCCACTTCATCCCGGACTCCGACGACCCGACCGGCGTCATCGCCGAGATCCGGAACCGCCTGGCGCCCGGCAGCCACATGGTCCTCTCCCACGTCGCCATCGACGAGCGCCCGGAGGCCGCCCCGGAGGTGGAAGGCGTCTACCGCAGCGCGTCCGCCCAGTTCGTCGCGCGCATGTCCAGCGAGATCGAACCGTTCTTCGACGGCCTCGACGTCGTCCCGCCCGGGATCGTCAACCTGCACGAGTGGCGGCCCGACAGCCCCGTGCTCGCGCCGCCGCTGGAGAAGGTGAAGTCCTACTTCCTCTGCGGCGTCGGCCGGATCAACTGAAAGAACGCGCGTCGAGGGGGCGTTCCGCCCTCTCGACGCGCGTCCGGTACCGCTTACTTGTTCGTCGGGAAACCGAGGTTCACACCGCCGTGCGAGGGGTCGAGCCAGCGTGACGTGACGACCTTGCCCCGGGTGTAGAAGTGCACGCCCTCGGTGCCGTGGACGTGCGTGTCGCCGAAGAGCGACGCCTTCCAGCCGCCGAAGCTGTAGAACGCCATCGGCACCGGGATCGGCACGTTGATGCCGACCATGCCGACCTCGACCTCGTTCTGGAAGCGCCGGGCGGCGCCGCCGTCGTTGGTGAAGATCGCGGTGCCGTTGCCGTACTCGCCGGTGTTGATCAGCTCCAGGCCCTCTTCGTACGACTTGACCCGCACGATGGACAGGACCGGGCCGAAGATCTCCTCACGGTGGACCCGCGAGTTGGCCGGCACATGGTCGAGCACGGTGGGGCCGAGCCAGAAGCCCGGGGTCTCGGCCGCGGTCGTTCCGCCGTGGATCGGCGTCTCACGGCCGTCGACGACGAGCTTGGCGCCCTCCTCCAGGCCGAGGTCGATGTAGGACGCCACCTTGTCGCGGTGCACCTTGGTGACCAGCGGCCCCATCTCGGACGCCGGGTCGTCGCCGGGGCCGATCGTCAGCCTGCCGACCCGCTCCACGATCTTGTCGACGAGCTCGTCGCCGATCGGGTCCACCGCGAGCAGGACGGAGATCGCCATGCACCGCTCACCGGCCGAGCCGAAGCCCGCCGACACGGCCGAGTCCGCGACCAGGTCGAGGTCCGCGTCGGGCAGCACGAGCATGTGGTTCTTGGCGCCGCCCAGCGCCTGGACCCGCTTGCCGTGCGCGGTCCCGGTCTCGTAGACGTACCGGGCGATCGGGGTCGAACCCACGAAGGAGACGGCCGTGACGGAGGGGTGCTCCAGCAGCCGGTCCACGGCGACCTTGTCACCCTGGACGACGTTGAACACGCCGTCGGGCAGCCCGGCCTGCTGCCACAGCGAGGCGATCAGCAGCGACGCGGAGGGGTCACGCTCCGACGGCTTGAGGATGAAGGTGTTCCCGCAGGCGATCGCCACGGGGAACATCCACATCGGCACCATCGCCGGGAAGTTGAACGGCGTGATCCCCGCGACCACGCCGAGCGGCTGCCGGATCGAGTACGAGTCGACGCGGGTGGAGACGTTCTCCGAGAAGCCGCCCTTGAGCAGGTGCGGGATGCCGCAGGCGAACTCCGCGACCTCGATGCCGCGGGCGACTTCACCGAGCGCGTCGGAGTGCACCTTGCCGTGCTCCGCGCTGATCAGGGCGGCCAGCTCGTCGCGGTGCCGGTCCATCAGGTCGCGGAAGCGGAACAGGATCTGGGCCCGCTTGACCAGCGACGCGTCACGCCAGGCGGGGAACGCCGCCCGCGCCGCCTCGACCGCGGCGTCGACGTCCTCGACGGACGCGAGCTCGACGGTGCCGCTGACCTCGCCTGTGGCGGGGTTGAAGATCTCGGAAGTACGCCCCCCTCCGGAAACGAGATTTCCGTTGATCCAGTGGTTAACGTGCTTCATCGTTGATGGTCTCCAAAGCAGTGATCATGATTCCCAGGCCCTCGCGGGCCTCGTCCTCGGTCAGGGTGAGCGGCGGCGCCATGCGCAGCGCGCTGCCGTGCAGGCCGCCCTTTCCGGCGAGCAGCCCGAGCTTCTTGGTCTCCTCCATGAAGCGCGCGGCCATCGCCGGGGCCGGCGCCTTGGTCGCGGGGTCGACCAGCTCGATCGCGAACATGAGGCCCTTGCCGCGGACCTCGCTGATGATCGGGAGCCGGGCGGCCGCCTCGCGCAGGCCGGAGATGATGATCTCGCCGGTCCTGGCCGCGTTGGCCTGGAGGTCGTGGTCGAGTACGTAGTCGAGGGTGGCGTTGGCCGCCGCCATCGAGACGGGGTTGCCGCCGAAGGTGGACAGGCCGATCGCGTGCGGCTGGTCCATCAGGTCGCCCCTGGCGACGATGCCGCCGACGGCGAAGCCGTTGCCCAGGCCCTTGGCGAACGTCATCATGTCGGGCGTCACGCCGTGGTTCTGGATGCCGAAGAACGCCGACCCGGTCCGGCCCCAGCCGGTCTGGACCTCGTCGGAGATGAAGAGGATACCCTCCTCGTCCAGCACCTCCTTGTACGCCGCGAACAGGCCGTCAGGGGCCATGGTGAACCCGCCGACGCCCTGGATCGGCTCCGCGATCAGCGCGGCGACCCCGTTCGAGACACTGGTGGCGAGCACGTGGCGCAGGTCGTCCACACACGCGGCGATGTAGTCCGCGTCGGACAGCCCGCGGAACTGGACGAGGTGGCGGTCGGCGCCGTGCAGGAAGTGCACGTTGAGCGGCGACAGCGAGTTGTTCTTCCAGGACCGGTTGCTGGTCACGCTGACCGCGCCGAAGGAGCGGCCGTGGTAGCTCTGCCGCATGGCGAGCACCTCGTCGGACTTGCGCGCGTAGGTGGCGAGCAGCAGCGCGGTCTCGTTGGCCTCCGTGCCGGAGTTCGTGAAGAACACCTTGGCGTCCTTGATGCCGGACAGCCTGGCGATCTTCTCGGCCAGCTCGACCTGCCCGCGCAGGAGGTACACCGTGGAGGTGTGCACGACGCCGGTGGCGATCTGCCGCTCGACGGCCTCGCGCACCTCCGCCACGTCGTACCCGATCATGTTCGTCAGGATTCCGGCGAAGAAGTCGAGGTAGCTCTTGCCTGAAGCGTCGACGACACGGTTGCCCTTGCCGCTGACGATTTCGATGGGCTCGCTGTAGTTCAGAGCGAGCCAGTTGGGCATAACCGCGCGATGGCGGGCAAGAAGGTCCGACATAGTGACGAGTATCCCGTCTCATGGCGCCCGCTCCCACCTGCAACATGTCGGCCTTCTTCGGTTTCGCCTTACATCCTGAAGCATCCTTGCAGACATCAGTATGTCATGACAAATGAGGGTACGGCCGCCGCGACGCGACGGCCGTACCTCGTGGATCTTCCCGAAGGTCAGGCGGGAGTGCCCGCGGTGGGCGCTCCCGCGACGGGGGCCTCGGCCGCCGGAGCCCCCGCTGCCGACGTACGGCGCAGCACCAGGAGGGCCACGAGGGCCGCGGCCAGCGAGCAGCCGACTCCGACGAAGGAGCCGACCGACATGGCCGACACGAACGCGTCCTTCGCCGTGGCGGCGAGCGACGGGTCCCCGAGCGCCAGCGCCCCGCTGATCGAGTCGCGCGCCGCCTCCGGGGCGGTCTCCGGCATCGTGGCCGTGTAGGCCCCGGCGAGCACGCTGCCGAGCACGGCCACGGACAGCGCCATGCCTACCTGCTGCACGGTGTCGTTCAACGCCGAGCCGACCCCCGCGTGTTCTGCCGGCACCGCTCCCATCAGCGTCGCGTACGCCGCCGGACCGGCGAGGCCGCCGCCGACGCCCATGATGATCAGGCTCGTGATGAGCACGGTGTACCCGCCGCCCAGAGTGGACAGCACGCCGAAGCCGGCGGCCAGGACGAACAGGCCGACCACGATCAGCGTGCGGTTGCTGACCTTCTTGCCCAGCCCGGCGCCGAGGCCGTTGAACATGAGCGCGGCCACGACGTACGGCAGCAGGGCGAGCCCGGCCCGCATCGGCCCGTAGCCGAGGACGAACTGGAGGTACTGCGTCAGTGCCAGCATCAGCGCGCCCGAGCCGAAGGACAGCAGCACGATCGAGAAGCACGCGCCGCTGAACGACCGGTCACGGAAGAGCCGGAGCGGAAGCATCGGATGCTCGGCCCTGCGCTCCCAGAGCACGAACCCGCCGAGGGCGAGCACGGCGACCGCGACGGACAGCGGGTCGAGGCCGTCCGTGGGCATGGTGATGACCACCCACACCAGGGCGGCCATGCCGACGATCGACAGGACGACGCCGACGGGGTCGAGCTTCCGCACGGAGCCACGCGTCTCGGGCATCAAGACGATCGCGGCGATGACGGCCAGCACGGCGATCGGCACGTTGAGCAGGAACACCGAGCCCCAGTAGAAGTGCTCGAGCAGGAACCCGCCGAGCGTGGGCCCGGCGATCACACCGACCATCGCGACCGAACTCCAGGCGGCGATGGCCTTGCGCCGCTCCGACTCGTCGAAGACCGTGATCAGGATCGACAACGTGGACGGCATGATGAGCGAGCCCCCGACGCCCATCAGCGCCCGGGCGCCGATCAGCTGCCACGGCTCCGCCGCGAGCATCGCGACCACCGACGCCCCACCGAAGAAGACGAGGCCGACGATGAGGAGGCGGCGCCGGCCGTACCGGTCGGAGAGGCTGCCCGCCGTGAGCAGCAGTCCCGCGAACACCAGCACGTACGAGTCGATGATCCACTGGATGTCCGACGGGGTGGCGCCGAGGTCGCGCATGAGCGCGGGGATCGCCAGGTTGAGAACCGTGTTGTCCACGACGAGGACGAGCAGGCTCAGGCAGAGGACGCCGAGGATCCACCATCGGCGCGGATGAGACATTCGATCTTCACCTCGTACAGTGTGCGGGTAGACTCGCACACTGTACGACAGTCTCGAACACTGTGCGAGGAAATATCCTGTGACGATGCCAGGGAAGCCCTTCACCTCCGTCTGGACCCGCGAACGCAAGGAGCGGCGCGAGCAGGGGCTCAGCCGCGACCAGATCGTCCGCGCCGCCCTCGACCTGCTCGACGAGGAGGGGCTCGACGCGCTCAGCATGCGCAAGCTCGGCGCCCGGATCGGCGCGGGCGCGACCAGCCTCTACTGGCACGTCGCCAACAAGGACGAACTGCTGGAACTCGTCATGGACGAGATCTACGGCGAGGTGCGGACACCCGCGGACGCGAGCTGGCGCGAGACCGCGGGAGCCGTCGCGTGGGGCCTGCGCGGAGCGATCCTGGCGCATCCCTGGTGCGTCGGGCTCGTGGGAGTGCTGCCGAGCATCGGGCCGAACGCGCTGACAATGTCGGACCGGCTGCTCAAGGCCTGCAAGCGAGCCGGGTTCCAGGGCATCGACATCGACTTCGCCGTCAGCGCCGTCATCGCCTACACCCTCGGCGCAGCCACCCCCGAGGCGGCGTGGCGGAGCGTGGTCAGCCGGTCGGGCGCGTCACCGTGCGACGCCCAGACCGACATGGTGCCCACGATCGAACGACTGGCCGCCGGCTATCCCGATCTGCTCGAGACCTACAGGGAGTACAGCTCCCATAACTACGACCCCCTCACCGCCCGGCAGGTCGCCTTCGACTACGGCCTGCTCGCGCTGCTCGACGGCCTGGACGCGCGCCCCGGCCGCCAGGAGGTGAAGGAGCACGACGGCACCTCCCGCACCGAGACGACCCGTATGACCGAGAAGTCCCGCACGCCGGAGAGGTCCAGCATGCCCGAGAGGTCCAGAATGCCCCGGACACGTCCGTAGCGCCGTCGGGGACGGACCACACCCGGAATGTGGTGTCATCCTGTCAGGCCCGTACGCATCGGCCTTACATTATGATCAGGTAGCCTCATGGGCATGCTACCGACGGTCGCCGATGTGCTCGCGCTGGACGCCGTCCGGCGTGGCAACCCACGGGTGGTCGCCGGCGCGGACCGGCTGGACACGCGCGTGCGCTGGGTCCACGTCGGCGAGATCAGCGACATCGCCAACATGCTGCGCGGCGGGGAGCTCGTCCTGACCACGGGTGTCGCCCTGCCCGACGAGCCGGACAAGCTCGCCGACTACATCGCCGACCTCGCCTCGGTCGGCGCCTCCGGGCTCGTGGTCGAGCTGGGACGCAAGTTCGTCCGCGAGCTGCCCCGGGTGGTCGTCAAGGCCGCCGAGGAGCACGGGCTGCCCCTCATCGTGCTGGCCCGCGAGACCCCCTTCGTGCAGATCACCGAGTCGGTGCACGCCCGGATCATCGACATCCAGCTCCAGGAACTGCGCGCCTCCGAGCAGCTGCACGAGGTGTTCACCGAGCTGTCGGTAGAGGGCGCCTCTCCCGCCGAGGTGCTCGGCCAGGTCGCCCGCTTCTCCGGCCGCCCGGTTCTCCTGGAGAACCTCGCCCACCAGGTACTCGCCTGCGACACCGCGGGGCGCGACACCGGAACGCTGCTGGCGAGCTGGGAGACGCGTTCCCGCGCGGTCTCCCCCGACGAGCGCACCGCGTACGACGCGGCCTCCGGCTGGCTGATCACCATGGTCGGCGCGCGCGGGCAGGACTGGGGGCGGCTGATCCTCCTCTCCGACGGGGAACCGAGCCCGCGCGACATCGTGCTCGCCGAGCGGGCCGCCACCACGCTCGCGCTCAGCCGCCTTCTCGAACGCCACCAGGAGTCCCTGGAGCGCCAGGCACACGGCACGATCATCACCGGCATCCTGACCCACGCGTACGCCGATCCGGAGGAGGCCGCCGCCCGGGCCCGCGCCGTCGGCGTGCCGCTCACCGGCAGAAAGCTGGTCAGCGCGGTCATCCGGCTCACCGGACCCACCGACACCGCGCTGGGTGAGCAGGCCCAGCTCGGGGAGCTGGCCGAAGCCGGCGCCGCCGCGTGCCGCGACGCGAAGCTGCCCGCCCTGGTCGGCACGCTCGACCAGAACCACGTCGGCCTGCTGGTGCCCCTTCCGCCGCGCTCGACCGCCGAGGCCGCGCTCACCGCGCTCGCCGACCGGCTCCGCGCCTCCTACGCCGGCACCTTCGTGCTCGCCGCCGGATCCGTCGTCGAGTCCATAAGGGACGTACGGCGCAGCTTCCTCGAAGCCGAGCAGGTGGCCGACGTGGCGGTGCGCCAGCCCGACGGCCGGCCCTTCTATCGCCTGCCCGACCTGCGGCTGCGCGGCCTGCTCCACCTGCTGAGGGACGACGCGCGGATGCAGACGTTCGCCGAGCGTGAGCTGGGCACCCTCCTGGCCCATGACGCCCAGCGCAACGGCGACCTGACCCGCATCCTGCGGATCTATCTGGACGCCGGGCGCAACAAGGCCGTCGCCGCGCAGAAGGCCCACCTGTCCCGGCCGGCCTTCTACGACCGGCTGCGGCGGCTCGAACGCGTCCTCGACACCGATCTGGACGATGTTGAATCATGCCTGTCACTTCATGTGGCACTGCTTGCCTTGGAATCTTTCCGGAGGGAGGCCCGTTGAGGGCTCGCGAGCACGGCATCGTCATCGGCACGGGAACGCCCGGACCGCACAACGCCATCACCGACGTCGCCGGAGTGCGCGTCGGCCACACCACGCTGATCAGTGGCGAGGGTCCCCGGGTCACCGGGCAGGGCCCGATCCGCACCGGCGTGACGGTCATCCTGCCCCACGGAGGTTCGACATTCGACGAGCCGCTGTACGCCGGCCTCCACTGGCTCAACGGCTGCGGCGAGATCACCGGCATGGCCTCCCTGGAGGAGTTCGGGATGCTCACCTCCCCGATCGCCCTGACCAACACCGCCTCGGTGGGCGTGGTCAGGGACGCGTTGGTGGAGCTCGAGGTCGACGGCGGCCGGCAGGCGTGGTCGCTCCCGGTCGTGGGTGAGACCTGGGACGGCCGGCTCAACGACATCAGCGGGCAGCACGTCCGGCGTGAGCACGTCCACCAGGCGTACCGCGAGGCCGGTGACGGCCCGGTCGCCGAAGGCTCGGTCGGCGGCGGGACCGGCATGATCTGCCACGGTTTCAAGGGCGGCATCGGTACGGCCTCACGGGTCGTGGACGGCTACACGGTCGGCGTCCTCGTCCAGGCCAACCACGGCAGGAGGGACCGGCTGACGGTCAACGGGGTCGGCGTCGGCGCGCGGCTGCCCGCCGAGCCGGTGGCGCACGAGGGCGCCGGTTCGATCATCGGGATCGTGGCGACCGACGCGCCGCTCCTCCCCCACCAGTGCAGGCGGCTCGCGCAGCGGGCCGGGCTCGGCGTCGCCAGGACCGGCGGTGCCGGCGAGAACTTCAGCGGCGACGGCTTCCTGTGCTTCTCCACCGGCAACAGGAACCTTCCCTCGGCGGCGCTGGACTCGAACACACCGCGCACGTACCAGGTGACCGCGCTCTCGGACGAGCACATCGACCCGCTGTTCTTCGCGGTCATCGAGGCGACCGAGGAAGCCATCGTCAACGCGCTGGTCGCGGCTGAGACCATGACCGGCGCCGACAATCTGACCGTTACCGGCCTCGACGGGGCCACTCTGGCAAAGGTGCTGACCACATGATTTCCGACCGCCTGGCCGCCGCCGGGGCCATCGCCCTCCCCGTCGCCGACGTGGAGTTGGAGCCGTACGATCTGGATCCCGCCCAGGTCGTCTCTGGAGAGCCGCGCGTGGCAATGGCCCAGCTCAGCCCGGGCCGCGGTGTGTGGGAGATCACTCCGGGCGTGGTCACCGACGTGGAGGCGGACGAGATCTTCGTCGTGCTCACCGGCCGCGCCACGATCGAGGTCGAGGGCGGGGAGACCGTCGACGTCGGCCCCGGCGACGTCTGCCTGCTGGCCGAGGGCGCCAAGACGACCTGGACGGTCCACGAGACCCTCCGGAAGGTGTACCACTCCCGATCCTGACCCTGGGAGTGGTTTTCCCACCCAGGTGTAAGAGCTATCGCACCGGACACGCTGCGTACGGCCGCGTGTACGGTGCGATGTGCTTTTCTCGATGGGTGCAGACGAAAAGCGAACCTGAGATCAGTCCGGACACCGTGGTCCGCGCCCTGTCCGCCCGATTCCCCCGGTGGACGATCTGGTGGGGCAAGTCCACTTCGCATTACTGGGGACTGTCCCGCCGTAGCGGGGGCACCCTCGTCTACGTCGAGGCCCGGTCCGCTCAGGAGTTCATGCAGCGAGCCCGCGAGATGGACTCCCGCCACCCTTAGCGAAATATCCCCTTTCAGGGCAAATGTCTTAATTGCCCGAAATTGCCGATGCGAATCTCGCCACACTTTCTCGTATTTGGCGTATTTTGCTCCCGTTGCACTGCGTTTCTCGCCACGATGGTCATTTCGCGACCATGAACGGGAGAGACAGCAATGAAACGCCGCCTGATCGCCGGCGCAGCCGCCGTGGTTGTCGGGATGCCGATGATTGTCGGGATGACCACGGCCACCGCCGCCGCCGCTCCGGTCACCGGCCTGCCCACGACCGCGTTCCCCCTGGGTCAGCCGGGCATTCCGAAGTCGGCGCACAAATCCCTCGGTGCCGGCATCGACTACTTCACCGTGAAACACGGCACCGCCAAGGACGGCTACACGGTGAGCGTCATCGCCGGGGGCAAGGACTTCATGTCCGAATCCACCGCGCAGACACAGGCGCTCGCGGTCCAGGACGCCGGGCTGACCCCGACGATCGTGAAGTTCACCCGGCCCGCCGTCGCGGACTTTCCCGCCGCTGACTTCTGGATGGTCCGCGTCGGCTCCTGGTCGCTGAAGGACAAGGACGAGGCCGCCAAGGTCGTGAAGCAGCTCAAGGAGGCCGGAGTCAGCTCCAAGGTGGACTTCACCGGCGACGACGGCTTCCAGACGACCGGCCCGTGGTCCATGCGGGTCGTCACGATCGATCCGCGCGCCTTCCGCGGGTCCTTCCGGTCCTCTCTCGGCACCAGCGTCGCCAAGCGGGAGACGGTCTCCTCGATGGCCCGCGGCGCCGGAGCCATGATCGCCGTGAACGGCGGCTTCTTCGACATCCACACGCTCAAGAACCTGCGCGGCGACCCCACCGGGATCTCCGTGGTCGGCGGAAGGATGCTCAGCGAGGCCGTACCGGGCCGGATCGGCCTCGTGCTCAAGGGCCGTACGGCACGCATCACCGAGCTGTCCTCCAGCGTGGTCGCGACCTCCGCCGGCGGCGGCAAGGCCGTCGTCGCCGGAGTGAACCGGGTCGCCAAGCCGGACGAACTGGTCATGTACACCGAGGAGTTCGGCGCCAAGACCCCGAAGAACGACGGCGCGGAAGCCGTGCTCGACGCCTCCGGCAAGGTCATCGCGGTGCGGTCGCCCGGTGCCGCCGTCACGCGGGGCACCCGCGTCCTGCACGGCGTCGGCGCCGCCGCCGACTGGCTCTGGGAGTGGGCCACGGAGGGCACGGTCATCCAGGTCAAGACCACGGTCACCGACCTGCGGACCAGGAGGACCATCCCGCTGACCCCGGAGACCCACATCATCGCCGGGGCGATCGGGCTGGTCCGCGGCGGCCAGACCTCCATCACCGCGCAGCGGGACGGCATGGCCAACGTCAACATGATCCTGCGACGCCACCCCCGCACCCTCGCCGGAGTGACCTCGTCCGGGAAGCTGATCCTGGCCGTGGTCGACGGAAGGGACCCCGGGAAGACGGTCGGCGCC
Source organism: Microtetraspora glauca (assembly GCF_040656155.1). Lineage (NCBI taxonomy): Bacteria > Bacillati > Actinomycetota > Actinomycetes > Streptosporangiales > Streptosporangiaceae > Microtetraspora > Microtetraspora glauca. The sequence goes on from NZ_JBFALK010000005.1 coordinate 402,373, forward strand.
TCCTTCATCGAGGCGGCACAGATCATGCGCTGGCTGGGCGCCCGGGACGCGATCAACCTGGACGGTGGCGGTTCGAGCACCATGGTGATCGGCAAGAAGGTCGTCAACCGCCCCTCCGACGGCATCGAACGCGGCGTCGGCGACGCGCTGCTCGTCATGCCCCGATAGGGAGCCGGATACATCACAATGGAGCGGGCCGAAGTGACCCTTCGGCCCGCTCGGCGTGGCGATCAGGTGTGACTCGTCACCCACTCCCACAGCGGTTGACGGCCCCTCCCCCCACGCCGAGGGGCCGTTTCGCGTCCACGGCCGTCCGAGTCAGGGGGACCCGGACCTCAACCGCCTGCGACGATCCGCGCGATGCTCTCGTCGTCGCAGCTCGCCCAGAACGATCCGACGACGTCTTCGAGCTGGTCGAAGGAGGACGCCTCGAACAGCACATCCTGATATTTCGTGATGTCGTACTCGGTTGTTCCCATGGCCTTGATGTCGAGCGGCCGGATGTCCATGCCCCGGAACTCCTCGATCTCGCCGTACGAGCTCAGGATCCCCGCTCCGTACGCCTTGAGCTCCCCCGCTTCACGCATCACGCCGAACTCCAACGTGAACCAGAAGACCTTCGAGATGAACTGGAGCGCGTCCTCGGTCTCGACCCTCCGCGCTGCTCTTCCCGCCACCCGATACAGCTCCGCGAAGCGCGACGAGGCCAGCGTGTTCGCGTGGCCGATCACCTCGTGGATGATGTCCGGTTCCGGCGTGTAGAAGGGCACCGAATGGTGCCGGATGTACTGCGTCGAGTGGAAGAATCCGTCCGCGAGCACGCCATAGAACTCCCGCAGCGGGACGAGACCCGCCGCCGGCAGGTAACGGAACCCGGTAAGCGGCTCGAGGAGATCGCTGACCTCCTGAAGCTGCGGGATCCGATCCTTGGGCAGCCCCAGCCTCTCGGCGGCGTCCAGGAACTCGCGGATCGCGTAGACCTGGTGCTTGACCGCGAGTTCCCTCGACACCAGCGCCCAGACCTGGTGCTCTTCGTCGGTGTACTCCGCATGCGGGATGGGTTCCCCCGGCCGGTGATTCAACGCCAGTGCGGCGATGGCGTTGCGCCGCTCACGGTAGACCGCGTCGGCGAACCCCGGGTGGCTCGACGCCAGCTCCACGGTCACCGAGCCGTCGTCCCGCTTGGCGACCGGAGCGAAGTATTGGGCTTCCTCGAACATACTTCAATATGACAGCAAGTCCGATTTATGCTGGCAAGAGCGACTAGTCTCAGTGGTCGATACGCTCAATATCGCTATCGTTATGCGCCTTTGGCTGGTCGAATCGCACAGTCGGCGGGTAGCGTCGGTCCCATGCTCGATTCGCTCGACAGCAAGCTGCTGATCACCATGCGTGACAACCCCAGGATCGGTCTCACCGAGCTCGCCCGTCTGCTCGGCGTCGCCAGGGGCACGGTCCAAGCGCGTCTGGAGAAGCTCACCGCGCGTGGCGTGATCGGCGATTTCGGGCCCACGGTGATGACCGAGGAGATCGGCTACCCGATCCTCGCCTTCGCCTCCCTCCAGATCGCCCAGGGCAAGCTCGCCGAAGCCGTCGAGGCCCTGGACGGGATCCCCGAGATCCTCGAGGTGTACGGCACAAGCGGCCAGGCCGACCTCCTCTGCCGTGTGGTGGCCCGGAACACGCCCCATCTCCAGGAGATCATCGCCCGCATTCTCGCCTCGCCCGCCGTCCAACGCAGCGACACGACGATCGCCCTCTCCACCCAGATCCCGTACCGCATCACCCCCCTCCTCGCCGCCGCCGTGTCTGTCTGACCGGCGGCGACGACGAGACTCGCCGCTGAACGCGAGCGGGCGTTGTAGCCCGGGGTGCGGCGCGCCAGTCGGAGGTGAGTCGGCGCCGAAGGTCCACGCGTCGTCAACTGGCGGGCAGTGGGGCCTGGCCGAGAACGCGGGCGCCGTTGGCGGCGGAAGTGCGGACCGCGGCGAAGCCGGAGTCGATCATTTCCTGCTCGTAGGAGCGCAGCATCGGGATCAGCGGGCCGCCGTGGGCGAGTGCCGCGGTGAGCGCCGCCGCGTCACGCAGGGCCAGGTTGGCCCCTGCCCCGGCCGCCGGGCTCATGGCGTGGGCGGCGTCGCCAAGCAGCGTGACGCGGGTGGTCTCCCAGGGTGGGATCGGGACGCTGGTGCGCAGAGTCAACGGGAAGATCTCCCGCCAGCCGGCGATCATCCGCTGGATACGGGGATGCCAGCCGTACGTCATCTCCCTGACGACGGCCCTGAGCCGCTCCTGCGTCATCAGGGGCAGGTCGGGCGGGAGATCCTCGGCGCGGATGCCGAATGAGCAGGTGGCGTAGTCGCGAGTCGGCGCGACGCCCACCACGCGATGGCCAGGGCCGGTGACCGCGGTGAACACGTTGCCCATGCCCTCGGCCAGTTCAACTGGGATCTTGCCGTATAGCTGGACGAGGCCGGTGCCGACGATGCGGGCGTGCGGCAGGTACTGGCGGCGGACCGCGGAATTGATACCGTCGGCACCGACGAGCACCTCGCCGGAGACGGTGGAGCCGTCGTCGAAGCGTGCTGTCACGCCGTCTGCCGCCGTCTGGAAGCCGGTCAACTGCCTGCCGTAGGTGATCGTCCCGGCCGCCTCGGCCAGCAGGGCATCGCGCAGCGTCTGCCGGTCGATCGACAGGTGCCGCCCGCCGAACTCGAGGACCTCAAGCACCTCGAGCGCGGGATCAAGGCGAACGAAGCGAGGTTCGGGTGTGTGAGCGGTGGCCAGGAACGCCGCCCACCGCTCGGGCGTCATCACGCCGGTGAGCGCGCCGATACCCACGTCGCTCAGGTGCAGGCGGTAGCCCTGCCGCCGGACAAGGGGCGACAGGTCGCGCTCGTAGACGGCCACGTCGATCCCGGCCCTGCGATCACGGGGGCGCCTGGCACGTCCAGACAGGCGACGACCAGGACGGTGACACGCTACTGCTGAAGAAGCTGCCGCGTACCCCGCGCATCGTCGCCATGTCCGCGCACGCGACCCTGCACATGTTCGCCGGATGGCGCAGCCGGGTCGCGGTGCTCTCCCAGGAGCAGGCCGAGCGACTCCGGCCGGCTCGGCCGTACGAGAGGGCGATCTCACTGAGCGGGGAGGACCACGCCCTTCTGCGTGTGCTGGCCTGGGACGGACGAGCCGGGTACGGCGAGCTGGTGTGACCTGGCGCGACACCCGCGACCTCTACCGCTATCTCACCGAGCGGGTAGCGCCCCTCCACGGCGTGCGCGAGCTGGAGACGGCACCCGTGATCCGCACGGTCAAGCGGGTGGGCACCCTCCTGCCCTGAGACACAGCCCGCGAGACACAGCCCGCGCCCGGCCGATGTCTCACGCGGTGCCCGTGCCATCGAGCGCGGCGAGCTGTCCGCCGACACCGATATCGAAGCCGACCGGGACCTCGGAACGTGGAAGAGGAGCGTCCGTAGGTGCTGGGCGGCTGGTGTTCGTAGGCGCTGCACTGGGCGGGGATCACGGTGGTTGATGTTCGTAGGCGCTGCACCGGGTGGGGATCACGGTGGCTGGTGTTCGTAGGCACGGCGACGGGGGCTTGCTCCGGCCGGCCGTGATAGTTGCGATCAGGTGCATACCGCTGTCGCGGTCGCGGGCGCGGTGGTTGCTGGC